>JAHFTY010000115.1 GCA_023265365.1 Acidobacteriota bacterium
TTCGAAAAGAACGGCGGATTCCACGCAATCACGTCGAAGCGCTCTCCCGTCAGCTCTGCGAAGAGATCGCTCTCGAGACAACGAATCTTCAACGCCGCGGCAGCCGCATTCTCTTCCACGCAACGCACGGCATCCGGATTGAGGTCAACAGACGTCACATCGGCGCCGGCGCGGGCGGCGAACAATCCGATGATGCCGGATCCCGTGCCCATATCGAGGAAGCGTTTTCCCTGGAGTTCCAGCGATTCGATAAAGCGCGCGAAAATCAGACTGCTGCCGAAATACCGCGGATGAAACACGCCGGGCCGGACGCGGATCCGGGTCCATCCCACATCGAACACGCTGTTTTCCCGCAAGCCGCGCCGAACCCAGAACCGGACGATGAAGGGTTGAGCCAGGCGTCGAAGGGCGCCGGCCGAAATAAAACTCATGGCCGGTACTGCCACACCGAGACGAAATGATCGGCAAACGTCGCCGTCGGCCTCGCGCGGCAAACCAGCCGATCGATGGGAGCCAGCCATCGCACGCGGGCCTCGATGTGCTCCCAGCCCGGCGCCGGCAGCAGCGAACGGAGGCCGCGCACGCTCTCCAGGTGGAACGCCGGGCCGAGCATGCGCTCGATGGACTTCAACGAATGATAGTGGACGCGGACCGGCACACCATCGATGGCAATGTCCACCGGACGCCGCAGCCGCCGGAAGGCGAGCCGCGGCTGCCCTTTCAGGAGAAACACGATGAACTCCAATGGATAAAACGAACCCATGGCGGTGAGCACCAGCCGCGAGCCGGGCTTCAATCCCGGCTGCGCGACGTCGCGCAGCCAGGTCAGATCATCGACGCAGTTGATTGCCCCGAAATTGGAGAGAATGCCGTCGAACCGGAAATCGCAAGGCCGATACCGGTCCATCTCCGAAATGCGGCAGTGGATGCCGGCCGACAGCCCCGCCGCATCAGCTTTCGTTTTCAATCGATGCATCATGCCGGGAGAAACATCGACTGCTGTCACGTGGAGGCCTTTGCGGGCGAAGTGAATGGCGTCCTCGCCGGTGCCGGAACCGAGATCGAGAATATGCGTCGAAGCGGAGAAGGCGGCATCGGCGAGTTCCCAGACCTCGGAGCGAACCCGCTCCCCGATCGCGACGCCGGAGAATCGGGCGTCGTATGAAGTCGAGTGGCGGTCGAAGGCCTCGCGCAGATTCACACGGGAGAGGATAGAGCAATTCCGGATTTCGGATTGCGAAATCGGGAACGTTCGCCGGTGAGCAGTTTTCCCCTCGTCGAGGTACTGCTGTCCTCCCAAGAAACTGGCCCGTAAGTCGTTGAAACATAGTTCGGTGTCGTGGCCAGTTTTTGTTGCGATGCGTCGTGATCGATGAGTGCGTAGGCCGCTAATAAGGCGAAACCGAGGAAAAGCGCCGGGGTGGTGCTGTTCACGAAACTGATTTTGTTGAACGAACCGCCCCGCCGCTTCGCGGCACCCCGCCTTGGCCAAGGCGGGGAAAACGCTTTTCGCGAGTTGCCTACTGCCAGGTCATGTTCAACACGGATCCGTCCTGAGCGTAGAACCGAAGAACCCCGTTCGAGACCTGTCCGGCAACTCCGCTGAACAGCACAAATTCCGTGGTGTAGCCGCCCTTGTCGACGAGGTGCGGAAAGATCAACTCCTGCGACGTCATCGGCGCGCTTTCGTTGGTCGGCAAGGCCGTGGTGATCAGAAAGTCGCCGCGGGAATTGTAGTCACCGCGAAGCGCCGTCACCGCGATGGCGGACGACGACGAAATGCGGGCCACTCCGTGAAACGGATACGGCAGGTCCGGAATCAGTTCGCGCATGAATTTCGCGATCTGTCCGCCCGGCGGAACCGTGATGGATGCGCTGAGTCCCGTGGCCGCCCCGTCACGGTCTGTCAGCGCGATGTTCACCGTCGCGGCAGACGTTCCGGGGTTCGTGATGGCGACGCCGGTCTGGACCTGCCCCTTGAAATCGCCGCAGTCATATTCGTACAGACGGAAGGCATTGGACGCGCTCAGGACCGGCACTCCTGCCTCGGAGACGGTCACGCCTCCATTGCGATACGCGAAAATCGCGACGCCCGACGGCGAAGGATTTCCGACGGCCGGCACTACGCGTACAGAGCCCACCGCGATCGACGCGCCGGCGCCTGCGGTCGCGAGCCGAACCGACGAGCGCGGTGGAATCGAATACGCAAAAGTCGCGCCGACCTGGCCCTCAACGTTGAGCGTCACCGGCGAGGCTGCAGCCGAACCGCTGCCCTGACCGTAAAACTGGATGGAGCCTGAGATCGGCGAATCGGACGGATTCACCAGCACGACCTGCGTTGTCCAGCCGCCGCCATCGGCGAAATGCGGCATGTACACGATTCCCAGGTCCGGAGCCGACAAGCTGACCACCGGCAACGTCGTGATCAGAAACTCGCTGCGCTCGTTCGTATAGCCACGAAGCGCGATCACGCCGACCGGCAGCGAGGAATTGAACGTCACGGTTCCGCGAAGCGACCCGCCAAGGCTGAAGGGAGCTTCAGTGAGGAATTTCGCGATCTGGGCGTTGGCCTCCAACGAAAAACTCCCGGTCGCGGAAGTCTGGCCTGCCAGATCCGTGAAGTAGTACGAGATCGTCGCCGGACTCGAATTCGGATTCGCGATCGCCACACCCGTGTTCACCGCGCCTCCCACTTCGGCATAGATGCGTCCCGACTGCGTCGGAATCGTTCCAGGAACGCTTGCCTGGCCCACGAGAATGCCGTTCTGTTTGAACTGGAAGGTCAGGTAGCTCGATGGCGTCGAACTGCCCGCATTCGGCTGCACACGCGCATAGCCGACTGTGGGACTACCCGTGCCACCCTGACTGTCGAATGTCGCCGCTCCGCGGTCCGCAATCGAAAAGCTGGAGGACGAACCCGAAGCGCTTTCCCCCGTCGCCGCGAACGTCTGCGAAACACTTTTGACCTCGGGAGCAGTCGCGCGGCATTGTGCCCAGGACTCGACTGCATGAATCGCAAGAATGAGAACCAGTAAAACGGTCAGCTTCTTCATCGATCGCACCTCTGGCTGTTGGGTTATGCAAGGTGCGTGCCTGAGATTTGTAAGGGTTTAGGGGTCAGAATGTGGAACGGGGGTTCTGCCGAGGGACAGTGCCGTTCCCCTCGTTGAGGCACTGCTGTCCCAATGAAGCGAAATCGAGGAAAAGCGTTTTCCCCTCCTCGGCGCCGGGGTGGTGCTGTTCAAGGAATTGGTTTTGTTGAACGAACCGCCCCGCCGCTTCGCGGCACCCCGCCTTGGCCAAGGCGGGGAAGAGTCCTCGTCCTGCGACTCCATGGCTTCATGTAAAAACCGGACCGCATTGCCCAACGTTTTTCTCGCTTAGGGAATGTTGGATCCAAACCGACTTGTTGTGGCGCACAGCGCCGGGGTGGTCCGATCCACTTACTGGTTCAGAATCAAACTCAGCGCGGCGCCGTTCTGGTTGAAGAAGCGAAGCGTTCCCGCGCTCGTCTGTCCGGCCGTTCCGCTAAAGAGGATGAACTGCGTGGTGTACCCTCCGCCGTTGACCAGATGGGGGAACAGCAACTCCGCACCGGAGGCCGCCGCGGACTCGAGTGCGGGCGGGGTGGTGGTGATCAGGAACTCGCTGCGCTCGTTGTACCGGCCGCGGAGACCGACCACCGAAATGCTCGAAGGCGCGGAGATCCGCAACACGCCGCTGAATGGCTGAGGCAGCGTTCCCCGGAAAATCTCTGCCAGGAAACTGGCGTACTGGCCTGACGGCGCAATCGGGATCGTCCGGGTCAAGCCGGCGGACGTTCCATCCGCCTTGAACAACTCGAAAGTCACGCTGGCCGCAGTGGCGCCGCCGTTCGCAACCGCAATCCCGCTTTGAATATTTCCGGGCTGTCCCGATGTTCCCGAGGACTCGACGTACATACGGAACGCCGTGCCCGCGTTCGCGGGCGCTCCCGCTTCGGTGAGCGTGATTCCGCCGGGTTTATACGAAAACACCACCAGAGGAACCGGCGCCGCTCCGCCGGAGGACGGTTGAACGCGAACGGATCCGTACGCTTCCGGACCCGACGTCACCAGTTTTTGGGAGCTTCGCGGAGGGACAGAGTAATTCGGGTTGCTGACGACGGTCACCGGAACACCGGCGGTGCTCACGAACTGAAGCGTTCCGGTGAGCGTGGTCGAGCCGGGATTGACCAGGATGACCTGTGTGGTCCAGCCTCCGCCATTCGCGAAATGCGGAAGGATCTGCGTTCCCGTTCCCGCGGCCGCGGATGTGTCGATGACCGGAAGTGTCGTAATCAGGAAGTCGTTTCGAACCTCATTGGTGAAGCCACGTAACGCGATCACAGAAACCGGAAGAGTGGAAGTGAAGCTGAAGGTTCCCTGAACGTTACTGCCGCCGCTGAATGGGGTTTCATTCAGGAACTTCGCCAGCTGGCCGCCGGCGGGAATGGTGGTCGAGCCGGAGCCGAAGTCGGCGCCCGAAGCATTCGTGAAGAAGAAATTGATGGTGGCCGTCGATGTTCCGGGATTCGCGATAGCGAGTCCGGTGTTCACGGCGCCGCCGACTTCCGCATAGATTCTACCGGAGGCGATCAATGGTGACGCCGGGACGCCGGTCTCGCCGACAAGGACGTTATTCGCACGGTAGCCGAAGATCTCGACACCCGCCGGAGCGGTGCCGGTTGTGGCGGAGATTCGCGCATACCCGACGCCCAATGCGCCCGTCCCATCGGTACTCGAGGAGTTCGAGCTGAAGTTCGCGATGGCGAATGTCCGGCTCGTGTTCCCGGGTGCGGTCACCGCAAGCGACAACGCAGCAGTATGCGTCAGCGACCCGCTGGTTCCCGCAATGACCAGGGGATACGTGCCCGGAACGACGGCGCCTGAGACCGTTATCGTCAATGTCGAATTTCCGGATGCCGTCACCAAAGACGGGCTGAAACTACCGGAAGCTCCAGCCGGCAATCCGGTGACGGTCAACGCCACACTCGCGGCAAAACCATTCGCCGGAACGACCGCGACCGAAGCCGTGGTGTTCGCTCCCGCCGCAACGCTCACACTGGGCGCGTTCACCGCGATTGAAAAGTCGGCCGGCGCGGCAGCGCTCACGGACAGAGAGACCGAGGCGCTATGCGTGACCGATCCGCTCACGCCGGTGATCGTCAACGGGTATGTTCCCGCGGCCACGGTGCCGGCGGTCGAAATCGTCAGCGTCGAGTCGCCGCCTCCCGTTACTGAAGCGGGATTGAAGCTCCCCGTCGCTCCGGAGGGGAGGCCGGTCACGCTCAACGCGACAGAGCCGGCGAAGCCGTTGCCGCCCGCGATCGAAGTGGTGTACGACGCGCTCTGGCCGGCGGTGACGGCGGCCGTCGCTGGAGTCGCGGTCATCGAGAAGTCCGGCGCGGGACCGGCGCCCGGCGAGCGTCGTTCCACCAGTGTGTAAATGAAGTCGCCGGTGTTCTGAATATTGCCGTTGGCGGCGTTCGCCGCAACGTTGAAACGGACAGTTCCGCCGGAGGTGCTGGACGGGGCGGTCCAGTTGACGAGGAACTGTGTCGTTGCGGCCGATTGCGCGTTGACCTGATTGTGCTGGGCGTACTGAACGCCGCCGGCGCTCACGATCGAAATACGGTTCGCGGCAACGCCGGTTCCGCCCTTCGTCAGGCTCCCGGCCTGCTGGCTGTTCGAATCGAAGACGGCGGAAAGTTGAAAACCGTACGTCACCGTGGCGGTCCGTTGAATGAGGACGGTGAGCGGATACGTTTGGCCGGCGGTCCATTCCGCGGGAAGACCTAACAGCGTCAACGAGCCGCCCGGGGCATTCACCGGATTCCCAACATGGCAGCCGGCCTGAGCGCAGTTATTGGTTGAACCGAAGATCCCGTTGACTGCCGGGTCCGGACCATTCTGGTATGCGAATAAAAAGCCGGCCCATCCGAGGCCAAGTAAGAGTGTGAATAGAAAGGTGTGTTTTACGCGCAACAGTCCCGCTCCTCCCGTTTTGGTCGCCGTGATTAGACGACAAAGACGCGAACAGGGGAAGCGGGAATCGCACGTGCCGGGAAGACTTCGCTTCAGATCAACTCGACCGTGACGCCGCCGACGCCGCTTCGCACGCGGATATGAATCCGCGTGGACGAGCCATCCGGACCTTTGTGGGTATAGGTCTTTCCGTTCTTTTCGAAGGACGGGGCGCTGATGTTCGACAGGAAGCTGCCCTCCGCTTCGATGGTGACTCCGGCCTCGCGAGGCAATAGCAGCCGGACCTGGCCCACACCGACGTTGATTTCGGTGTCGGTTCGGGAATCCTTCAGGTCGCCTGTAAAATCCAGGTCCGTCCGGCCGACCCCGCCATCCACTTTCAGGTTCTGGACGCGGACGTTGCCCAGACCGCGAATCGTCAGGTTGCCGACGCCGCTCTGGACCTCGAGACGACTCATCGGCTCTTCCACGGGCCGGTCGAACGCCACCTCGATTTTTCCGACTCCTCCCTTGAGCTGGAACTGCCCGATCTGGAGACCGCTCAAATCCATGTGCGCGTCGCTGACTCCGGCGATGAAATCGAGCATGCGGATTGGAACGGCTTCATTCAACTTCAGGGTGAGATCGTTCGTGCGGCGGCTGTTGCTCAGACGGGACTGGTGATCCAGCTTCAGGTCCAGCATGGCGTGTTCGCCTTCTCTGAAGTCGAAGCGGGGCCGGGTACGGTGTGCGTCGTATTCGAGGTTCACGGAGAAAAGCTCACCGCCTTTCATCGACCGGACGTCGAGAGAACCGACGTCGTAGACCAGATGGACATCCAGGTCTTTGGTGTTTCCGACCGTCCGCGACTCTCTGAGCGTCTGCAGGTCGGGGGGCGTGTTGTCGATGATTTCGTTGCACGAACTCAGGGCGAGCGCCAGGCACAGCAGAAGGGTTGTTTGTCTCATGGTTTTTGGGTCGGACGCAGGATGATTTCGCTGATGAAGCTGTTCGGATCCTGCATCGCCAGCATGCGAACCGCGTAAGCCACGTCTTCGGGACGAAGCATCCGGCCGCGCGCCTGGCCGGTCTTCGGGCCGAAAGCCGTATCGGTCGATCCCGGACAGATGACGCTGGCGCGAATCCCGTGTTCGCGGACTTCCTCGGCAAGCGCCTGGGTGAACCCGACGACGGCGAATTTGGACGCGCAGTAGACGGCGCGGTTGGCCGTACCGGCCTTGCCGGCGATGGAAGCGATGTTGACGATGTGTCCCGTTCTGCGTTCGATCATGGAGGGTAATACGTAACGGCAGGTCAAAAAGGTTCCGCGGAAGTTGGTGTCCATGAGCGTGTCGTAGGCTTCATCCGGAAAACCGGCGACGTTTCCATAGATCCCGGCGCCCGCACAGTTCACGAGAATATCGACGGGGCCCGCGTGCTCCAGCATCGCGTGAACCTGTTCCCTGTCGCGCACATCCGCCGGGAAAACGCTCGCCGACGCACCGATCAAGCCGGCCGTCTCCTCCAGTTCGGCGCGCGAGCGCGCGGCCAGCGTGACGTTGGCGCCGGCGCCGGCAAGTTCAATTGCGATTGCGCGGCCAATGCCCCGGCCGGCCCCGGTAACGACGGCCACTTTATCCTGAATGGTAATCATATTTTTATGCGGTTTTGCCCAACGGATTGCGACACCACCACGGCGCCGCGCGCCACCCGTACGCCGTAACATTCTCCCTCGGCGAGGCTTTGCACAATAAGTCGGTTTGGATCCAACATTCCCTAAGCGAGAAAAAACGTTGGGCGATGCGGTCTGGATATTACATGAAGCCATGGAGTCGCAGGACGAGGACTTTTCCCCTTGGCCAAGGCGGGGTGCCGCCGAGCGGCGGGGCGGTTCGTTCACCAAAATCAATTTCTTGAACAACACCACCCCGGCGCTTCGCGCCACCCCTCCTCGTCGAGGAGGGGAAACCGCTTTTGGGACAGCAGTACCTCAACGAAGAGTGGCGCGCAGCGCACCGCTTACGGGGCCGTCACAATTTCCTGATCCTTGTACTGCAACTGGTAAAGCTTGTAGTACAAGGCATGTTTTGCAAGTAGTTCCTGGTGCGTGCCGCTTTCCCGCACGCGGCCCTTGTGCATCACGATGATCTTGTCGCACTTCTGGATCGTGGAAAGCCGGTGCGCAATGACGATGGAGGTCCGGCCTTCCATCAGCCGGTCGATGGCCTGACGGATCTGCCGCTCCGTTTCGGTATCGACGCTGGACGTGGCCTCATCGAGAATGAGAATTTGCGGGTCGTGCGCGAGCGCTCTCGCAAACGCCAGCAATTGCCGCTGGCCCACGGACAACGTCGTGCCGCGTTCGTTCACCGGGTGATCCAGCCCGAGCGGCAGAGTCCGCAGAAACGATGCCAGGTTCACATCTTCGGACGCGGTTCTCACACGGTCGCGCGTGATGGGCGATCCGAGTTTGATATTCGACTCGATCGTTCCCGAGAAAAGGAAAACGTCCTGCAACACCACGGCGAACGCGCTCCGTAATTCGGCGAGGTCCATTTTCGAAATGTCGACCCCGTCGAGCAGGATGGTTCCTTTCTGGATATCGTAGAAGCGTGTCAGCAGGCTCGTGGTGGTGGTTTTGCCTGCCCCGGTGTGGCCGACAATGGCGACGGATTCCCCCGGCTTCACCTGGAACGACACGTCGCGCAGCACCCAGTCTTCGTCGTTGTACGCAAACCACACATTCCGGAATTCAATCCCGCCCCGAACCCGGCCCTGGACGCGAATCGGATGCCGGGGATTTTCAAGAGCCGGTTTCGTGTCGAGCAGCCGGAAGAGCCGCTCGGAACTCGCCATCGCCGACTGCAGGATGTTGTACTTCTCGCTCATGTCCGCGATGGGACGGAAGAACCGCTGGGAGTACTGGATGAACGCGACCAGCGCGCCCAGGGTCGCGGAGCCCTGGATGACCTCGCCGCCGCCGTACCAGATGATCAGCGCGATCGCGACGGAACTCAGAATTTCGACGACCGGATAGAACCATGAATACGCCATGATCGAATCCTTGTTCGCGTCCAGGTGTTCGCGGTTGATCGAATCGAACTTCAGCAAACTCTTCTCTTCGCGGTTGTACAACTGCACCACCGACATTCCGGTGAGGTGCTCCTGAAGATGCGCGTTGATCTTCGCAATCGCGATGCGGACGCGGCGGTAGGAGTCGCGCGCCTTGCTCCGGAAAACGGCGGTGGCGAGACCGATCAGGGGCAGCACGGCCAGGGTCACCAGGCCCAGCTTCCAGTTCAGCAGCATCATCGCGATCAGAATGCCGAGCAGGGTGAAGATGTCGCCGAAAATCGAAACGATGCCCGCGGAAAAGAGTTCGTTCAGAACGTCGACGTCCGTAATCACACGCGTGATCAGGCGGCCGACGGGATTCTTGTCATAGAAGGACGGCGGCAGCGTGTGCAGGTGCCGGAAGACTTCCATGCGCATGTCGTACATGATTTTCTGGCCGGTGTTCGACAGCGTGTACGTTTGAAGCGATTCGGACAGGAACTTCACTGCCAGAAACGCCAGGTATCCGAGGGCGACCATGGTCAGGCCGCGCACGTCCGCCTGGCGAATGTTGTTGTCGATGGCGACTTTGGTCAGCAGGGGAAATAAGGCCTCGAGAGCGGAATCGAAAAGAATCAGGACGAAGGCGAACGCCACAAATTTCCGGTAGGGCCGGAGGTAGGTGATCAGCCGTCGCATCAGCCGCGAGTCGTAAGCTTTTCCAAGTACCTCTTCGTCCTGCATTTCAGTCGCTCACCGCGATTTCTTCTTCGAGTAATTGCCGGCGGTGGAGTTCCGCATAGTAGCCATCGCGGCGCAGCAGTTCGTCGTGGGTCCCCCGCTCGACGATCGCACCGTGCTCGAGCACCACGATTTCGTCCGCTTCCTTCACGGTCGAGACGCGATGGCTGATGATGATCGATGTTCGATCGCGCATCACTTCTTTGAGCTGGTGCAGGATCTGCTCTTCCGTGTACGTGTCCACGCTCGAAAGCGCGTCGTCGAGAATCAGAATCTTCGGATCGCGGATAACGGCCCGTGAGATCGCGGTGCGCTGCTTCTGACCGCCGGAAAGCGTGATGCCGCGCTCGCCGACAATCGTCTGGAACCGGTTCGGAAACCCTTCGACATCCCCAAGGATGTTCGAGATTTCGGCGGCACGCCGGATCTCGGCGTCGGAGGCGGACTCGACTCCGAAGGCGATGTTTTCGCGAATTGTCTCGCCGAACAGGAAGGTGTCCTGGGGAATGAAGCCGATCGCGCGGCGCAGCTTATGGAGTGGAATCTTCTCGATGGGCATGCCGTCGATGAAGACGGACCGGGGAGGCGCGTTGTAAAGCCGGGCGATGAGTTGCACCAGCGTCGACTTCCCGGAACCGGTCGCCCCGACAATCGCAACGGTCTTCCCTTTCGGGATGCGGAGCGAAATGTTGCGAAGCGTGGGCACGCCGTTGTATGCGAAGTTGAGGTTGCGGAACTCCACCTCCCCCTCCACGTCGATGCTCGACACCACATCCGGCGCATCTTCGATCCCGGGAGGCGCGCCGTAAATGTAATTCAGACGTTCCATCGATGCTCGTCCCCGTTCGAGAAGATTCACCACCCAACCAAAGGCGATCATCGGCCAGGCCAGCATCCCGAGGTACACGGTAAAGGCCACAAAATCGCCGAGGGTAATCTCGGACCGCATCACCTGCCGGCCTCCATACCAGAGAACGATCACGACCGCGACGCCGATGAGGAACTGCATCGTGGGATAAAACACGCTCGTGATCCGGATCAGTTCGCGGTTCTTGTCCACCAGCGTCCGGTTCATCCGGTCGAATTCGGCGATCTCGAAGTCCTCCTGCACGAACGCCTTCACCACGCGAATACCCGACATGCTTTCCTGAACCCGCGCGCTCAGGTCCGCTAGCCTGGCCTGCGACTCTTCGGTGAGATCGTGGATGTGCCTGCCGAAATGCCGCACGCTGTAGGACACCAGGGGCAGCGGCAGCAGCGCCACCAGCGTGAGGCGCCAGTCGATCTTGAGCATCAACACCACGGTAAATGCGGCCGTCAGTATCGTGTTGGCCGTATACATGATGCCGGGCCCCACCAGCATCCGGACGTTGCTCAGGTCATTGGTGGCCCGCGACATCAGATCGCCCGTCTTGTTCTTCTGGAAGAACGATACGGGCAGCTTTTCCAGATGTCTGAAAAGGTCGTTGCGAAGCGAATACTCGATATCTCGCGAAACGCCGATCAGCAGATGCCGCATCCAGAAACGAAAGAATCCCTGGGCGAGGGTGAACGTGACAAGAACCTCGGCATAATAGGTAAGCTTTTCACGCGTGACCGATTCCTCGAGCCCGTTGATGGCATATTTGATGATCCAGGGGTTCGCCACCAGAAAAGCGTTGGTCAGCAGACAACTGACGAAGCCGAGACTGATTCGGGCCCGGTGCTCCCGGAGGTAGGGGGTCAGGCGGGACAAGATCTTCCACTTCGAGGATGTGACTGCCGCCATGGCGAGTAATATAACCGAACTTCGGAGATTCCGGTGTCCGGCGCCTGTTTCAGGCGCGATGGAAGCCCGGCGCCGCAATCCGAGAATTCATAATGCCGTTAAACCGCGTCCCACCAACAGATGTCCACAATCATGAGGACCACGTTCGTATGGACACGAGTCTTGCCGGCTCTCTACCCATGACATCACATCAATCGGATGCCGATGCTGCCCTGGTCGACCGGTACCTTTCGGGCGACATGCCGGCGTTCGACGAATTGATGATCCGCTATGAAAGACAGATCTACCGGGTGTGCTACCGGTTCGTGGAAAACCGGGATGACGCCATGGACCTCGCGCAGGAGGTCTTCATCAAGGCGTTCGAACACCTGCCCTCTTTCCGGCGGGAGTCCAGCCTGAAAACCTGGTTGTACCGGATCGCGATGAACCACTGCATTAACCACGTCAAGAAACATTCTCAGGAGTTCGTCGAAGTCTCGGAATTCACTGGGAGCGTCAATCCATCGATCCAGTCCCACCTCGAAGAACAGGAAAAACGCGATCACCTCCGTCGGCTGTTGAAGCACCTGCCGCCGAAGCAAAAAGCCATCCTGGAAATGAGGATCAACGAGCAGTTGAGCTATGAGGAAATCGCCACCATGTCGGGCCGATCGATCTCGACGATCAAGGCGAGCGTGTTTTTCGCTTTGGAAAAACTGCGAAAACTCGTAAAAGAACCTGGGAAGCAGGGTTAGGACGATGTTGGGGCATTTGAAAGCAGAAGAATTCATCGACGCCATCGAAGGCTCAGGCTTGTCTGAGGGCGGTCGCGCGCATCTGGAGTCCTGTGCGGTATGCGCCGAACGTCTCCGGTCCGCGAGGGCGATGCAACTGGCGGTGATGGACGATTCCGACGTTCCCGAACCGGACTGGAACGAATTCCGGGGCTCCGTTCGTACCGAATTGCTTTCCCGCGCGATCCAGCGGGAATCCGCTGTCCGGCGATGGACCGGGTGGCCGATTCGCCCGGCCATGGCGTGGACGATCTGCTTCCTTCTCCTGGTTTGTCTCAGCGCCGGAACCTGGTACTGGCACCTTTCAAATGAGGCGGCTGTCGCAAAAACTGTCGTCGAGGAGACCATCGACAACAGCGACGACCCGATGGTCTGGGCGACAAGTACAAGCTTCTTCGACGAATTATCAACGCTTGAAGAACCTCAGGTGGAGCGCCTTCGGCTGCTTTTGGAATCGGCACCGAAGAGCGTCCTGGCCCGGCAATGAAAATCGTTTCCATACTGTTGACCGTCACGCTCGCCGCCACGGCGGGTTTCGCAAGCCAGGCCGAACAGAAACTCGTGCCGAACAACCCGAACGCTGCGCGCAACGCTCAAAAAAGAGGTGTGGGCGTGCAGCCACCGGGACTCGAGGTGATCCAGGGGTTTTACCTGAGCCGCCTCAAACAGCAGACGGAAATCAGCGACGAACTCTATGCCAGGCTCCGGCCGCTTCTGATGGGATATCTGCGGGAACGTGCGGAAATTGGCGGTCCTCGCCGAATGCGGGCGCAACGGCAGTTGTTTCAGGCGGTGAATCGCGGGGCCACGGACGACGAATTGATCGCGGCGATGAAAGAGTTCGATCGCATCGATGGTGATGTCGTCGGCTCGAAAGAAAAATTTTTCTCGAGCGCCGATCCTCTGCTGACGGTCCGGCAACGCGCGAAGCTTCGCGTGTTCATGGTCAACATGGAGAACCAGGTCAACCAGATGATCCGGCTCTCCCAGGCCCCTCCACCACCCCGCCGCAACTAGTGGTTTTTACATTCTGCTGCGGGTTTCCCCGACTTGGCCAAGGCGGGGTGCCGCGAAGCGGCGGGGCGGTTCGTTCAACAAAATCGATTTCTTGAACAGCACCACCCCGGCGCTTCGCGCCACCCCTCCTCGTCGAGGAGGGGAAAACGCGGGGCTGTCAGCCGACCATCAGGATCTGCAGGTCCATCAGATTGGTCTGCGTGGGGCCGGTGACGATCAAGTCGCCGGTGGATCGCAGGAAGTTGGAGGAATCGTTCGACCGAAGATACTTGAGCGGCATCAGGCCCATTTCAACGGCGCGAGAACACGTGAACGGATCGACCAGGCCGCCGGCGGCACTCGTTGGGCCATCGGTGCCGTCGGTGGCGATGCTCGCAAAACAGCACGGCGAACCGACGTGCGGCGATGCCATCGCAATTGCCCAGGCCAGGGCCATCTCCTGGTTGCGACCTCCAAGGCCGCGTCCCCGAACCGTCACCGTGGTTTCCCCGGCAGCCAGGACGCAGGCCGGCGGCTTGACCGGGTTGCCGGTGCGCGCGATTTCGCGTGTGATCGCCGCAAAGAATCTCGCAATATCCTTGGCCTCGCCCTCGACTTCGGTGCCGAGGATCATCGTATTGAAACCCAGTTCGACGGCCTTTTCTCTGGCCGCTTCAATCACGAGACGGTTGTTGGCAATGATGAGGTTCTCCACATTCTTGAAAACGGGATCGCCGGGTTTGGGTGTTTCCGGAAGCTGGCCGCGCGCTCCGTTTTGCAGGCGGGTCATGACGCCTTCGGGAACATCGATGCCGTATTTTTGAACGATGGCGTAAGCGTCCGAAAAGGAAGTGGTGTCCGGGGCGGTCGGCCCCGAGCCGATGAAGTCCAGCGGGTCGCCAATCACGTCCGACATGATCAGCGAAATCACGCGGGCCGGCGCGGCCCATCGGGCGAGATGCCCGCCTTTGATGGCCGAGAGGTGCTTGCGGACGGCGTTCAATTCCCGGATGGTGGCTCCGGCCCGCAGCAGCAACGAGGTGACTTCCTGCTTCTCGTCGAGCGTTATTCCGTCCGCGGGCGCCGGCCACAGCGCCGAACCGCCGCCCGAGATCAGGCAGACGACGATGTCTTCGGGGGTCAGGCCGGTCAGCAATTCGCGGGTGCGTTCGGCGGCGCGAACTCCGGATCCGTCCGGGATGGGATGGCCGGCCTCGACGATCTCGATCCGCTCGCAGGGAAGGCCGTGGCCGTACTTCGTCACGACGAGGCCGCCGGAGATGGCATCGCCCAGAATCGCTTCGACGACCTGCGCCATCTTCGCGCTTGCTTTCCCGGCGCCGATGACCAGCAGACGCCCGCCGGCGGGGTACTCTTTTCCCGCGACGGATATCACGCCGTCATGAAGTAAAAGCGCCTGCCGGAGACACTCGGTGGGATTGGCGCGACGGAGTCCGGCATCCCAGATCTGACGAGCGGACTGGCGCAGTTCCGTGATGGTCATTAATTCAGGGTTCGAGTCCTTTGGCGATTTTTGCCCGAAGGTCCTGCATCGATAGCCGTTCTTCGGCTTTCGGGTACTCCCGAAGGAACGCATCGATTTGTTTGAGCGCGTCGGCAAAGCGCCGCTGTTTGATGTAGAGGTTGACCAGCATCACACGCACGTTGGCCATGTTGGGATCATATTCCTGGGCCTTTTTCAATGACGTCTCGGACTCGTCGAAAAACTCGGACTTGTAATAGGCGGTTCCCAGATAGAAATGCGCGACTGCGGATCTCGGCTTGATTTTGATTGCCGCGTCGAGCGCGTCCATGGCGTCATCCAG
>JAHFTY010000266.1 GCA_023265365.1 Acidobacteriota bacterium
GGTATGCCGGCGATCGCGAGAGTTCCGGCCAGAAAGGTGCGGAACGTCCACGGCATTTCTTTTCGAAGGCCGCCCATCCTCCGGATGTCCTGGATTCCGCCCATTCCGTGAATGACGCTGCCGGCGCCGAGGAAAAGCAGCGCCTTGAAGAACGCATGCGTCATCAGGTGGAACACTGCGCCCGCATACGCGCCCACACCGAAGGCGAGGAACATGTACCCCAACTGGCTGACGGTGGAGTAGGCGAGAACTTTCTTGATGTCGGTCTGAACCAGCCCGATCGACGCGGCGAAGATCGCAGTGAATGCGCCGATGAATGCCACCACCAGCAGGGCTCCCGGCGCGTGATTGAAAAGAACCTGCGATCGGACAACCATGTAGACGCCGGCCGTCACCATCGTTGCGGCATGGATCAATGCGGAAACGGGTGTCGGGCCCTCCATCGCGTCCGGCAGCCAGACGTACAAGGGGATCTGCGCCGATTTCCCCGTCGCGCCCACGAACATGAGGAGGCAGATCGTCGTGATGATGCCGACCGTGCCGAGCGGTTCGACAGGGAAGAGCGTTGCATTTTCAACCCGCGTGAAAACCGTCTGGAAATCGACGCTTTCGAAAGTCCAGAAAATGGTCAAAACCGCCAGGATGAAGCCGAAGTCGCCGACGCGGTTGACAATGAATGCTTTCTTTCCCGCGTCGGCTGCGGACTTCTTGTAAAACCAGAACCCGATCAACAGGTACGAGCACAAGCCCACGCCTTCCCACCCCACGAACATCAGCAGATAGTTGTTCGCCAGCACCAGGGTCAGCATGGAAAACATGAACAGGTTCAGGTACGCGAAGTAACGATAGAAACCGGCATCGTCGTGCATGTACCCGATCGAGTACACGTGAATCAGGAAACCGACTCCGGTAACGATCAGGATCATCAGGCCCGAAAGGTGATCCAGCATGAATCCGGCATTGGCCTGGAACGAACCTGCGCGGATCCACGTGAAGTAGTTCGTGACGATCGGCAGGTCGCGGGCGGGATCGGGAACATGGATCATGTGCCAGAACGCGCCCAGCGAAATGATGAAGGCGCCGAGCACACTGCCCGCGCCGACGATTCCAATGACGTTCTTCGGCAGACGTTTGCCGAACACGCCGTTGATGGCTGCCCCGGCGAGCGGCAGAATTGGAATCAGCCAGAGAAGAGCAATCATAGAAATGACATTCCGCCTACCACTTCAGGAGGTTGCTTCTGTCCACGTTCAGCGTCTCGCGATTCCGGAACATGGCGATCACCAGAGCCAGACCTACCGCGGCTTCCGCTGCGGCGACGACCAGAACGAAAAATACGAAAACCTGACCGCTGACGTGACCGTTCCTGCTCGAGAACGCCACAAACGTCAGATTCACGGCGTTCAACATGATTTCAACCGACAGCAGCAGCGCGATGATGTTCCTCTTGATGAAGAAGCCCAGCATTCCGATCAGGAACAACACGGCGCTCAAAGTGAGGAACCAGTTCAGCGGGATCATAGTTCCTTTTTCGCGAAAACCACCGCGCCCATCAGCGCGATGAGAATCAACAGAGACGTTACTTCGAACGGCAGCAGGTAATCCGTAAAAAGGCTTCGCCCGATCGCTTCGGGACTGCCCGGCATCTGCGCCTGAACCCCGGCGTCCGCCCCGGCATTCCAGAGCGTCGCAAGAATCATGAAAAGCAGGAACAGCCCCATCGGGATTCCCAGAAATTTCAGCCAGCGCATGCGGTCCGCGCCGTCTTCATCTTCCGGCAGATTCAGGAGCATGATGACGAACACGAACAACACCATGATGGCGCCCGCGTACACGATGACGTTGATCACGGCGAGGAAGTCCGCATTCAGCAGGATGAACAGTCCGGACATCGACACCAGCAGCACGATCAGCGAGAGCGCGCTGTAGAGCACATGCTTCTGCACCAGCACATTGATCGCTGCTCCGACGGCCATGGCTGCAAAAAGAAAGAACAGCGCTTCGATCATGAAAGCGCCACCAGCAGGCTCGTGATCAGAATATTGGCCAGGGCGACCGGCAGCATGAGCTTCCAGCCGAACCGCATCAACTGGTCATAACGGACGCGGGGCACCGTGGACCGCATCAGCACGTAGAAGAAAACGAAAACGGAGATTTTCATCACGAACCAGATCGTCGGAAGAATCATCACCATCCAGTCCGGTCCGAACGAGGGTCCGTTCCAGCCGCCGAAGAACAGGATCGTCGCGATGCACGACACCGCAATCAGATTCGCGTATTCGGCCAGCATGTAAATGGCGAACTTCATGCCGCTGTACTCGGTGTGCCATCCGCTGACCAGTTCCTGTTCGGATTCCGCAAGGTCGAACGGCAGCCGGTTCGTTTCCGCGGTGGCCGCGATGATGTAGATCACGAACGCCACCGGCTGAAGAAAAATGTTCCAGCGCGGGATGAATCCCAGCCACAGGCCTTCCTGACTCTGCACCAGTTTCACGAGACTCAGGGTATTGCCGATCATCAACACGCCGACCACCGAAAGGGTCAGGCTCAGTTCGTAGCTGATCATCTGGGCCGAAGACCGCATGCTTGCGATCAACGGATATTTCGAATTCGATGCCCATCCGCCGATCACGATGCCGTACACGCTCAGCGACCCCACCGCAAAGACGACCAGCAGGGCAACGTTCAGATCCGTCACCTGCAGCGCCGGACCGAAGGGAATGACGGAAAACGACAGCAGCGCCGGAACCAGCGAGATCAGCGGCGCCGCCAGATAGAGCCAGGCGTTTGCGCCTGTCGGCCGTATCTGTTCCTTGAACAGGAACTTCAGTCCGTCCGCGATCGGTTGAAGCAGGCCGAAGGGTCCGACACGATTCGGACCGGGCCGCATCTGGACGAAGGCCATCACGCGCCGTTCGACGAGCGAAAGATAGGCGAAGGCGCCCATCAGTCCGCCGAAAACGATGACCAGCCGCAGAACCATGAGCAGGAAGTCCCGGTTGGTGAGGTAATCGATCATCCGCGCCTTCGCAGTTCGTCGATGATCTCTTCGGTTTTCTTCACGTCCAGGTTCTCGTAAAACTCGTTGTTGACCGTGACGCACGGCGCGGTGGTGCAGGATCCCAGACACTCGAACTCGACTGCCGAAAAAAGCCCGTCCTCCGTGACTTTGCCGAAGTCCACGCCGAGTTTTCGCTTGATCGTGGATTCAATCCGGTCGGAGCCGCGAAGCATGCATGCCAGGTTGGTGCAAACGTAAATGTGATATTTGCCCACGGGGTCGCGGCGCAGCATCGTGTAAAACGAGAGAATGGATTCGACTTCCGACGGCGACAGCTCGACGAGACCGGCAACGTAGTCGATGGTTTCGTTCCGGATATAGCCCTGCTCGCGCTGGGCGATCAGCAGCATCGGAATCAGCGCCGAGCGCTTGCGCGGATAAAGGGAGAGCAGGTGCCGGAACTTCTGTTCAGTCTCTTCTGAAAACATCACGTCAATTTCGGAATTCGGATGGAAAAGAATGCGGCAAATCCGCATTCCGAAATCCGCAATCCGGAATTCCTCATCGCTCCCATTCGAGGGCTCCCTTTTTCCAGACATAGATGTAGCCGCCAAGGATGGCGGCCATGAAAAGGAGCATTTCGAGAAAACCGAAGATCTTCAACTCGCGGTAAACAACCGCCCATGGAAACAGGAAAACGGCTTCGATGTCGAACAACAGGAAGAGCATCGCGACCAGATAGAACTTGACGGAGAAGCGGTCGCGGGCGGTGCCGATGGGTTTCATTCCACACTCGTACGGAACCAGTTTCTCGGGCCTCGGCTTTTTCATCCCCAGGAGCCACGAACCGGCCAGGGACACGACCGCGAAGCCTGTGACCAGAATCAAAAACACCAGAACGGGGACCCAGTTTTGAACCATCGGTAATTCTCGTAAGGTATCGTCAGGTCAATAACTTCGACGCTCAACCAAATTCTCGACTATAGCGGTCGGCCGGAGGATAGGTCAATAGACAAAAACGTCGGATCGCCTGTGCTACCATCCTCTTCTTATGGCCATTGAAATCTATTTGAATGGTGAAACCCGCCAACTTCCGGGGTCTTTGAACATCGACCAACTGCTCGAACATTTCGAACTTCCTAAAGATCGGGTGGCCGTTGAACGAAACCGGACGATCATTCCGAAAACCGATTGGGACAAGGTGAATGTCTCGACAGGCGACAACCTGGAGGTGGTCCATTTTGTCGGGGGCGGTTCCGCCGCCGACGATCCGTTCGTCATCGCCGGCAAGACGTTCAGGTCGCGTCTCATCGTGGGAACCGGCAAATACGCTTCAAACGAAGTCATGGCTGAAGCGCATCGCCGTTCCGGCGCGGATATGGCGACGGTCGCGGTCCGGCGCATCGACTTGAAAGCGCCGCGCGGGCAGTCCCTGCTCGATTTCATCGATACTTCAAAGATCATGGTTCTTCCCAACACGGCCGCCTGCTACACCGTCGACGATGCGGTTCGCACCGCGCGTCTGGGCCGGGAAGCGGGTCTGTCAAACTGGGTGAAGCTTGAAGTGATCGGCGACGAACGAACGCTTTTCCCGGACACGGCGGGGCTGATCGACGCCACGAAGATCCTGGTGAAGGAAGGTTTTGTCGTTCTGCCGTACACCAGCGACGATCTCATCGTGGCGCGCCGTCTGATCGACGCGGGCGCGTCCGCGATCATGCCGCTGGGGGCTCCGATCGGATCGGGAATGGGCATTCAGAACGTCGCCGCCATTCGCATTCTTCGGGAAATGATCACCGAGGTTCCGCTGATCATCGACGCCGGTGTCGGCACGGCCTCCGACGCAACCCTGGCCATGGAACTCGGCGCCGATGGCGTCCTGATGAATACGGCCATCGCCGGCGCCGGAGATCCGGGCGCGATGGCCGAAGCGATGAATCACGCAGTCAAAGCCGGCCGCCT
Organism: Acidobacteriota bacterium; assembly: GCA_023265365.1. Classification (GTDB taxonomy): domain Bacteria; phylum Acidobacteriota; class Terriglobia; order 20CM-2-55-15; family 20CM-2-55-15; genus JAHFTY01. The sequence goes on from JAHFTY010000266.1 coordinate 4,964, forward strand.
CGCCTTCCGGGCGGGACGAATATCGCGCAAACTTTACGCCACGGCATCGTCCCCGCTGGATGGGCTCATCCGCTGATAACCCCGCGAGCGACAGTGGGTCCGGCTCAGGGAAGCAGCGTCCGGCGGGCCTGTCGATTGATCGGTACTAACGTCCTGAGGCTCAGGACCTTCGTGCTATTTCCGAATTTTGCGGTCTGCGGCTAGTCTGGCAGCAGTAAGGGATTGGGTTCGCCGGGCAAGGACAGCTCGACACGACAGCTGATGCAAAGGATTTGCGCCGGTGATGGGGCTCACCGGACCTGAAAGAATCAGAAACCTAAAGTTAAAGGCCGGGCCGGCAAGGATGCCGGCCCGGCCTTTTTTGTTTTTTACGATTGGGCGGATTGGGTCCGGTTCTGCATTTGCGCCATGCGCGCCTGCATGTCGCGCGTGAGATGCGGCACGATGCCGATCATGCGCTGAATGAGCATGATCTGGGCGCGGTGATGCATCTCGTGCTCCTTTACAGAAAGGATCATTTCAAATCGGCTCTTCGACGCCGGCGTCGCTCCCGGAGGCAACCCGAACGATTGAGACAGAAAATCTTCGGTAAGACCCTCGACATATTTCGCCCAGACTTCGCCGTCTTCCTTCAACAGGGCGATCACTTCCGCCTTGGTCCGCGGTTTGGCCTCTTCGGCGACCATCTCCATGAACAGCGAAGGGAAATCGAACCCCTCGAAGTTGGATCGTTTGTCGATCGCATGAATACGATGCTGGAATCGATATCCAAGCGCGATGTGAGTCAGCAGCTTTTCGACGGTTCGTGTTTCCTCCGCGGCCTTGAATGAGTAC
>JAHFTY010000267.1:0-916 GCA_023265365.1 Acidobacteriota bacterium
GAGGAGGGGAAAATGTCCAGATAAACCGGCCTCCCCTCCTCAACGAGGAGGGGGAAAATGCCCAGATAAACCGGTTTCCCCTCCTCAACGAGGAGGGGTGGCGCGAAGCGCCGGGGTGGTCTCAAACTACCAGTTCCGAATTCATTTTATGCAGCTGCGTATCGCCGAGATCCTGCGAATTCTTCCGCACCGCTACCCGTTCCTGCTGGTGGACCGCGTTATCGAGGTCGATCCGGACAAGCGGATTGTTGCGATCAAGAACGTCAGTATCAACGAACCGTTTTTCAACGGGCACTTCCCGGGCGCTCCGGTCATGCCGGGAGTTCTCACCGTCGAATCCATGGCGCAGGCGGGTGCGATCCTTGGCCTCCTGGACCGGAAGCCCGAAGAACTCCACAACACGCTCGTTTATTTCATGGGAATCGACGAAGCGCGCTTTCGCCGGCCGATTGTTCCCGGCGACCAGATGATCATTACGGTTGAGGTGCTTCGCCGCAAATCCGTCGTCTGGAAGATGCGTGGACAGGTCCACGTCGGCGGCGACCTTGTGGCCGAGGCCACACTGCTTTCTTCCATCGGCCAGCAACCGTGATTCACGCCACATCGATTGTCAGTCCGGAGGCATCTCTCGGCGAGAACGTCGAAGTAGGACCGTTTTGCCGCATTGGTCCGCGCGTGACGATTGGGGATCGCTGCCGGCTGGATTCGCACGTTGTCGTGGAAGGGCCCGCGACGATTGGCACGGACAACCATTTCTTTCCCTTCTGCGTGATCGGCGTTCAACCGCAGGATCTGAAGTTCAAGGGCGAGGACACCTCTCTGTCCATCGGTTCGCACAACGTGTTTCGCGAGTACGTGAATGTTCATCGCGGGACCAGGGGCGGAGGCGGACACACGAAGGTGGGCGACCACAATT
>JAHFTY010000267.1:926-1395 GCA_023265365.1 Acidobacteriota bacterium
AATTTTCTAATGGTAAATGCCCATGTCGCGCATGACTGCGTCGTGGGAAACCATGTGATCATGGCGAATGCGGCCACGCTGGCCGGCCACGTGATCGTCGAGGATCATGCGTCGATCGGCGCGTACTCCGGCGTGCACCAATTTTGCCGCGTCGGCGCTCACGGGTATGTCGGCGGGTATTCGGTCATCACGAAGGACGTGTTGCCCTATTCGAAAACGGTTAGTGAACGGAAGACGCAGAATTATGGCGTGAACACAATCGGTCTGGAGCGCAAGGGATTTACACCCGACCAGATTGCCGGCATTACCACCGCATTTCGACGCCTTCTCCGGTCGAAACTGAACACCACACAGGCGCTCGACGCCATCAAGGCCGCCGGCGTCACGCCTGAAGTCAAAGTCATTGTGGACTTCATCGAGTCATCCGAACGTGGAGTCATCAAATAGATACGGACTGATCGCCGGAAAT
>JAHFTY010000267.1:1405-5796 GCA_023265365.1 Acidobacteriota bacterium
GCCCGCAGCCAAGGCATCGAGATGGTGGTGGCTGCAATCAAAGAGGAGACCTTTCCGGAAATCGAGCGGCAGGCGAAGACCGTGCACTGGCTCTCGTTGGGACAGCTCGGCAAACTGATCAAGATGTTCAAGGCGGAGGGCGTGACCCGCGCGATCATGGCCGGCCAGGTGAAGCACAAGCAGATCTTCAGCTCGATTATTCCCGACTTCAAGATGATCCAGCTGCTGGCGAGTCTGGCGACAAAGAACACGGACTCGCTGATTGGCGCTGTGGCCAAGGTGCTCGAGGATGAAGGAATTCATCTGCTCGACTCGACTTCGTTTCTGCGGCCGCTTCTTCCCGAGCCCGGTGTCCTGACGTCGCGCGGCCCCTCCGACGAGGAAAGGAAGGATCTCGATTACGGCTACAACCTCGCCCGCGAGCTGGGAAGGCTGGATCTGGGTCAAACCGTTGCCGTCAGCGATGCGGCGTGCGTCGCGATGGAAGCCATGGAGGGAACGGACGCGGTGATCGAGCGGGCCGCTTCGCTCGTGAATGGACGGCCCCTCCGAGTCGTGAAACTGGCGAAGCCGAATCAGGACCTGCGCTTCGACGTCCCCGTGATTGGATTGCCCACGGTTCATCTTATGCAGCGTTTGAACGTTACAGCGATTGCGATTGAAGCCCGCAAGACTTTGATGATCGATCGGCAGGAGTTGCTGAACGAGGCGAATGCCGGCGGTATCGCCATTGTCGCCGTGGAGTAGTCGCTTGAAGGAATTTGCGATGTCGAAAGTTGCTGTCATCGGCGTAGGCCATCTGGGGAAACATCACGCGCGGATCTTCTCGGAGATGGAGAACGCGGAACTCGTCGGAGTGGCTGACATCCAGCAGGAGCGCGCCGAAGCGGTTGCGGCGCAGCACACGTCAGTCGCGTACACCGACTACCGGGAACTTTTCGGCAAAGTCGACGCCGTCAGCCTGGCGGTTCCGACGATCCATCATGCGGCACTGGGACTCGACCTGCTGAGAAATGGCATCGATGTTCTGATCGAAAAGCCCATCTCCACAACGGTCGAAGAAGCCAGGCAACTCATCGCGGCCGCGAACGAAAACAAGCGCATCCTGCAGGTCGGTCATGTCGAGCGTTTCAATCCGGTGGTGATGGCCGCCCGTGAAGTGGCGACACAGCCCCAGTTCTTCGAGATCCATCGGCTGGCCGCGTTCTCGGCGCGCAGTCTGGACATCGACGTGGTGCTCGACCTGATGATCCACGACCTCGATATCATCCTGAGCCTCGTCCAGGCGCCCGTGAAGGAAGTGCGGGCGGTCGGCATCCCCGTGCTGAGCCAGAAGGCCGACATCGCGAATGCGCGGGTCGAGTTCGAAGACGGCTGTGTGGCGAACCTCACGGCGAGCCGGGTCAGTTTCGAGCGGATGCGGAAGCTGCGGTTCTTCCAGCCCCACGACTACATCTCGATCGACTATGCCGCGCAAAAAGGAACCATGGTTTCGCTAAGAATGGGACGGGTGATCGAACGCAAGCTCGAACCCGTGGAAAACGAACCGCTGAAGCTCGAATTGCAAGCTTTCATCGGCGCTGTAACCCGCAGGGAAACTCCTGTCGTATCAGGAGATGACGGATTGAAAGCCCTGCAGTTGGCCATTACCATTAACGACCAGATCATCAGCCGGTCGAAGCCCGTTTGGCGGTAGAATGACGGAAATGCTTTTCGGAGAACAACATGATCCCGACCTTGAACCGAAGCGCGCGAGCACGCTGTTCATTTCGATCTGCATTCACATCGGTATTTTCATTTTTCTTGTCCTGAACCCGGACCTTCTGATTCAGGCTCCCAAGCGCATCATTCGAATTGCCGGACAGGACTACGACGCCAGCAAGATGATGGAACTGGCGATGAACCCGCCGTCGAGCCAGCCGCAACGCCCGCAGCCCAGGCCCAGCGAACCGATGGTGCAGCCTCCGCAGCAGCCGCCTCCGCAGGCAGCGCCGCCTCCCCCGCCACCGCCACAGAAAGAGATGCCGGCGATCACACCCGACATGACGATCGCCGAAGGTGCGAAACCGGAGGGGACGCCTAAAGCGTCGCAGGGAAACACGGCCGAGTTGAAGGCTGGAAGCTCAGGGAACCCCGATGCGGCCAAGCCCGCACCGAAATCCGAGCCGGCAAGGCCGGACCCGCCGTCGCAGATTGCGCAGAACACGAATCCAAATGCGTTGACGCTTCGGGACCTGGCCGGGAGAATTCTCCAGCAGCAGTCGTCCGTGGATCAGCGGCGATATCCGAACACGCAGGGGCCGCAGGGTCCGCGCACCGGGATTCAGACTCCCAACGTTCAGGAGAGTCCGGATTTCTCGACCGAAGAACCGAAGATCCTCTCGCCCACTTACGGTTACGACTTCGGCCCTTACCTGAATCAGGTCCTGAATCGCATTCGATACAACTGGTATGCGCTGATTCCGGAGATCGCGAAGTTCCGCAAAGGCAAGGTCGTCGTCATCTTCACGATCACACAGAGCGGCACCATTGCGAATGCGCGCATTGCCGCACAATCGGGAACGAACCCGCTGGACCTCGCGGCCTATGGATCCATCACCGCGTCGAATCCATTTCCGCGGATCCCGCCGGATTTTACCGGCGACCATCTCGACCTTCAGATCACGTTCCTGTACAACCTGAATTGAGGATGACTGGCCATTGCTGTTCCCATAAAGCGAAATCGAGAACCGGCGTTTTCCCCTCCTCAACGGTCTCCATTCCGGTCCTGTTCATTCTTCTCGTAATCACGGTCCGCTCCCAGCCGATCGAGCCCATCGTCCGCATCGGGCTCACTCAAAATGCGGCCACCGTCACGATCCGTGCCGGCCAGCCTTTTCTCGTGGAGCAGAATCGCACGCGTACGGCGAAGTTCACGCCGATCGTTGTGGTTGAAACATCCGCGAAAACGCTGACGAAGGACCAATTGCAGTATCGGATGCTCGTCGAAATCGATGGCGGCAAGCTGATCGTTCTGCCGATGACGGAAAAAGTGCGCATGGAGGCTGCGGGCGAGCGAATGGAGTTCGATAACCGTACCTATCGCGGATCGCTCGAAGTGTTCGGCAATGCGCGGAACACCTTCACGGTCGTCAACGAACTCCCCATCGAAGACTATCTGCTCGGGGTGGTGCCCAACGAACTCAGTCCCCGAACGTTCGGGAAGCTGGAAGCCCTGAAAGCTCAGGCAGTGGCCGCGCGTACGTACATTGTGCGTAACCTGAAACAGTACCAGCGCGAAGGTTATGACATCTGCAACTCCGACGCGTGTCAGGTTTACTTTGGCGCCGGTACCGAGGATCCGCTCACAAGCCAGGCCGTGTCGGAAACCCGCGGCATGATTGCCACGTTTGACGACAAGCCCATCAACGCGCTCTACAGTTCCACGTGCGGAGGCCATACCGAGAATTCCGAAAACATTTTTGACGAGAAGCTACCTTACCTGCAGTCCGTGATCTGCGAATACAAACATGCGGAACCCAAACCGTTTTCGACGACTTCGGCAGGCACGGCCTGGCAGGACGCCGTTCTGAAAGTGGCCAACGTCAACAGCTACTCGGATCTCCGGCGGTTTATGGGCCTCCAGGGAACCGGGGAGCCCGCGGGCGCGCTGAGCCAAACACAGCTCGCCACCTGGATTCGCGAGAATTTCTATCCCACCGTAAAGCCGTCCAGCGATGTGGAGTTCCTGGCCGAGCAGGGCGTCCTTTCGATGAATCAAAACCTGCGTGCCCCCGATATCTGGTTCCGGCTGATCGAAAAGAAAGGTGTCCTGGAGTTGCAGCAGGGCGTGCTGCAGTCCTGGGATGGCTCGGCCGCAACGCTCATCGTCAACGGCGCGCCGATCGATTACAAGGTCGCGAGTGGAGCGTTGATTTTTCAGCGTATCGGCGACGACCGGATCCCCATGCGACAGGGCTTATGGATCGGCGGTGAACTTCTGGACTTCCGGGTCGCCGACGGGGTCATCGAATTGTTAGCCTATCGGAAGAACTTCGTGAATCCGGCCGCCGACCGGTTTTCGCGTCTGGCGATGTGGCAGGTGCATAAGACACGGGCTGAACTCGACAGCGCTGTGAAACCGCTGAACATCGGAGAGCTGAAGGGATTTTCGGTCATCGCGCGCGGCCCCTCGGAGCGCCCGATTACAACCGAGATTCTTGGAACCGCCGGCCGGACCAGCGTTCGGGCGCTTCGTTTTCGAACGTTACTTGGTCTTCGCGACAGTCTTGTGTTTTTCGATGAGGAACGGAATGCGCGCGGAGAACTCATCGGCATGTCGTTTTACGGTCAGGGTTGGGGCCACGGCGTCGGGATGTGCCAGGTCGGCGCGTTCGGCATGGCCCTGGACG
>JAHFTY010000009.1:0-9320 GCA_023265365.1 Acidobacteriota bacterium
CCTGGCTCACGAAATCATTTTCGCCGACGGAGATGCGTGTCGAATTGAGATGTTCCAGGCCGCCGCTTCCGGTCATGGGCTGGACCTTGATCAGGAACGTGTACTCCTTGTAGGGGAGCTTGCCGCCGAAGATCGTGCGCGCGGCATTGATGATGTCGGCGACGTCGGAGGTGACCTGGGGCTCGATCATGGAAACGTCGGACTGGCTGAAGACCATGCGATGAGGAACCTTGTCGACGTCAAACTCGAGAACCCTGAAGTGTTCGCCGATGAATGCGGGGGCGTCGACGAAGATGTCGTAGTCGCCGGCATGATAACGGTCGCCGCGTTTTTCCAGGCCGGTGTACACTTTCCACCCGCCGGGCAAGTTGTATTTGACGCTGACCGGGACGTGCTTTTGCCCGTTCACGTACATGAACAGGGATGGACCGGCGAGGTCGGCCATCTGATCGGTGAGGCGGTTTGAAAACACCTGGTAGTGCACCACCACGTCTTCCGCCTGCGGTTTGGCGATGTGCCATGTCTGCTTGTCCGTCTGCTCCCAGCGCAGCGGCTGATTGTGCGGCGTGAGCGCGCGAAACTCCTGAACGTTTCTGGCGTGATCGCGGATGGAGTAGGCGCCGGGTTCCCATGCGGGCATGACGACGTCGAGGGTTGTTGTCTTCATGCCGCGGATGTCCATTTGAACGTCGTAGAGATGCGCGACGGGGTTCCTGACGGTGACGGCGTAGTCGATTTCGACGCCGTTCGCGGGCTTCTGGTTCTGCGCATAGACGCCCTGACCCTGGGCGGGGACCCGAAGAAGCAGCAGGAACATGAGCAGAGCGACTCTTGGGACGGTTGTCTTCATGTGGCCTTCTCCGCGCCGGAAAGCAGGCGCCTGGCTTTCCGCAGAATGTCCTTTTCCTGTTTGTAGCTGGCTTGCCGAATCGCGTCGTCGATCGGAAACCACTCCACACGGTCGACCTCGCTGTCGTGATCGAGGGGACTGCCTTCGGTGAATTGCAAAAGGAAGAATGTGACGATTTTGAAAACGCGCGTGGGCGGCTGTTCCCATTTGGCGGTGTAGGAGTACTTGATGGTGTCGATGCGATCCTGAATCGTGCCCGAAAGTCCGGTCTCTTCGCGCGCTTCACGCCGGGCGGCGCGCTCGGCGGTCTCGCCGCGTTCGATGAGTCCTTTGGGGAGTGCCCACGAATCGCGTTCGCGCGGCTGGATGAGAGCCACTTCGGTTTTCCCGTCCGTGGTACGGTACACAACGCATCCGGCTGAAATCTCTCGCCTGCTCATCGGTTTGAGATATTACAATAACGCGGCGAGGAACTCTTCAATACACAGGAGATATTCATGACGCTGGCCGTCGACCTCAAACGAATCATCGACTCCGACCACGAGCACCTGATCCATCCGCTCTTCCATCCGAACGATCAAAAAGAGCCGTTTGTCTGGGTGCAGGGAAGCGGCGCCACGATTCGCTCCGCCGATGGACGCGAGTTCATCGACGGTTTGTCGTGCCTTTGGAATGTGAATGTGGGTCACGGCCGGAAGGAACTCGCACACGCCGCGGCCCGGCAGATGGAGCAACTCGCGTTCGCCTCGGGGTATACCGGAAGCACGAGCATTCCCGCAGTGCAGCTCGGGGAAAAGCTGGCTTCGCTGATCTACCCGTCGATCCGGAGATTCTTCTTTGCGTGCGGCGGCGGCGAAGCCAACGACTCTGCGATAAAAACAGCGCGCTTCTTCTGGAACAGCCAGGGTAAGCCCGACAAGAACAAAATCATCGCCCGGGAGCACGGGTACCACGGCGTCACGCTTGCGGCCATGAGCGCAACGGGCATCCCGGCCTACTGGCCCATGTTCGGAGGAAAGCTTCCGGGATTTCTTCACATCGCGGCTCCCTATCCGTACCGGTTCACACCCGGCGATAAGACCGTCACGCCCGGCGTGGCGGCGGCGAACCTGCTGGAGACGGCGATCCTGGAGGAAGGCGCGGACACCGTGGCCGCTTTCATTGCGGAGCCGGTACAGGGCGCGGGCGGTTTGATCGTGCCGCAGGAGGATTATTTCAAACGTATCCGGGAGATCTGTGACCGCTACGACGTTCTGTTCATTGCGGACGAAGTGATCACCGGATTTGGCCGCACGGGACGCTGGTTCGGCCTGGAACGATACGCGGTCGAGCCCGACATGGTGTCGTTTGCCAAGGGTGTGACATCCGGGTATCTGCCGCTTGGAGGAATTGGATTATCGGAACGGGTCTACCAGGTCATTGCCGACGCTCCTCCGGATCGCCGATGGATGCACGCCTTCACCTACTCGGGTCATCCGACCGCCTGTGCCGTCGGACTGGCGAATATCGAAATTCTGGAACGCGAGGGCCTCGTCGCGGAGGTGGAGCGCAAGGGGAACAAGCTGCTGTCCGGTTTACAACAACTCGCATCGCTGGACCATGTCGGCGACGTCCGCGGCATCGGACTGATGGCCGGCATCGAGTTCGTGGAAGACAAGGTGACGAAGAAAGCCTTCGCGCCGTCGCTGAAATTCGGTGAGCGGATTTACAAGGAATGTCTGGGCCGCGGGTTATACAGCCGGATTCGAGGCGACATCTACATGCTGGCGCCGCCGTTTGTGGTGAGCGATGAGCAAGTGGACCGGATGGTCAACATCCTGGGCGAGGCCATTCCCGCAGTCAACAAGACCCTGTGAGAACATTCACCGGCGCCTGCCCGCCATCTGCCGGTCGGCGCTTGTGAATTCCAGGGGTCGAGCGTAGATTACAACTCGAAAAACAATGAAATTTCTGCGGATCATCTTTCGAAATGCGTTCCGGAACAAGCGGCGCACCATCCTGACGATTCTCAGCATTGGGATGTCGTTGTTCCTGATCAGCACGCTCCGGACGCTGCTGACTTCTCTGGAGTCGCCGCCGTTGACTCCCGAATCCGCGAAGCGTGTCGTGACGCGTCACCAGACCTCGCTCGGCGCGATGATGCCGGTGTCGTACCGGGAGAAGATCAAGTCGGTTCCGGGCGTCGACGATGTGACGGCGACACAGTGGTTCGGTGGCGTCTACAAGGATCCGAGCTTTTTCTTTGCCCAGTTTGCGGTCGATGCCGACCGTTTCCTGGAAATCTATGCCGAGGCCAGGGTCCAGTCGCCCGACCAGGCCGGGTGTTTCAAGAGAGAACGAACGGGAGCGCTGGCCGGCGTGAAGCTGGCGAAGCGCTTCGACTGGAAGGTGGGAGACACCGTCACGATCGACAGCCAGATTTTTTCGGTCAAGGCGGAAACCCGGATCTGCGGTCTGGTCGACGGCGGGGGCAGCGAAGCCACCTATTATTTCCACTACGACTATTTCAATGAACTGCTCAATAACGCGGGCGTTGCCGGCACCTTCACCGTGAAAGCGAAGTCGCCGGACGATTTGACCGCCATCTCGACCGCCATTGACGACATGTTCCGGAACAGCACGGCTCCCACGAAGACGGAGACGGAGTCTGCTTTCATCCTCGGATTTGCGTCGATGTGGGGAGATGTGCGGACGCTGATCGTCAGTATCTCGACGATTGTCCTGTTTACGGTTGTTCTCGTCGCGGCCAACACCATGGCGATGTCGATTCGCGAACGCACGGGAGAAATCGCGATCCTGAAAACACTCGGCTTTTCACCCGGATCCGTGTTGTCGATGATGGTGGCCGAATCCGTCGTGATCGCCGCGTCAGGCGGGTTGGGAGGAGCGCTGGCCGCCAAGTTCATTTTCGGCAGCGTCGATATGCAGATGTTGTCCGGCGGATTTCTGCAGGGATTCTTCGTTCAGTGGAGCACGGTTCTGATGTCACTTGGAATCGCTCTCATCGTTGCACTGACCAGCACCACATTTCCGGCGTGGAGCGCATCGAGAATACCGATCGCCGAAGCGGTCCGGCGTCGAGGAGAATAGGTCGAACGTGATCCCGATCAAATACAATTTGCGGAGTCTGGTGGTCAGGCGTGTGGGCACGCTGATGACGGTGTTCGGTGTCGCGCTCACCGTGAGCGTTTTCGTTTCGATCCTGGCCATGGTGCAGGGAATTCAAGGCGTCTTCGTGGATACGGGCGAACCGCTGAATCTGCTGATCATCCGTCAGGGCTCCCAATCCGAAACGAACAGTTTCTTCAACCGCGATATCAAAGGCATCGTCGGGACGATGGATGGCGTTACCGCCGTCTCCGGAGAAATCATCATTCTTCTGAACCAGGAACGCACGACCGGTGGTTCGACGAACCTGCTTCTCCGCGGCATCTCGGACAAGACAATGGAGCTTCGGCCGAAGATCAAGCTCGCCGGGGGCCGGATGTTCAAACCGGGTTTGCGGGAACTTGTGATCAGCAAAACCGTCTCCGGCCGGTTCAAAAACACCGGGCTGGGCGACACGGTGAAGATCGGGAAGACGACCTGGAACATCGTCGGGCTCATTGACGCGGCGCACACGGCGTACGATTCCGAAGTCTGGGGCGTCTACAACGAAGTCTCAGGCGAATTCGATCGTCCGATCTACAGCTCGCTGCTGGTTCGCGTGTCCAGCCCGGAGGTGATTCAGTCCGTGAAGGACCGGATCGCCAACGACCGCCGCATCAAGCTGGATGTTTTCAGGGAACAGGAGTACTTCGCGGGCCAGACGTCGACCGCGACGCCGATCAAAGTGATCGGATACGTCGTCGCCATCATCATGGCGATCGGGTCCTGCTTTGCCGTCATGAATACGATGTATGCGGCGACCGCGTATCGATCGCGCGAGATCGCCACGCTCCGCGTGCTTGGATACAAGCGGCGAAACATTCTGTTGTCGTTCATGCTGGAATCCTTCGTTCTATCGGTGCTGGGGGGCATCGCCGGATGTCTTCTCGCCTTGCCGGTGAACGGTATTTCGACGGGGACGATGAACTTCCAGTCCTTCTCAGAGATCGTGTTTCAATTCCGCGTCACACCCCGGTTGATGCTGGAAGGAATCGTCTTCGCTGCGTTCATGGGTGTGATCGGCGGGCTGCTGCCCGCACGCTCGGCCGCGAAAACACAGATCATCCGCGCTTTGCGCGAAGCCTAGATGGACAATCTTTCGAACGAACTCCATAAGCTCAAAATCGATAAATCGAAGAGGCCTGAGGCGCGAACTTCAAGCGGAGCGATGAATTACATCGTTGCTCTCATTTTGATCGCGGCGCTGGCCATTGCCGGTTTCCAGATTTCGAACCGCATGAATGCCGCCGTGATTGTGGACACGGTGCGGCCCCGCGTCGAGGCGTCATCCCAATCGGCGGTGCTCGTGGCCACGGGATACGTCATTGCCCATCACAAGATCCAGGTTGGCTCGAAGGTGATGGGACGAGTCGCCTGGATCGGCGTCGAGAAGGGCGATCATGTCAAAAAGGATCAAGCCGTCGCCAGGCTCGAAGACCGCGAATACCGCGCTCAGTACGATCAGGCCCTGGCGGCCTTCGAAGGGGCCGAGGCCCGGCTGAGCGAGTTGCAGCGTGGTTCGCGTCCGGAAGAAATCGAACGGGCCAGACATGATGTGTCCCGCGCCGAAGCTCAGTTGCGCACGGACGAGGCGCAGTTCAAACGCGTCGAAGGGCTGTTGAAAGAGGGCGTGTCGTCCTTACAGGCGCTCGATGAGGCCAGGGGCCGCGCCGAAACATCGCGTGCGAATCTCGCATCGTTGCAGAAAACCTACGAGCTTATTCAGAAGGGGCCGCGCCAGGAACAGATCGATAACGCCAGATCGGAAGCGAGCCGGGCCAGGGGCGCGGTCGATTATGCGAAGTCCATCCTCGATGCGACGGAGATCCGCGTCCCGATCGAAGGCACGATCCTCGAACGGAATGTCGAACAAGGCGAAATGGTGACGACCTCGTTCGTGGGACAGAGCGGAGCGAAAGGCTTCGTCGTGACGCTGGCCAACCTGGACGATATCCAGGTCGAACTCGATATCAACCAGAATGACTTCAACCGGATCGGACCCGACCAGCCGTGCACGGTCGTGACGGACGCGTTTCCGGATCGTACCTACAAATGCCGCGTGGAAGAGATCGCTCCCGAGGCGAATCGTCAGAAAGCAACGGTTCAGGTGAAGGTGAAATTTCTGGAGCCCGATGAATTCATCAAGCCCGAAATGAATGCGCGCGTGACCTTTCTGGATACGGCGGCGAAAACCGAAAAGGTTCAGGAGACCAAACTCATGATCGTGCCGAAACGGGCGATCGTGGAACGCGAAAGCGGCAGGGCCGTCCTGGTGATATCCGAAGGCAAGGTCCAGCCCAAACCGGTTACCGTTCAGAAGGAAGTCGGCGGCGATGTGTATATCTCGCAGGGGCTGATCGGCACCGAATCGATCATCGTGGGCGACCAGCTTGCTCAGTTGAAGGCCGGCGACAAGGTCGAATCCAGGAAATAGGCGCCCGGCGTACCAAAGAAGGGGCAGATACCACCCCGGCGCTTCGCGCCACCCCTCCTCGATGAGGAGGGGAAAACGCTTTTCCTCGATTTCGCCTTATTTGGACAGCAGTGCCTCGTTGATGCGGTTTCCCCGCCTCGACGAGGAGGGGTGGCGCGAAGCGCCGGGGTGGTGCGGCGCATAAAGGAGACCAATGGTAGCAGTCGAAATCCGGAACGTATCGAAGATCTTCAAGAAGGAAGCGCAGGAAGTTGTCGCACTACAGGATGCCAGCCTGGATATCGAGGCGGGCGGATTCCTTTGTTTGATGGGACCGTCCGGGTCCGGGAAGTCGACGCTCCTGAACCTGATCGCGGGAATCGACCGGCCGTCCGGAGGCCGGATCGTCATCAACGGCGACAATATCGCCGGGATGTCGGAAAGCCAACTGGCGACCTGGCGGAACCACACGATCGGATTCATCTTTCAAACATTCAATCTGATTCCCGTCCTGACCGCCTTCGAAAACGTCGAACTCCCGCTGCTGCTCACGAAACTCACCCGGACCGAGCGGAAAGAACACGTGGACACCGCCCTGGCGCTGGTGGGATTGAAAGACCGCATGAGACACTACCCGCGCCAACTCTCCGGCGGCCAGGAACAACGCGTCGCCATTGCGCGGGCCATCGTCACGGATCCGCTCCTGCTTCTGGCCGACGAGCCGACCGGAGATCTCGACGCACACTCCGCGGATGAGGTCCTGGCGATCCTTGAAAAACTGAACAAGGAGTTCAGCAAAACCGTCGTCATGGTCACCCACGATCCACGCGCCGCCCGCCATGCCACCGTGACGCGGCACCTCGACAAGGGAGTCCTCCTCCCGGAAGGCGTCTCGGCATGAATCCGACGACCGGCGTGGTAACCTTGGTGATCCTGGAGGAAGACATGACGATGAAAACCATGCGCGCGATCTTCAGCGCTGCCGTCCTGATCTCGCTGATGGCGTGTGCGGGAGCAAGCCAGTCCGGCTCGCCGGCTGGAATTCCGAAAGTGGTCGCCGTGGTCAACGGCCTGCCCGTCACCGAAGAGGCGATGAAGAAAGAGGCATCGGCGGACCTGTCCAACCTCGACATGAAGAAGGCTCAGGCCCTGGTGGGATTCCAGCGGGAGGAACATTCCATCCTGGAGCGGGCGCTGACCAATGTAATCGACGGCAGGATTGTGGATGCCGAGGCGAAGAAGCGGAACATGCCGGTGCAAACCCTGATCCAGACCGAAGTCGACAGCAAGGTTGTTCCGCCGAACGAAGCGGAAGTCAATGCGTTCTATGAGGCCAACAAGGGCCGCATCAACGTTCAGGGGGACGAGGCGCTCCGGCAAATCCGGTCGTACCTGCGGCAACAGAAAAGGGACAGTCTTTACGAGGCGTTCATCACCAGACTTCGCACCGACTACAAAGTCGCCACGTACCTGGACCCGCTGCGAACCGAAGTCAAGACCGAGGGTTTTCCCGCGAAAGGCCCGGCGAACGCGCCGGTCACGATCGTGGAGTTTTCGGATTTCGAATGCCCATTCTGCGCACAGGTGTTTCCAACGCTCCAACTGATCGAGGCCCGGTATGGAGACAAGGTGCGCGTGATCTTCAGACAGTTTCCCCTGAATCAAATCCATCCCCGCGCGCAGAAGGCGGCAGAAGCCTCCTTGTGCGCGAACGAACAGAAGAAGTTCTGGGACCTTCACGATTCGATGTTTCAGGACAACCGTAACCTCGAGATTCTCGATCTGAAAAAGAAGGCTGCCGGTCTGAAGCTGGATTCGCAGGCGTTCGATGCCTGCCTGGATTCGTCGAAGTATGCTCCGGCCGTGCAGAAGGATATTTCGGAAGGTGTAAGAGTCGGGGTCACCGGAACTCCCACTCTATTCATCAACGGCCGGTACTTCAACGGCGCCCAACCGTACAACGAACTTGCAAAAGTCATTGACGAGGAACTTCAGAGAAAAAAGTAGGAGGAACCATGGCAGTTCAGATCAACGATGTCGCTCCCGATTTTTCCGCAGACACGACCGAAGGCCCGATCTCTTCGTTTCATTCGTGGCTCGGCGAAAGCTGGGGAGTTCTCTTCTCCCATCCGAAGGATTTCACACCAGTCTGCACCACCGAACTCGGCGAAGTCGCCCGGCTGAAACCGGAGTTTGACAAGCGCAACGTCAAAGTCGTCGGGCTCAGCGTCGATCCCTCGGACTCGCATCAGAAATGGGCCGAAGATATCCGCGAAACGCAGGGACACGCTTTGAACTTTCCGGTGATCGCGGATGCCGACAAGAAAGTATCCAACCTGTATGGCATGATCCATCCCAACGCCAGCGATACCTTCACTGTCCGCTCGGTCTTCGTCATCGGGCCGGATAAGAAGGTCAAGCTGATGATCACCTATCCCGCGAGCACCGGCCGCAATTTCGTGGAGATTCTTCGAGTGATCGACTCGCTGCAGCTCACCGCGAAGCACAGTGTGGCGACGCCGGTGAACTGGAAGCAGGGAGAAGACGTCATCATCGTTCCTTCAGTCAGCGATGAGGACGCCAGGAAGAAATTCCCCGAGGGATGGAAAACCCTAAAGCCCTACCTTCGGGTCGTTTCTCAACCCAAGTAAGGGGAAGTTCCGGGTCTGACGGAGTCTGACCTGGAATTCCCCGCCTCTGCGAGGAATTCATCCCGAGTTCTTCCGCTTCATCTTCCTCAAAACCCCAGTCGATTCACTGTCGGGCCTTTCCGGCGTGACGATTGCACCTATCATCAACTGTAGGGAGGAACAACATGGCTATCGATCCAGTCTGTGGCATGGAAGTTGATGAGAATAGTGCGAAGGATCGCAGCACCTTTGAAGGTAAGACGTTTTATTTCTGCAGCAC
>JAHFTY010000009.1:9330-45487 GCA_023265365.1 Acidobacteriota bacterium
TCGACGGAGCCGCAGGCGAACGCCATTCTGACGGCGCTGCGGACGAATGGATTTCGGGCATCGGACATTTCGGTGGTTCTGCCGAGACGATCCGCTGACACGAAAAACATCTCGGTCAGGGAAGATGCGATTCGCGGAGCTGAGACCGGCGGTGCAATCGGAGGAGTCGTGGGATTGGTGGCAGGCTTTGCGGCGCTGGCGCTTCCCGGCGTCGGCCCGATCCTGGTGGCGGGCCCGCTCGTTTCCGCGTTGGGTGGAGCGGCGGTTGGAGGTGCGGTTGGTGGGCTCGCCGGTGGAAGCGGGGCGTTTCATCCGCTCGGACTTCCGAAAGAGGTGGCCCACCGGATTGAAGAGCGACTCCGCTCGGGGGATATCCTGATCTCCATTCACTCGGACGATCCGGATGTTCTGCGACGCGCCGGGAATCTCTTCCAGACAGCGGGGGCCGGCATCGTCGGACCGGCGGAACAGGACAGAGCCGCTTAGAAACGGCGTTTGACAGTTGTGGTACAGTTTCGCCCTTCCGGAGGCGAAATCCATGTGGGAACACAACTATCAACCTGTCGGCGGCAGCCTCGGACTCTCTGCCATCGTGGCTGCCATCCCGCTGCTGGTTTTGTTTTACATGCTCGGCGTGAAGCGAAAGCCAAGCTGGCTTGCCGCCACGAGCGCACTGGGAACGGCATTCGTCGTGGCACTTCTCGGTTTCCGGATGCCGGCGCAATTGGCGATCACGTCGGTCGCCTACGGCGTGGCGTTCGGTTTGTTTCCGATCGCCTGGATCGTGTTCACCTCGATTCTGCTTTACCGTCTCACCGTCGATACCGGGAAGTTTGAAATCATCAAGGACTCCGTCGCCGGACTCACCAATGACCGGCGCCTTCAGGCATTGTTCATCGCATTTTCGTTTGGCGCCTTTGTCGAAGGCGCCGCCGGATTTGGCGCGCCCGTTGCGGTAGCGGCGGCGATGCTCACCGGACTGGGATTCTCGCCGTTCTACGCGGCCGGTATTTGTCTGCTGGCCAACACCGCGCCGGTCGCCTTCGGTTCGATTGGAATCCCGGTGATCACGCTCGCCGGAATTACTGGCCTGCCCGTACTTTCGTTGAGCGCGATGGTGGGTCGCATCTGCGCCATGGTTTCGGTGATTATTCCCACATACCTGGTCGTGGTCATGGCCGGAATCGCAGGCGCCATCGAGGTTCTCCCCGCAATCGTTGCCTGCGGCGTGACGTTTGCCGGCGCGCAGTTCGTCGTCTCGAACTTCGTGGGGCCCGAACTCACCGATATTCTTGGCGCGCTGTTGTCACTGGCGGCGATGGTCGTGGTGATGAAGGTGTGGCATCCGAAAAAGATCTTCAGGCTGGAGGGCGACGTGCCCGTCGCGGCCACTCCGAAAAGACATTCGGGCAGGGAAATCTTCATGGCCTGGACGCCGTACCTTCTTCTTGTGGTCTTCGTCCTGGCCTGGGGTTATCCGCCGTTCAAAGCACAACTGGATCAATTTACCGTTCCCCTGAATGTGGCAGGTCTTCACAACGCGATCCAGCGGGTTCCTCCCGTCACCAAGGCGGTATCGTCTTACGCCGCAGTCTTCACGTTCAACTGGCTCAGCGCCTCGGGTACGTCATGCCTTCTAGCCGGGATGACGGCCGCGCTGCTTCTGGGTGTCAGCCCCAAGCGTTACGCCGGCATCTACAAAGCGACGGCAAAACAACTCGCGTTTCCGATCATGACCATCGCATCGATGCTGGGCGTTGCGTATTTGATGAACTATTCCGGAATGACATCGACTCTCGGTCTCGCCTTTGCCGCGACCGGGAGCGCCTTCCCGTTCTTCAGCGCCATTCTGGGATGGCTTGGAGTCTTTCTCACGGGCAGCGACACGTCGGCCAACGCGTTGTTCGGCAATTTGCAGGTGGTCACGGCCCGAGCGCTGTCCATCAATCCGGTTCTCACCGCCTCGGTCAACTCCGCCGGCGGCGTCATGGGCAAAATGATCTCGCTGTCGAGTATCGCCGTTGCGGTTGCCGCCACAGGCATGAAGCCTTCAGACGAGGGCAAACTCTTCCGGTTCACACTGCGCCACAGCATTCTGTTGGCCACCGTCATTGGAATCATCGCCATGGGATTCGCCTATCTGGCGCCGGGATTGATTCCGCTGGCGCCATGATTCCCGAAATCGATTAGAATTCCGAGCGCGGAGGTTAACCATGAAATCGAAGATCACTGAAAAGCCCGTCTCCCGGCGAAAAATGCTCCAGTTGCTCGCCGCGCTCGGAATCACCGGCCCGGCGGCGACGGAAATTCTGGCGCAGTCGAAAGGCGGGGCGCTTTCCCCGGAGATTCTGAAAACGGCAAACGCGTTGATCGACCAACAGTTTTCCGATGAGCGGCTGAAAGTCGTGACGGCCGCGCTGCAGCGGAACCTCGATCAATTCCAGATCGTTCGCGATCTCGAGATTGACGACTCCGTGGAACCCGCTCCCATCTTTAACGCGAAGCTGAGGTAATCATGGCGAACAACGATCTTGTCTTCCAGAGCGGCCGCGAACTGGCGGCGATGATCAAAGCGCGGAAGATCTCACCGGTTGAATTGACTCAGGCGTATCTCGATCGCATTGCCGCGCTGAATCCAAAACTGAATGCGTTTATTACCGTCACCAAAGATGTCGCATTGGCGCAGGCGAAGCAGGCGGAGAAAGACATCGCTGCGGGAAAGTATCTGGGTGCACTCCACGGCCTGCCGTACGCGCCGAAAGATATTCTGGCGACCAAGGGAATCCTGACCACCAACGGTTCGAAGGTGACGGCCGACTGGGTTCCGAACTACGAATCGACCGTGACAGAACGTCTGGCCAGGTCCGGAGCCGTTCTGCTCGGCAAACTCAACCTTCTCGAATTCGCCATGGGCAGCGGCACCCTCTCGGGATTCGGTCCGGCGCGCAATCCGTGGCATACCGACTATTCGCCTTCGGGTTCGTCCAGCGGTTCGGGTGCAGCGCTCGCGGCGTACATGACTCCGCTGTCGATCGGAACCGACACGGGCGGATCGATTCGAGGACCCGCTTCGTTTTGCGGCATCGTCGGATTGAAGCAAACCTACGGTCGTGTCAGCCGATACGGGGTCACCACGCTTGCCTGGACACTCGATCACGCGGGACCGATGACGAAGACCGTCGCGGACGCGGCAGCCATGCTCCAGGTCATCGCCGGTCATGACCCCAGGGATCCCACCACGAGCCGCGAGCCCGTTCCGGACTATTCGAAAGCGCTCACGGGCAATGTGAAGGGCCTGCGCATCGGCGTTCCCAAAACCTATTTCTTCGAAAACCAGAATCCCGAATCCGACAAGGCCACAAAGGCGGCGATTCAGAAACTGGTGGAGATGGGAGCCACGACGGTGGACGTCGACGTTCCACACGCCAAATACGCGGGATCGGCGGGCTGGATCGTCGCGATGGCGGAGGCTGCGTGCTTCCACGAAAAGCGGCTTCGCCAGAAACCGGAACTGTTCGATCCCGTCGTTCGAGAGCGTCTCGAGGCCGCAAAGTTTTACTCGGCGACCGATTACCTCAAAGCCCTCCGGGTCCGGAGTATTCTCCAGGATGAGATGGCGAAGGTATTCGAGAAATGCGACGTGATGGCTGTCCCGGGCGGAAGTCCCGCCAGCAAACTGGAACCGCCGGAAACCGCCAAAAGCGATGTGAAGCCCGGTTCGGCCGCCCCGGCATTCCGCGGTGGAAACACCTTCATCGGGAACATGACCGGATATCCCGAAATCGTGATCCCATGCGGTTTTACGACCGCCGCACCCACACTGCCGCTCACGATCGGTTTTTACGCAAAGCCGTTCGATGAATTGAATCTCTTCCGCGCCGCCTACGCCTACGAGTCGGCAACGGACTGGCACAAGAAGCGGCCAACTCTATAGAACCGGTGTCTTTTTTTCCCCGCCTTGGCCAAGACTTGGCAAAGGCGGGGTGCCGTGATAGCGGCGGGGCGGTTCGTTTAATAAAATCGATTTCTTGAACAGCACCACCCCGGCGCTTCGCGCCACCCCTCCTCGACGAGGAGGGGAAAACGCTTTTCCACGATTTCGCTTCATTGGTACAGCAGTGCCTCAACGGAGGGGAAAACGTTTTTCCACGATTTCACCTTAGACCGCGGGCATTAAAGCCGGCGCCGACTGATCAGGTCCCCGGCGTGAAACATCATTCCATCGTTCATCGGAGCGGCCGAGATCTGGATCCCGACCGGCAATCCGTTTGAAGCTTTTCCGGCAGGCAGTGTGAGCGTGGGGAAGTCGGCCAGCGCCCACGGGCCGGAGAAGCCCGGATCGCCCGTATATCCCAGCCCCTCGGGCGCCGTGTCCTTCGCGCCGGGCGAGAGCAGAATATCGAACCGTTCAAACAGTCGTGTCATTTCTTTCTGATACGCCTTCCGCAGGCGCAGCGCCCGCAGATAATCCTGTGCGCCGACGAGCATTCCGGTTTCAACCAAACCTCGAAGCTTCTTGCTGTAAAGCGCTGAATTCTCGCGATAGAACTCGGTGTGCGCGGAGGCGACTTCCGTCTTTAACAGGATCGCAAGAATGGCCGCCTGCACTTCGAAGATCTGCGGCAGGGGTGCTTCTTCCAGCAGGAGGTCCGGGCCGGCAAGCGTCTTCAGGAATGCTTCGTGAAGATCGTGAATTTCCGGTGTCGCATTCTCCGAAAAGAATCCGCGAACAACTCCGACTCTTAATGGACCGGAACGATCCGCGGCGGGCACCGGCACGCCGGAAAGCGCTTCGAGCATCAGTTTGGCATCCGCTACAGACCGGCACAGACCGCCGATATGGTCGAGCGACCAGGACACCGGAAAGACGCCTTTGCGGCTCACTCGCGACTGAGTCGGCATGAATCCGACAACGCCGCAATAGGCGGCCGGCCTTCCGATCGAGCCGACGGTCTGTGTGCCGGTCGCGGCGGGAATCATGCAGGCGCCGACCGCCGCGGCAGATCCGCTGCTGGACCCGCCGGGCGTATGGCCGGGATTGGCGGGATTCCTGGTCGGTCCCGGGTCGAACGATGCGAATTCCGTGGTCACCGTCTTTCCCAGAACGATGGCGCCTGCCTTCTTAAGCTGAGTGACGGACGCCGCGTCCTTGCCGGGAACGAAGTCCTGAAGGAACCTGGATCCTGCGGTGGTGCGAAGACCGGCCGTGTAAAAGATGTCCTTGATCCCGACCGGAACGCCGTGGAGCGCGCCCCGAAATCTTCCAGCCTTTGCCTCGGTTTCGCAGGCTTTCGCTTCTTCCAGGGCGCGATCGGCATCGAGCGTGACCCATGCGCGGATTTCCGGTTCACGGTCCTCAATGTGTGAGAGAAGCGCCCGAACATATTCGACCGGCGATATCTCGCCGGAACGGATTGCGGCAGCGGCGCCGGTGAGCGTCAGATTTTCAAATTTCATCGTCGATCGTCAGGGGAAAATTGTGAAGAGCCATGAGTTCTGCGGCGGTCTTTTCGACGTCGGCTTCCAGTTCTCCGGCGCGGGTTTCGTCGAAGAGTTCTTTTGCTTTCGCCATCAATGCGTTTTTCATGGCTGAATTCTCTCACATGCGCCGACAAAGTAGGGGCGCACAAGCTGACGGATTTTGCGAGAGTGGACGGAACGAAAATCACTTATCCTTTGCCATGCGTCTGACTTTTCTCGGAGCGACTCACACGGTAACGGGCTCCAAGTTCCTGCTGGAGTCCGGCAACAAGCGGATCCTTGTCGACTGCGGACTTTTCCAGGGTCTGAAGGAGCTTCGGCTGCGAAACTGGGAGGAGCCGCCCGTCGATCCCGGTTCCATCGACGCGATTATCCTGACGCACGCGCACATCGACCATACGGGATACCTCCCGCGATTCGTGCGGCAGGGGTTTCGCGGTCCGGTCTATGCCACGCCGGCGACGGTGGATCTGGCGGGCATCCTGCTTCCGGACTCCGGACATCTTCAGGAGGAAGAGGCTCGATTTCGCAACAAGCATCAGCGGTCGAAACACAAGCCGGCGCTCCCGCTCTACACGCTGGAAGACGCTTCGGTCGCTCTTCGCGCCCTCAAAGCGGTTCCGTACCGGAAGCCGCAGAACTTGTCCCCTCACCTGACTTTCGAATTGCTGCCTGCGGGCCACATCCTCGGATCGGCGTTCGTAATGGTCCGTGAGGCAGGCAAAAGCGTTCTCTTTACCGGAGACATCGGACGGTACGACCAACCGATCATTTTCGATCCCACGCCGGTGGATGGCGCCGACTATCTGCTGCTGGAGTCGACGTATGGCAACCGGCTGCATGAGGGCCGGGAGGAAAAGAGCGGAAAGGCCATGCTCCGCAAGATCATCGTTGAAACCGCACATCGCGGCGGCTCCGTTCTGATTCCTTCCTTCGCCGTTGGACGCGCTCAGGAAATCCTGTACATCCTCCGTGAACTCGAGCTGGAGCAGGCGATTCCGGCATTGCCGGTCTATGTCGATAGCCCGATGGCCATCGACGCGTTCGAGATCTACTCGAAACACAAAGAAGAGCATGACGTCGAGATGACGAAGCTGGCGTGGTCCGGGCAAAACCCTCTCCACACCGGCAACATTCAATTTGTACGGAAGGCCGACGATTCGAAACGCATCAACGAACACACCTTCCCATCCATCATCATTTCCGCCAACGGCATGGCGACCGGCGGACGCATTCTCCATCACCTGATCCAGCGTCTTCCCGATGAGCGCAATGCCGTCGTCTTTGTCGGATTTCAGGCCGCGGGCACGCGCGGCAGGCAACTGATCGAGGGTGCGCGGTCGGTCCGGATTTTCGCCGTGGACTATCCCGTTCGCGCACAGGTCCATTCGCTCACCAGTTTTTCCGCGCACGGCGACTACAACGAAGTTCTGCGCTGGCTGGGCGGATTTCGGAAGCCGCCTCGGAAACTTTTTCTCGTGCATGGAGAGCCGAAAGCGATGGATGCCATGCAACAACATATCGAAGAAACTTTTCCGGGCTGGAATGTCCATGCTCCGGAATACCTGGAGTCCGTGGAGCTGTGATGATCGAGGCTCTGTTCTTCCTTGCCGCGGCTGTATTTCCGGTCGGCCAGGGTCAACCCCTGCTCATGACGTTTCCCGAGGAGTCCGGCGTCAAGTCGATGCAGTTGTGGCTGGAGACGAAGAAGATTCCGTTTGCGCACGTGCAGGGAAAGTGGGAGACCATTGTCGGGATCGATCTGGACGCGAAACCGGGCGAACATCCGGCTGAGGTTGCGGTCACGTTCGGCGACGGACGCATGGAGAAGCGTCCCGTCACCATCCGTGTGGAGATCGTGAAGTTTCCAACCACGACGTTGAGAGTCGAAGACAAGTACGTCGAGTTGAGTCCGGCGAATCAACGGCGCGCCGCGCGCGAAGCGAAGGAACTCGACGCGATCTACGACAAATGGACACCGGAGATTCTCTGGGCGCAGGCGTTTCGGTCTCCGATTCCCGGACAGACGCGGGGGTCCAACTTCGGCCACCGGCGCGTCTTCAATGGTCAGCCGCGAGCGCCGCATGCCGGCGCGGATCTGAAGGCATCGACCGGCACTCCGATCCATGCGGCAAATCGCGGGCGCGTGGTTCTCGCGAAGAATCTGTTCTTCACCGGAAACACCGTCATCCTGGACCATGGCCTGGGCATCTATACGATTTACGCGCATCTGTCGCGAATCGACGTGAAGGTGAGCGGGATCGCGGAGGAAGAACGGATCATCGGTTTGGCGGGGGCCACCGGCCGCGTCACGGGACCGCACCTCCACTGGTCCGCGAGGATTCAGGGGTCGCGAGTCGATCCGTTTGGTCTGCTGAGTATAGAATAGGCAGGATGTTCGACTTCTTAAGACGCAATCAACCGACACCGAAATCCATCGAACGCCTTGTCAAACGCCTCACCGAAAGCGGGGGTGAAGACGGTCCCCGGATGGAAGCGGCGGAAAAACTGGCCGAATGGTCGACGCCGGAAGCGCTGTATGCGTTGTTGAAGCGTTTCACGATGTCGAGCAAAGTCATGACGCAGGACGTCGAAGAGAAGCGTCATGTCGTCCGCATGCTGGTCCGGAAGGACCAGGACGCGATCGACCCCATCCTCCGATTCATTAAACGGAATCACCAGGTGGAATGGCCCGTCCAGGCGCTGGCCCAGATCCTTCCACGCGAAGAACTGGTTCCGAAGCTGGTCGAGGCTCTCGATTATGTGGGCCAGGGCGAGTTCACGTCACCCGAACATCGAACGAGTTTGATCAAGGCAATGCATGGGCTGGTCACCCCGGAGATCGCCGCGACGCTGAAGAGGTTTCTGGAGGATTCGGATGACGACGTCCGGATCGCCGCCATCCATGCGCTGGCGGAACTGGGCGAAGACATGCGGGAGACCTTGATCGACGCCTATCTGGAATCCGAAGATCGCCCGCGCATCCGCATCGCGGTGGCGGAAGTGTTCGCGGACAGGGAGTGGAGCGTGAAGGGTTTTCGGCCGAAGTTCGAGGAAAGCCTGCCGGACGGCTTCCTTCTCAATGCCAAAGGCATGATCCGGCGGAGGTGATGTTGAAGCGCCGGCTCGCAATTCTCAGCATGGGCGTGTGGCTTACAGGCACGTTGTGGATGGCCATCGTCGCCACCCAGAATTTCTACACCATCGATCGGTTGTTCGCCGCGCAGCCCAACCCGGCTTTTACGGCGGCCGTGGAGAAGCTCGGCGCATCGGATGCGAGCTTCCTGCTGCGCTATCTGTCGTCGGAGCTGAACCGGCTGTTCTTCCAGGTGTGGGGACTCCTCCAGATCGCAGTCGGGATCCTCGCCTTGTGGCTGGTGATGGCTATTCCGAAGTCGTCCAAACCGAAATGGATGATCGTTTCGATGCTCGGCATCACACTCCTCTTTGCCGCCCTGATCACACCACAGATCGTTTCCGTCGGCCGCAGCCTCGACTTTGTCGTCCGGGATCCCGCCCCGCCCGCGCTTCGCACCTTCGGATTGCTGCACGCCACTTATACGGTTCTCGACGGCATCAAGCTGATTCTCGGAATTCTCGTCACGATCTGGCTGCTCCGGGATCCGCCGGTCAACACATCGCGTGCTTGATGGAATTCTCCCGGTTTCTGTAAGGAGCGAATGGCTGACCTTTTGATTTTATTACCTGCTGGAGCAGGCGATCATCCGCGCTCAAGGACTTCCGCTTTCAAATCAAGCGGCCGGAATCGGACCGGCGGTGACGAGTTTCTTGTCGCGAGAATTAACGACAAGATTCAAGCCTTCAAGCGTGCGGGCGCCCAATAGCAGCAGGTCACCCTTTTCCGCAAAGACGACCTCGTCCGTTGTGAAGTGTTCGCCCACCCGGATTATTGCAAAGCCAACACTTCGCGTGATTTGTTGACCGTTCGCCATGATGAATGGAATTTCGAATGGGAGGTGCCTCACCGGACTATTCGCACAGACCATGCTCCCAGCTCTTGTAAGTCCTTCGGGAATCCGCGAACAGAGATGATGAACTGGACAGAGGGCAGCACGGACCAAGGCATTTTGCAAGCCCGCTGGTTACTCCGGAGGTTTTTCGATTAGTTTAGCTGGTTCCGCAAGATTTTATGGAGGCGGCGGGAATCGACCAAGGGCCCTTAGCGAATGAAAGCAGCCAGGTGATTCGCGAGCGCGGTCCGGTCGGCCGGCGACTTCAACTTCTTGAATGCAATTTCGAGGGCGGGAAAGGTTCCCATTCGTTTCAAATCCCGGAACAACATGAAATGTGCGAAAACCAGGTCGGGTTGTCCGAATTGCGGCTTGGGTGTTTTCCGCGGGAGTTTCGGCTTTTCATCGCCGCTCGTCAGCATGCGCAGGACGGGGAACACCTGCTGAATGACGCTGTGAATGGCCTGGGGCTGGGGCGCCGGCAGCCCGGGTGAGAACACCGTTCGAACGAATCGCTCCGAGAGCGCCAGCACGCGCAAGCCTTGATCGTGTGGAAGGATCTTTGGACCGATCAGCAGCGGCTGAGCGAGTGCGATCATAACGTCGTCGATGGAGTCGCGGCTGCCGGAAGGATGCTGTTCCGGGGCCCAGCCCATCAATCGC
This sequence comes from Acidobacteriota bacterium, assembly GCA_023265365.1. Taxonomy (GTDB): domain Bacteria; phylum Acidobacteriota; class Terriglobia; order 20CM-2-55-15; family 20CM-2-55-15; genus JAHFTY01. Next base: position 19,446 of record JAHFTY010000009.1, read on the forward strand.
GTGGTACGTTTCACCACCGCTGCGAGATCTTTGCGGTCACCTCCGCTGGCGACGAGCAGGTCGATGAAACGCTCCCTGCCGATTGCGGCCGACACCGTCTCTCGAAAGCGGCTTTGCCGTGCGAGGGTCTCTTTTGCGGTCTCGCCCTCGGGTAACTTCGCTGCGCTCAGATACCACTCCACATACTTTGGATCCAACATGGCGCTTTCCCGAATGGTGGCGTCGAGGACGGCGTGCGTGCCGGAAACGCGTCCGGGACTGGCCGGGGTTTCGACGCGCAGCGGACACATGAAATGCGGCGTCACGAAAACGGTCGTGCCCACACGGGTAAACCGGTTGAATGGAAAGACGAGGCAGACTCCCGGTTTCTTCGAGGAGCCGTGTTCGGCCTGAATCCGGCAACGGTTATCGTCCTGAAGAAAGAAGCAGCGGCCGAGCGGAGTGGAAATGTCGATGAGGTCGCGATGCCGCATTGTCACGAGCGCGGAAAGTCCGGGATACGTTTTCAGGAGGAATCCCATCTCGCGTTCGACATTGCCGCCGAATCCCTGGCCTCGGCAACACAATGCGTTGCACTCGGCGCAGACATAGTGGAAGACTCCGTCGGGAAATGCGAAGAACAGAGAGACCGGTCTTGGATCAGGCACGCGAGGAGTATAACAAGACCGCGAATGGACTGCGTGGCTGTCGGAATGGAGAGGGTGAGCGCTCGACACGACCGCCGGGAAAAAGACGAGGATGATGGCGCTGAGCATACGCCGCATGCAGACCCATACGAATGCCGGCGCCGGCCGGATGGAACTAATTCAGGTGTTGGATCACGCTGATGCCGATGAGCAGTCCCATCGTCAGCGTAAAGAGAACGACGCCAAGGACAAGGATTTCCAGAACCGTCGCATCCCGAGTCTGGACGGGCGCCGCTTTACCGGCTGCCGCAGCGGCCGCGCCGGAACTACTGCCCGACGGCAAACCAGGATCGTGGCCGCCCATGGCCGCCTCGCCCCGCCGGACCGCAAAAATACTCACGACGATCACCAGAACCACGACCGGCAGCAGGATCGATCCGGAAATTGCCATCGCTTTCAAGATTTCGCTCATTCCCACACTCCTCTATAAAGTCGAGCGGAATTATCGCATTACCTCCGCTTCTCCGAGAAGGGGGTATCTCCAGAGAGATTCCAGGGATCTGTGTCGCCGCCCTCTCATTATCTCTTGGAGCCGCAGCCTCGCCCCGAAGTGATAAGAAAAGCTCTGCGAGCGCGTGTTAGAATTCCGCGATCATGAGCCACCCACGCCTTGCATCGCTCGCGTTGATCCTCGTGCTGTCGGTACCGGCTTTTTCTCAGACGTCCAAGACACCGCGAGTTCTGGTCATTGGAACAGGCGGGACGATTTCCGGCGGCGCCGATCCGGTGACGGGCCAGGCCAAAAGCCTGACGGCGAAGGATCTGGTGGCTCTGGTCCCGACGCTAAAAGGGAAGGTCGAGATTGAGGAGGAAGACTTCACCAACATCGGCAGTTCCTCGATGACGCCCGAGATCCAATTCAGACTGGCCGAACGCGTTGCGGATGTGTTCAGGACCCGGGCCGATCTCTCCGGTGTCGTGATCACACACGGAACGGATTCTCTCGAAGAAACATCGTTTCTTCTCGATCTGATCCTCACGGATCCACGGCCCGTTGTATTCGCGGCGGCGCAGCGTCCGCCGCGCGTATCCGACTCAGACGGCCCAAGAAATCTGGAGAACGCGGTCCGCACGGCAATAGCGCCGCAGGCGAGAGATAAAGGCGTCATGGTTTCCCTGAACGAAGACCTGCACGCGGCGCGGTATGTGACGAAGAGCCATGCGGTGGCGGTCGAAGCATTCCAGTCCGGAAAGAAGGGAATGCTCGGCACCGTCGACAACGGCCACGTGATCTTCTACAACGCGCCGATGAACCGCGTCACGATTCCGGCCAGGTCGGTCGAACCCAGGGTGGATCTGGTGCGTCTCGTCGCGGGAGATCAGGGAAAGTTCATCAACTTTGCGGTGGAGACCAAATCCGCCGGAATTGTCATTGAGGCGTTTGGCCGCGGAAACATGCCCCGGCCTGTCGCGGATGCGGTCGATCGAGCGCGGAAGGCCGGCCTGGTTGTGGTGATTGTGTCGCGGACCGCGGAAGGGCGGGTCGAATTGCCGGACTCGCTTCTAAAAACGGGAGTCATCAGTGGAGAGGATCTTGACGGACTAAAAGCGAGAATTCTCCTGACCGTGGCGCTTGGGGCAACCAAAGATATCTCCACTATTCAGAACTGGTTTCACCTCGCCGGCGGCGTCATCGACAAATAGAAATGATGTTGGGGTCGTTGTGCAGAACTGCTTGACTCGACTTTACCCGCCAGCCTAAGTTGCCCTCGACGTATTTCCGGAGGAACGAATGAATAGAAGAAAATTTTTGAAGACGGCCACTTCGATCGGCGCGGTGAGCGCGGCCGGCAGCACTATTGAGGTACTGGGCCAGGTGCAGGCTCCGCCCAGGCCCGCAGCGGCGTCGCCGAGACTCGATATCCACACGCACTACTACACGCAGACGTTCTTCCAGAAGGTCAGTGACAGCGGCGGACAGTTCGCTTTCGGCAAGGATCCCAAGGGCCAAACCATCATTACTTATAACGGCGCGCGATTTTTCGGCATCACTCCGCCCATGACGGACGTGGCGAAGCGTATCGAGGACATGGACCGCGTCGGTATCGATACGGAGGTCGTATCGCTGTCCACGCCCAATGTCTTTTTCGCCGACGAGAAGGGGCAGCCCGAAGTCGCAAAGTTGATGAACGATGCCTACGCCGAACTCATCGCGAAATACCCGAAACGCTTCAAGGGATTTGCCTCCATCCCCATGGATGCCCCCGATGCCGCGCTCAACGAACTGCATCGCGCCATCAATACGCTGAAGCTCAACGGAGTCATTCTGCTCAGTAATATTCGCGGCGCCAACCTGACGGATACCCGGTACCGGCCGTTCTTCCAGGAAGCCAATCGAATGAAGCTGACGATCTTTCTTCACCCCATGCTTCCGGTCGCTTCGGAACCGTTCAAAGAGTATGTGCTCGGTCCCATCATCGGTTTCCCTTTCGATACCACGCTCGCCGTGGCGCGCATGTGTTACGCCGGCATGTTCAAAGACTTTCCGGACATCAAATGGATCATCGGCCACGCCGGCGGCGCAATCCCATTCCTGATGGAGCGGTTGGACAGCGGTTATCGCGACTTTGCGGAAACGAAGGAAAAGCTGGACCAGCTTCCGAGCTTCTACTTTCGAAAGCTGTACTACGACTGCGTCACATTCAACCCCTACAACCTTCACATGCTTCGCGACGAGATGGGAACCGATCACATGCTGATGGGGAGCGACTACCCGCACCTGTTGGGATCGATTGAAAAATCCGTCAGCTCGATTGAAGCGCTTGCGATCCCTCAGGTGGAGAAAGCCCGGATCCTCGGCGGAAATGCGCTCGCCATCCTGAACAACATATGAGGGCGCTCGTACTGGCGCTCCTCATTGGAATGCTCCCGTCCGAACAATCGGGTGGCAACCCGGTCGTGAGCCTGTTGAAACAAGGGAAGACCGTGTTCGGCTCAATGGTTCCGGACAGGACGGAAGCCGGCGGCGCCAGGATGGGGCAGGACGGGAATCTCGACTTCGTGTTCTACGACATGGAGCGGGCCTACGATCTGCCGGCCATGAAGGCTTTCATGAAGGGTCTTCAGGGCCGCAAGGCGCTCCTGGTTCGCATCCCTCCGATCGGAACCGAACCCGACAAGGCCGCTTCTCGCGTTGCGGAAATTCTGGATGCGGGGGCGGATGGCATCGTGTTCCCGCACATCATGGACAAACGTATGGCCGAATCCGCCGTGTCATGGCTCGCGAAATCCAAACGCGCCGTGTGGCCACTGAACCCGAGTGGCGAGGTCGTCGGGTATTTCATGATCGAGGACAAGGAAGCTGTCGAACACGCCCGCGAAATCATCGCCACGAAGGGCGCAACGATGTTTGCCCCGGGTCAGAGCAGCCTCGGACAGACTTACAACGGCGACGCCCGGGCCGTCGAGGCTGCCGTCCAGACCATTCTTTCGTCATGCAAGGAACTCCGTGTGGTTTGCGCCAAGCTCGCTTCGGATTCCGACATGGAGAAAAGAGTCACCGAAGGATTCCGCGTCCTCATGGCGAGTGGGGAAGCCCTGGTGAAAGGGCGAAAGCTCGCCGGCCGCTAGCAACGAGTCAGCATGCGGTTCCGGTTCTGACCTGGTGGAAGGTGTGGGTTTTACATGAGACCGTGAGTCGCAGGACGGGGACTTTTCCCCATCTTGGCCGCCTTGGCCAAGGCGGGGTGCCGCGGAGCGGCGGGGCGGTTCGTTCAACAAAAGCAGTTTTTTGAAGAGCACCACGCCGGCGCTTCGCGCCACCCCTCCTCGTCGAGTCCTCGTCGAGGAGGGGAAAGCGGAAGGGATCGTTAAAACCGGTATTTCACGCCGAGACGCGCGATCCGGGGAGGCAGGATGGTCGTCGGGCGATGGTAGGTTGCGCCGGATGCGGTGGACCATGCGGTGATCGTATTCGCGTTGGTGGTGTTGAAGAGATCGAAGATGCCCTCCACGGACTGGCGCTCGCCGATCTTGACTGTTTTCGAGACCCGGTTGTCCCACAGATTGACCCAGTGATACCGGCCGGCGCGCGGCTCGACGGTGAAGGTGATCGTCGTGTTATCCGCGGCGGCGAGCTGCGCGGTCCTCGAATACCACGCACCGGTTTGAGCGGTGAAGGTCCCGGCCCACTTGAATCCGTAGGGAAGACTGTACTGGCCGTTCAATTTGAGAGCCTGGCTCCAGAGTGGCGCGTCGTATTTGCGGAGAAGTTCGTTGGGGTCTTTCGGATCGATCGTGTTGACGTGTCCCATGTCGATGCTGTAGCTGGCGAGCGCGCCCCATTTGTTGGCGTACTGTTTGTTGAAGGTGACTTCGTACGCGGTGAACTGGCTTCTCCCTTCGCCGTCGCGGAGGTTGGAAATCACATTGTCGTTCTGGCCCTTGGTGGGAAACGCCGCCGGAATCGACCACGCCTGCAGGATTTTGCCGGAATCATCCGCATTTCCGCGAATGCCGTCGGGACCCGGATCCGTGGCCGTGCGGACATCGGTGTATGCGGAAAACGGCTGCGCCAGATTATTGGTGGTGGTTCCGGGGAAGTCGAACTTGCGGACGACGTTGAAACGCATCGAGTAGTCGTGCGAGATCGCCATCTCGAGGCCGGCCGTGTATTCATCCAGGTAGCTGCCGTTGAGGTCGCGGGTGCCGAAACGTGTGGTGAATACGTTTGCGGCGATCCGGCGGGTGGTGAGATCCCAGTTGCCGTTGGAGCAACTGGTGGGTCTTTGCCCGGCAGCCGGCACGAAGGGAATCACTCCGTTCCAGCCGTTGAACGTGCAGTTCTTGCTCGCGTTCGGATTCACGTCGTTGGCGCCCGGTCCCGGCTGGCTGTTCGGGCCGGAACTGCTGTCGATGTATCGGCCGTAGCTTGCCTTGAGTGCAACCTTGCCCGAACCGGTCACGTTGTATGCGAACGACATTCGCGGAACCATGGTGGTGTAGATCGGAAAGCTGTTCGGGCCAAGGTGAGGAATCGCCTGCCTGGTCGCGAACGGACCTTCACCGGTGTTGCCCTGTTCGGGCTGTTCGGAGTAGAAGCGGTCGAATCGCAGGCCCATCGTGAAAGTCAGTTTCCGGTTCCAGGTCACCTTGTCGTTCAGATAGAACGAGGCATACTTGCCCAGTGACGCGACGCGGTTCGGAAAATCGTAAACAATGACGGAGTCCGCGTTCGCCGGGACAAAACGCGCCTGGAAATCCGCCGCGGCCGGGTTCTTGACGGCGGCCTGCGCGGCGGTGGCGCGATAGCGGTACTGTTGTTGGTTCGGGAACCCGAAATTGGAGTTGTAGCCCTTGTCCCACCAGGCGTAGTAACCAAACTTGATTTCGTTATTCTTTCCGGAAATCTCCGTGAAGCGGCTGGCGTCCGCGTTCCAAGTCCAGCGGATGGGGCGCCGGTAGACGGTCTGGATCGGACCGAGAGATCCGGCGGACGCGGTCGTCAGATCGGTACGGCGGACGCCGTTGGGATCGGTGCAGGGCGCGAACGTGTTACAGGTGTTCGTCCATGCTTTGTCGGGCCACCAGTAACCGCCGCGATTGATTCCGGCGGTTGCGGTCATTCTCGGGTTCACGATGTAGGTCCACTTCAGGTTCGGTCCATAATCCGACCACGAATCCTGATTCTGCGACGCTTCGGAGGGAGTCCACGTTCCACCGCTCCGGTACGGCTGCCACTTGCGTCCGACCGACCAACTGGTGTCGATTTTCTGGCCGTTCGTCAGTTGGTAGGTCAGCTTCGCGGTCGGCGTCTGGAGTTTCGTATAAAACTCCTGCTGCTGTCCGTCGGACATTCGAATGAAGCCGGGTTGATATTGGCCGGCATACCCGTCGCGATAGGAGAGGTAGAACCAGAGCTTGTCTTTCCTGATCGGTCCGCTGAAGTCCCCGTAGGTTTCCCGGAGCGTCGTGAACTTGTTCGATCCGGCGGAATATCCCGCCGCGATGAGTTTCTCGCTGACGTTATTGCTCTGAAAACTGCCGCGCTGGTAATCCTGATTGAACGAACCGTGGAACTGGTTGCCGCCGGATCGGAGAACACGATTGACGGTGACGCCCGCGTTCATCTGATCGGCGCCTTTTCCGGCCGTGATGACGTTCACTTCTTCGAAACTGTTCCAGTCACTCTGCCCCTGATCCCAGATCAAACCGTCCACCGCAACCACCGCGTTGCCGCTTCGTCCATAAGTGCGGACGGTGGGCGCCGGGCCCGTGCCGTAATTGGAGCCGCCGACGTCGTAGGTGCCGGTCTGGAACAGGCCGGGAATCATCGTCGTGAGGCCGGTCATGCTGCGGGAATAGGGAAGATTATCCAGCTTGTTCTTGTCCCAGTTCACGCCGACCGTCGCCTGCTCCAGATCGATCGTCGGCGCCTGGCTGCTGACCGTGATTTCCTGGCTGACCGCCGACACCTCCATCACGGCGGGAACCGTGATCGTTTTGCCGGCCGCCACGACGTTACCGTCCACATTGATCGTCTTGAATCCGGGAAGCGCGAACGTGACGCGGTACGTGCCGACCACGAGTTCGGTGAACCGGTAGCCGCCTTGCTCATCCGTCACCGCGGTCCGGCTGCCGCCGATCATCGCAGGACTGCTGAGGGTCACTTCGACGCCCGGAACCAATGCGCCGCTCGAATCCGTGGTGCGAACCGCAATGGTTCCGGTGATTGCCTGGGGAAAGGCAAGCGCCGTCGCCAGTAATATGAAGAGAACAGGTCGCATGCAGTTCATTGTGGCCTCCAGTAATCCGTTCTGGGCGCGGATTATAGTGGCTTTGGATGACTTTGGACAGCGGCGTTAAAGCTGAATGGGAGGAATTCCCAGGAGTTCTCCGATCAGGCGTCCGAGCAGGACGTTCAAGGATTCCCCCGTGCCGGAAAAAACAAATGAAGTTCCGGCCCAGTCGAGTTTGAAACTGCGGGACAGCGCGGAGATCCAGATCTGTCGAACGGGCGCGTTCGGACTCACCACGATCTTCCCGCCGGCGGGCGCTTCCGCTTCGATCGTCAACACGCCATTCTGCAACATCACTTCCGCATCGTGGTTTTCGGCGACAACGTCCAGCAATCGATTCAGCCGCTCGAGTGCGGCATCGCTCTCCGTTCGAAATTCGGTTTCGGTCATAGGCATGGCCGTTATTATCCCTTGAAAACCACGGTTTTATGTAAAAACACACCTTCCGGCAGATCACTTCACTGGAATCCAGGACCATCGTGCATTTCCGGCAGAACCGAAATCGCCATTTGTACAGGTCTGCCCGACGTGGGGCGATCCGGCGCATTTTTCTTTCACCGGAAGCGCCGGATGACTTCACAATCTGTTTTTCGCCTCCGGATGTCGACGGAATCCTGCGCTTTCTCTGCGACGAGCGCGAGTTCTCGCGCAACCGGGTCAAGCGGCACTCGAAAGGGCATTTGGACAATGACGCATTCGGCGTTCGATCTGACGAAACAGTTGATGACAATCCCCTCCGTCACCGGAAGCGAAGGCGAGGTTGGAACGTTTCTTGGTTCGCATTTGTCCGGCGAGGGCTACCGCGTCGAGCGGCAGGTCGTGGAAGAGGGGAGGTCCAACGTTATCGCCTATGCGGGCGGCGATCCAAGGATCGTATTCTGCACCCATATCGACACGGTGCCTCCCGTTCTGCCCGTTCGCGAAGACGGCGAGTACCTCTACGGACGTGGAGCGTGCGACACCAAGGGGATCATCGCGGCCATGTTCGAGGCCGGGCGGCGGCTGCGACAGAGCGGTCTGACGAACTTCGCGTACTTGCTGGTGGTGGGCGAGGAGATCAATGGCGCCGGAGCCCGGGCCGCAAACACGCTCAAGTGGACGTCCGACTTTGTGATCGTCGGCGAACCGACCGAAAACCTCCTGGCGCGCGCGCAGAAGGGGACGTTCAACGTCAATCTGAGCGTGACCGGGCGCGCGGCCCACTCGGGCTATCCGGAAAAAGGCGTGTCGGCGATCGAGTCTCTCTGGAAAATATTGGCCGACTGCCGCGAGGCCGACTGGGGAGATGACCCTGTTCTGGGCCGCGGCTCATTTAACATCGGCGTATTCCAGGGCGGCGAACGGGCCAATATCGTGCCGGCGGCGGCGAAAGCGTCGTGCATGATTCGAACGATCGAGCCCGGCCCGCGCATTGAAGAGAAGATGCGCCGGCTTGTTGCGAATCGTGCGACGATGGAAATCATCAGCAGCAACAACCCCCAGGTGATGCACGTCGTGGAAGGATTTGAGACGACCGTCGTTTCTTTCGGAAGCGACATCCCGTATCTGGGAAATCTCGGGAAGCCCCTGCTGATCGGACCCGGCTCCATTCTGGATGCGCACACGGCCGACGAGAAAATCGGGAAGACCGAGCTGCTCCACGGCGCGGATTTGTACGAGAAACTGGCGAAGACACTATGCGGATCGCTCTGATCGGGTTCGGAAAAATGGGGAGGGAAATCGACGCGATCGCCCGCGCCCAGGGCGAAACGATCGCGCGCGTGTTCGATTCCCGCACTCCGGTCAAGCCCCAGGCGCTGGAAGGAATCGACGTCTGCATCGAATTTTCCACGCCGGAAGCGGCGCTCGCAAACATCCGGGCCTGCATCGAGGCGAAGCGGGATATCGTTGTAGGGACCACGGGATGGCTCGAACACTTGCCGAAATTGAAAGACGATGTGAAAGACTCGGGTCTCCTTTATTCCGCAAATTTTTCCCTCGGCATGAACATCTTCCAGCGCATCGTCAGCCACGCGGCCGCACTGATCGAGAAGGCGCCCGAGTACGATCCGTTTATCCATGAAGTGCATCACCGTCAGAAGAAAGACAGTCCCAGCGGAACGGCAATCCGGCTCGCGAATATCCTGCTGGACACGATCGGCAGAAAGAACAAGGACACACTCAGCATTTCTTCAAATCGTGCGGGCCTTGTGACCGGCACCCACACCGTCGCCTTCGATTCCGAGGCCGACCTCATCGAACTGCGGCATACCGCCAAGAACCGGCGTGGCTTCGCGCTGGGCGCGCTGACGGCAGCCAGGTGGTTGCATGGCCGTAAAGGGGTGTACACGATGGACGATGTCGAGTTGTAATTACGTTTGAGGTGCTTATGACAAAGCAGAAATTTCAGGGAACCGGAACGGCGCTGGTCACTCCTTTCAAGGGGGATGGCTCCATCGATGAAGCCGCGCTGCGCCGCCTGGTGGACTTCCAGATCGGCGAAGGCATCGACATGTTGTTCCCCTGCGGGACGACCGGCGAAGGCGCCACCCTTGACGCCGATGAGACCGGGCGTGTTGCCGGCATCGTGATCGATCAGACGCGCAAACGTGTTCCGGTCATTGTCGGCGCCGGCAGCAACTCGACCTCCAAGGCCATTCAGGCGACCCGCGCCGCGAAAAAGCTTGGCGCGGATGGCGTGCTGTCGGTGGGTCCGTATTACAACAAGCCGACGCAGGAGGGATATTACGAGCACTTCAAAGCGATCGCGGAATCCGAGGATATCCCGATCGTTGTGTACAACGTGCCGGGCCGCACCGCGAGCAACATCGAGGCGAAAACCATGCTGCGGCTCGCCGAAGTGCCGAACATTGCGGCGGTCAAGGAGGCCTCCGGAAATCTCGGCCAGATCATGGACATCCTGCGCGACCGGCCTGCCGGCTTTCGCGTTCTGTCGGGCGATGACGCTGTCGCTCTCGCCATTGTGGCGATGGGAGGCGACGGCCTCGTTTCCGTGGTTTCGAATCAGGCTCCGCGCATGATGAGGGAGATCATCGACGCCGCCCTTGCCGGCGACCTGGATCGCGCCCGCGCGCTGCACTACAGGCTCCTTCCCTTGATGAATGCGAACTTCATGGAATCGAATCCAATTCCTGTGAAAGCCGCGCTTGCGATGATGGGAATGATCGAAGAGAACTACCGGTTGCCCATGGTGCCGATGAGTGCCGCGAATCGTGAACGGTTCAGAAAGATTGTGGAAGATGCGGGACTCCTTCAACCGGCCGGAGCCCGCCAGTGAACCTCCAGTCCGAAATCGAAAGGCTTCTTGGACTTCCGGCCGACGAAGCGAGACGCGACGGCCTCGCGGTGATCGCCGGGTTTCGCGCCGGCCTGAATCGTGGAGAGTTCCGCGCCGCCGAGAAAACCGAAACGGGTTGGCGGACGAACCTCTGGGTGAAGCGCGGCATTCTTCTGGCCTTTCGCATCGGCGCCGTCGTCGATCGATCGATCCCCGGCGAATTCTTCTTCTTCGACAAGGACACGCTTCCCGCCCACGCTCTGAACTCCAACGACGGTGTGCGCGTGGTGCCCGGCGGCTCATCCATCCGGGATGGCGCGTACGTGGCAAAGAGCGTGATTTGCATGCCGCCGATGTTCATCAACATCGGCGCCTGGGTGGACGAAGGAACGATGGTGGATTCGCATGCGCTGGTCGGTTCCTGCGCGCAGATTGGAAAACGCGTCCATCTTTCCGCCGCCGCGCAGATCGGTGGCGTTCTGGAGCCGCCCGGCGCGCTGCCGGTGATTGTCGAAGACGAAGCGTTTGTCGGCGGCAATTGCGGTGTTTACGAAGGCGTCATTGTCGGCGCACGGGCCGTTCTGGCGCCCGGGGTCATTCTGACGGGCGGGACCGCCGTTTACGATCTGGTGCGCGGCGAAGTCTACCGGCGCACGCCGGAACATCCACTGGCGATCCCCCCAGGCGCGGTCCTGGTGCCGGGCTCGCGGCCGGCTTCCGGAGCTTTCGCAACCGAACACCGCGTGTCTTTGTATGCGCCGGTCATCGTGAAATACCGCGACGATAAGACCGGCGCCTCCACGATGCTGGAAGACGCGTTGCGATAAAACTTTTGGACTTCCCGGTGTCGTTGCGGGCTACAGCCGCGTTCGCGAAAACGCGCTCGAGGCGTGTTTCGTAAGACGAAGCGTTTTCCCCGCCTTGGCCAAGGCGGGGTGCCGCGGAGCGGCGGGGTGGTTCGTTCAATAAAACCAATTTCTTAAAGAGCACCACCCCGGCGCTTCGCGCCACCCCTCCTCGACGAGGAGGGGAAACCACTCCTCGTCGAGGAGTTCCCCTAACAGGACCTGCTGGCCGGTGCAATAACACTTGTCGGCGCAGTTTCTTGAGGAACCGTCGGATCAGTCTTCGTGGACTTCCTCGGCTTCGCTGTCTTCCTTGGGTGGAGCCTTTGAGACGAGAACCTTATCGACGCGCTTTTCGTCCATGTCGACGACCTCGAATCGATAGCCTTCCGCCTCGAACACGTCGCCGGTGATGGGGACCCGCCCCATTTCCAGCATCACGAAGCCGCCAAGCGTGTTGAAGTTTCCGGAGTCCTCGTTCGGGAGCCGGGAGAGTTCCAGAATTTCCTTCACGTCGTCAATCAGGATCTTGCCGTCGATAAGCCATGAGCCGTCCGAACGCTGAACGGCCATGCGTTCGCCGGGCATGTCCGCGGATGCGACGTCGCCGACGATGTCTTCCAGAACGTCGTTGATGGTGACAAGGCCCTCGACTCCGCCATACTCGTCGACCACGAGCGCGATGTGCGTGCGGGACTTCTTGAACATCTCGAGGAGTTTCAGGGCAGGGAGCGCCTCGGGCACGAACAGAGGAGGACGCATCGAGGCGCGCAGATCGATCTTCTCGCCGAGGAGACATCGCGTCAGCAAATCCTTGGTCTGAACGACGCCGATCACGTTGTCGAAAGAACCCTGTCCGACCGGGAATCGGGAAAAGAGGGAGGCCGCCATCTTTTGCCGGTTCACTTCCCAGGAATCCTCCACGTCCAGCCACACCACCTCGCGGCGGGGCCGCATCAGTGCGCTCACACCACGGTCGCCCAGCTTGAGCAGACTCTTCATCATGTCGTGCTCGGCTTCCTCAAACACGCCCGCTTCGGTGCCCTGCTCGAGCATCACCTTGATCTCTTCCTGGGTCACCGGCGGCTCCTCCGGCGGCTTGGCGCGAAGAAGTTTCAGTACGAGCCGCGTTGACACGATCAGCAAATGAACGGCGGGCGCTGCGATTCTGGACATGACCGACAGCGTCCGGGCAAACGTGGCGGCCAGCCGTTCGGGGTTGTGAAGCGCGAGCCGTTTGGGAACGAGTTCTCCGATGACGAGCGTCATGTAGGTGATGCCCATGATCACGACGACGAACGCCACGCTTTCGCTGTAGAGTGCCAGTTCGGGAACGGTTTTCAACCATCCGGAAAGACTCGCGACCAGCGACCGTTCCCCAAATGCGCCGGCCAGAATGCCGATAAGGGTCATGCCGATTTGCGTTGTGGAGAGAAACCGGTCCGGGTGAGTGGACAACTCGAGAGCGGTCTGGGCGCCGGTGTTTCCTTCGTTCGCCCACTGTTGCAGTCTCGTTTTTCGCGAAGAGACGACCGCCATTTCGGCCATAGCGAACAGGCCGTTAATCAGCATCAGCACAAGAAGGATTAGAATCGCCATTGGATCTAAAATATCAGCAGCCAATCGCATGAAGAAATTCAATCTCTGCTTGTGTCTTGTCCTGCTCGCCGGCTGCGCCCGCAATCCCGTCACCGGCAAGCGTGAGATCGTGCTCGTTTCCGAAAGCCAGGAAGCGGCGATGGGCGCGCAATCCAATCCGCAGGTCCGTGAGCAGTACGGTTTTGCGCCCGACGCAAACGTTCAGCGCTATGTGCAGGCCATGGGGAACAAACTGGCGGCGGTATCCCATCGGCCCGGACTGGAGTGGCATTTCACAGTCGTGGATTCACCTGTCGTCAATGCGTTCGCCATTCCCGGCGGTTATATCTACGTCACGCGGGGCATCCTGGCTTACCTCAACAACGAAGCGGAGCTGGCCGGCGTCGTCGGTCACGAGATCGGCCATGTGACGGCGCGGCACTCCGTCCGCCAGATCACGCGTCAACAACTGGCGCAGATCGGGATCGGCGTGGGCGGGGCGCTTTCGCCGGCATTTGGACAGTTCAGCAATCTGGCCGGGAGTTCCCTCGGACTCTTGTTCCTTCGATTCAGCCGCGATGACGAAAGGCAGTCGGATCGTCTCGGTGTCGAATACGCGGCGCGCGCCGGCTACGATCCGAGAGAGGTAAGTCATTTCTTCGACGTGCTGGGCCGGCTGTCAGATGCCGGAGACCGGCAGACGATACCGGGCTGGCTTTCCACGCACCCGGATCCTCCCGAGCGGGTGAAAGTCACGGGCGAGTTGGGAGAGGAGTGGATCCGGACCCTTGGGCTGGCGCCCGATCGTCTGCTGGTGGGCCGGGATCCTCATTACCAGGCGATCAACAACCTGGCTTATGGCGACAATCCGCGCGATGGCTACGTGGCGGAAGGCCACTTCTACCATCCCGAGCTTCGTTTCCAGATTCAGTTTCCCGGCGGCTGGCACATCGAGAACACACGGCAAGCCGTGTTTGCCGTCGATCCGCGGCAGGCCGCCGAGATCCAGCTCACAGTGGCTCCGGCGCCCGACGGCACCACCGCTGAAGCCTACGTGCAACAACTGGCGAGCCGGGGCTTGCGTCCCCAGTCCAGCGCCGGAATCAACGTCAACGGGTACCATGGCGTGATGGCCTTGTATTCCATTCCTGCCGAAGGCGGGACCCTGGCCGCCATTGCTGCGTTTATCGAATATGGAAGCAAACTCTTCCAGGTGGTCGGCACGACGGGCGACTACCGGTCCTACCGAAACGTTATCGAAGACTCGATCCGGACGTTCGATCGCCTCAGCGATCCCAAAATCCTGAACGTCCAGCCCGACCGTCTGAAAATCTACACCGCCAAACAGGGCGATACGCTCGCCGCCATCGCGGAGCGTCTCAACAACCCCAGGGTGAGCGCCGATCAACTTGGAATTCTCAATCGAATGGCGATCAGCCAACCCATCGCGCCGGGCCGGCTGGTGAAAACGGTCGAGCGCGGCTACTGAAACGTTCAGGCGGTTGCGGCTTCGGAACGGAGTTTTTCGATCTGCCGGTTGATGCGCGTCTTGACGTGCGCGCGATAGCGGATGGGTGAGTATTGGATGCGGGACTTCAACGCGAGAATCCGGGAAACGGATTCATCGAGGCGTTTGCGCAGCGCTTCATTTGCCCGGGCAAACCGCACGATGAGTTTAAAAGCTTGTTCGACCAGCGGAGTGGTCTGCGAGAAAAGCATCATGTCGTTGCCGGATTCAAAGGCCCGCAGGAATGTGTCCGGCGTCAGACCGACGCTGGTAATGGCCCCCATCGTCAGATCGTCCGTAAGGACCACCCCGCGATAACCCAGTTTTTTCCGCAGGAAACTCTCCACAACACGCGAGGAAAGGGACGCCGGGGTGGGTTTCTCATCCCCCAGACCCGGAAAATGCCCGTGAGACACCATGATCATCGGCGCATTGTCCAACACGTCCATGAAGGGCAGCGCATCCTCCTGCAGGAGCTGGCGCCTTGTTTTCTCGATGCGCGGCAGTGCAAAGTGCGGATCCAGGCGCGACGATCCCTGGCCGGGAAAATGTTTGGCGCAGGCAAAAATATTTTTCCTGGAGAGTTCATCGATGAACGCATTCGCGAGCCGGGCGGTCTCCGCCGGGTTTGCCGACATGGTTCGGAGCGACATGATGGTGTCCGCGTAGGACAGATCCAGAACGGGAGCAAAATCCACATTGAGTCCCGCGGCTTCCAGTTCCGCCGCAATGATACGCGCGCCGGCACGGAGCTGAGAGGTGCCCTGGGCGGCCAGCTCGGCCATGGGGGGAATCGCGCCAAAGATGTGCTTCAGGCGGTCGACCCGGCCGCCCTCATGATCGATGGCCAGGAACGCGGGCATGCCGTTGAACTCGCGCAAACGCGAGGTGAGCGAGTAAAACTGGTCGAAGCTTTCGATGTTGCGTTGAAAAAAGAGGAAGCCGCCCGGACGAATCCTGTCGATTCGCGCCTGCGACTCCGTGTCTGGCGCGAACCCCTGGAACCCCAGAAAGAAAAGCTGGCCCACCTTTTCTTCCAGGGTGAGGCGGCTGTGTTCCTTCATTGCGCTTTCTTCTTGAGCTCCGCCAGAAGCCGCAACGCCTCGATCGGCGTGAGGTTATCGACGTCCAGCGTGCGCAAAGAATTCCGAAGCTCTTCTTCCAAAGCGGTGAAGAGCGCGAGTTGGTTGATTACGACTTTGGGCTTTCGTCTGGCTCGGACCGTGAGATTATCGGACAACTCATGTTCGTTTTCCTCATGTTTTTTAAGGATTTCCCGAGCCCGCTGGGTTACATTCGCCGGAATTCCCGCCAGTCGCGCGACTTCGATCCCATAGCTCCGGTCGGCAGCCCCAGCTTCGACGGTTCGTAGGAAAACGATCCGGTTATGCGTCTCCTTGACCGTCACATGGTAATTCTTGATCCCGGTCAGAAGATCCGCAAGTTCCGTCAATTCATGGTAATGCGTGGCGAATAGCGTCTTGGCGCGAATGGTCGACTGGATATGCTCGATGACCGCCCACGCCAGGGAAAGCCCGTCGAAGGTGGCGGTGCCCCGGCCTATCTCGTCCAGGATAATGAAGCTTTTCGGCGTGGCGGAATTGAGAATGATTGCGGTCTCGGTCATCTCGACCATAAAGGTCGAGCGGCCTCGTGCCAGGTTATCGGAGGCGCCGATTCTGGTGAAGATCCGATCAACGATAGGGAACCGGAGCAGATCGGCCGGAACAAACGATCCCATCTGGGCGAGGATCACCAGAAGAGCATTCTGGCGAAGGAAGGTCGACTTTCCACCCATATTGGGGCCGGTCACGATCTGAATCTGGTCGGTGGAGTCGTTCATGTAGAGATCGTTGGGCACGAATCGATCCGCGCGCCGCTCCTCCGCCAGCGCTTCGATCACGGGATGACGGCCCTTCCGCACAATCAGTTCGTCATTCGCGGCGACCTGCGGCCGCGAGTATCCGAAGCGCTGGGCAGTGGCGGCAAACCCGGCAAGCACGTCGAACTCGGCAAGAACGGACGCGGTCTGACGGATCCGGCGCGCTGCCTCGGCAATTCGGTTGCGCACTTTCTGGAACAAGTCCTTTTCGATTTCGAGCATGCGCTCTTCGGCCGTGAGGATCTTTTCTTCGTACTCTTTCAGCTCCGGCGTGACAAAGCGTTCGGCGCCGACGAGTGTTTGCTTGCGGTCGTAGTCTTCAGGCACGAGGCGTTGATTGGCCTTCGAGACCTCGATGTAGTAGCCGAAGACGCGATTGAACCGCACCTTCAACGACGCGATGCCCGTCCTTTCGCGCTCTCTGGTTTCGACCGAGGCCAGATACGACTTGCTGTTCTTCGACATGGAGCGCAGTTCGTCGAGTTCGGCGTTGAACCCGTCGCGGATGACGCCGCCGTCGGCCATCACCAGCGGGGGCTCCTCCGCGATCGACTTGTTCAGCAGCTCATGAAGGTCGGTCAGGAGATCGAGTTTCTGACGCAGTTCTCCAAAACGTTCCGCCTTCAATCCGGCGAGAACTTTTTCGACCACAGGAAGGCGCGCGATCGATCCGCGAAGCGCGGTCAGCTCGCGTGGAGAAGACGTGCCGATGGTGATCTTGCCGAGCAGGCGCTCGAGATCGAAGATTCCTTCAAAGGACGACCGGACGGCTTCGAGAAGAATCGGGGAGGGAACCAGTTCCGCGACCGCATCGAGGCGCGCTTCGATTTCGGCCGGATCGATGGAAGGCCGGACGAGCCAGTTGCGCAGGAGCCGTGCGCCCATTCCGGTGCGCGTCCGGTTGATCACGCCCAGCAGCGTGTCTTTCGTGTCGCCGTCGGTGGTTTCGAGGAGTTCGAGATTGCGGATCGACGACGGATCCAGCATCAGGTAATTGGCCGATTCCTGGAACGTCAGGCCGGTGATGTGTTCGAGCGTGGTTTTCTGCGTCTGCTTGACGTAATGGATCATCGCGCCCGACGCGCCGGCCGCGGCAAGCTTGTCTTTGAGGCCGAAGCCGTCCAGCGTGACCGCGCCGAGTTGATCGCGCAGGGTGCGCGAAGCGTAATCGGTATCGAACAGCCAGTCGTCGAGCGGTGTTTTTGCGATTCCGTTCAGGATTTCCACGGACTCTTTCATGCGATCGGGAAAGAGAACTTCCCGTGGAGCGAAGTGCTCGACGTCGAGCAACAGCCGGTTCCACCGGTCCGCTCCCGAGAATTGAGCGGCACGGAACTCGCCGGTCGAGATGTCGAGAAACGAGAAGCCGAGTTCGCTCTCCCGCTCATTCACGGCGAGAAGGAAGTTGTTCTGGCCCGGCGAAAGGACGTTCGTGTCGGTCACCGTTCCCGGCGTGATGACGCGGCTGACCTCACGCCTGACGAGTTTCACCCCTTTCTTCGCTTCCTCGGCCTGATCGCAGATCGCGACTTTGTAACCCTTGCGGAGGAGCCGCGCAATGTGGCCGTCGGCGGAGTGGTAGGGAACCCCGCACATGGGAACGGGGTTCTCACGTTCCTTGTGTCTGGCGGTCAGCGTGATTTCCAGTTCGCGGGACGCGGTGACGGCATCTTCGAAGAAAAGTTCGTAGAAATCGCCGAGCCTGAAGAAGAGCAGCGCCTCCGGGTTTTCCTGTTTGATGGCGTGGTACTGCCGCATCATCGGCGTGAGATCGTTCTGTTCGTATGGCATGAAGTGCGGCCCGGAAAGATCCGAAAGGTAACATAAGAAACTTCGGAGCACTCGGGGAAATTCGCGTCTTCCGCCGTCATTCCGGATCCCGCGAAGACCGTTCGTTACCCGAAGAAAACGCCGGCATCCTCGAAGATTTTGGGATCGAGGTACTTCTGGCGGAGCGCCTCCTCGATCGGAACCGACACAATCTCTGTCGCGCGGAGGGCGGCCATGTGGCCGAAGTCTTTCGCGTAGACCAGTTCGACGGCCTTCAGTCCGAGCCGCGTGGCGAGCACGCGATCATAGGCGGTCGGCGTTCCGCCGCGCTGGACGTGACCCAGCACGGTGACGCGGGTTTCGATATTGGTGATGTCTTCGATCTGTTTGCCCAGCCATTCACCGATGCCGCCCAGGCGTTCGTGACCGAATTCGTCAAGCCGGGTTCCGTGCGTGATCGGACCGTGAGTCTCTTCGGGCTTGGCTCCCTCCGCCACCACGACGATCGCGAACTTCCGGCCCCGGGCAATGCGTTTCTGGATGAGGGCGCAGACGTCATGGATGTCGAAGCGGCGTTCGGGAACCAGGATGCAGTCGGCGCCGCCGGCCATGCCGGAGTAGGTCGCGATCCAACCGGTGTGCCGGCCCATGACTTCGACGACCATCACGCGCTGGTGCGATTCGGCGGTCGTGTGGAGCCGGTCGATGGCTTCGGTGACGATCTGGACGGCCGTGTCGAAGCCAAAGGTGTAGTCCGTGCCGGCCAGGTCGTTATCGATCGTCTTGGGTACGCCGACCACGGGATACCCTTCCCTGAAAAGCCGGTGTGCGACGCCAAGCGTGTCTTCGCCGCCGACGGCGATCAGATAGTTAAGGCCGAACTTCTGCCAATTGGCTTTAAGTTGCTGGAGGTACTCATCCTTCTTGTATGGATTCGTCCGCGACGTTCCGAGGATCGTGCCGCCTCGCGGAAGAATGCCGATGACGGAAAAATCCGTAAGGGGTTCCACTTCATTGTGGATCAGGCCCGCCCAACCGTTCTTGATGCCGAGCGTGTCGTAGCCCAGCGCGTGGGAGCGCCGCACCACCGCCCGGATCACCGCGTTCAGACCGGGGCAGTCGCCGCCGCCGGTCAGGACTCCGATTTTCTCCATCGTTTCAACTCCTGGTTCCTATAATAAGCCATGCGGATTTTGGCTGTGGACACGAGTTCCGAGCGAGGCAGCGTTTGCGTGGCGGATCGCGGTCAGGTCCTCGGCGAGGTCCGCCTGTCGTCCTCTCTTCAGCATTCCGAACGGCTTTTCGGTTCGATTGAACTGCTTCAGAAGTATCTCCCATTTCGGTTGGATGAAGTCGATCTCTTCGTCGCGGCGCGCGGTCCCGGTTCGTTTACGGGGTTGCGAGTCGGCTTGGCAGCCACCGAAGGGTTTGTGGCCGCGTTCGGAAAACAGGGAGCAGGAGTATCGACGCTCGAGGCGCTGGCCTGGAATGCCGGAGAGGCGGCCGCGCTGATCGCTCCGACCATCGACGCGCGGCGCGGCGAAGTCTATGGCGCCCTGTACCGGCGGGTGGGTGATGAACTCATTGAAGAGCGGCAGCCGGTCGTGTTAAAACCCGCCGAGTGGTTCCACTCCTTGCCTCCCGAGCCGGTCGATTGCTGCGGCGACGGGGCGATCCGTTACAGGGACCTTTTCGAGTCCTCGGCCGAGTGGAAGTTACGCAACGTGGACCTGTACCTGGCGCGGGCCATCGCCGAAATCGCGATGACGCCGCGGCGCGGTCCCTTGCAACCGTTGTACATCCGCAAAACCGATGCGGAAATCGCGGAAGAACGCCGTCATGAAAGCATTGCAGGCCCGCATTCGTAAGGTCGCGCGCGGCGACATCGACCGAATCATCGACATTGAGCGTTCATGGCACCACCTGTCCCACTGGTCGATCGACAGCTACTACCGCCTGATCAACGAGGACAACTTCACGCAGAGTTTCATTGCCGAAATCGATGACGAGCACGGCGTTCCCAAGATCGTGGGATTCGTGATTTTTCATTTCACCATCGACGTTTCGGAGATCTATAACATCGCCGTCGATACCGCCCATGCGCGTTCCGGAATCGGTAAACAACTCATGACAGCCGCCATCGAAGCCTCCCGCCGGAACCATGCCTATCGCGTGACGCTCGAGGTCCGGAAATCGAACACACCCGCCATCAACTTCTATCTGGGCTTCAAGTTCCGCGTCGCCGGAGAGCGCCGGAATTACTATTCCAACCCGATGGAAGATGCCTATGTGATGGAGCTGGAAACCGGGCCAGATTCGGATTGAACTCGCAGAATGCGTATGTTACGTTGGCGTTCAGTTCCCAGGAAACCTTACGATCCATCCCAACGAGGAGGAGCATGATGATGATTAAGGAGGAGGAGATCAAGGACCGCTTGATGTCCTCGAATCCAGATTTCCGTCGTCTGGTCGAGGAACACCACCTCTACGAAGGCAAACTCACCGAACTGCTCAACCGCCATCACATGACAGAGCAGGATCACCTTGAAGAAATCCAGCTCAAGAAGAAAAAACTCCACCTGAAGGACCAGATGAATGCCATGATTCAGCAGGCCCGGAGTGAAATGACTCATCAGCATACATAGCCAAAACCGTAGCGGCGGTCACCGACCGCCGCCCCCGCAGACAGAATTTGGTGTCAGTGGTGCCTGACACCATTGTCGCCACCCCATGATTGCTAAAGACGCTTACCGATTCCTCATTCCGCTCGTTGCGGCGATGGCCGCCACCTTCTGGCTCCAATGGTTCGTTGCCGGAGTTTTTCTACTGCTGCTGGCCGGCTTTGTGGCATTCTTCTTTCGTAATCCGAAGCGGGAAATACCTCCCGACCCCAACGCGATCGTCTCCCCCGCGGACGGCAAAGTCGTGAAGATCGAACGGATCGGCAACGCGACGAAGATGAGCATCTTCCTTTCGATCTTCAATGTTCACGTGAATCGCAGCCCCATCGCCGGCCGGATCGAAGCGATGGAGTACAAAAAGGGGAAGTTCAAGTTCGCGTTCGATGAAACGGCAAGCGTCGAAAACGAGCGGAACATGATCATGGTCAGCAATGGATCCCTCACGATCGTCTTTACGCAGATCGCCGGACTCGTCGCCCGGCGGATCGTTTGCTGGAAACGCGTTGGAGAGCGGGTTGAAAAAGGGGAACTCATCGGATTGATCCGGTTCGGATCCCGCGTCGACATCCTGTTCCCGTCGACGACGGAGGTCATCGTCGAAAAGGGCGCCGTTGTCCGCGGCGGAGCGAGCATCATCGGAAGGATCAGGCAGGAGTAGCCGTGGAAAGACCCCGTCCCAGAAAAAAGAGACTTCGCGAGCGCCCGAGGTTCCGGAAGGGAATTTCGATCGTTCCAAGTCTGTTCACGATCGGCAATATCTTCTGCGGCTACTACGCCATCATGTCCACTCTTAAAGGTACATACGACAACGCCGCCGTCGCCATCGGGCTCGGGGCCGTGCTGGACGGTCTTGACGGCCGCATCGCTCGTCTGACCGATACCGCAAGCGACTTCGGACTGGAGCTGGACTCGCTGGCCGACGTTCTGACTTTTGGAATAGCGCCGGCCGTTCTCGCGTTTTCATGGGGACTGGGTTCGTTTGCCGGCACAGACGCCGAAATCGTGAAGCACGTCACCCAGCTCGGCTGGGTCTCCACCTTTGCTTTTGTTCTATGTGGCGCGCTCCGGCTTGCGCGATTCAATCTGCAGAGCAAGAAGCCGCAGGAGTCCTCCCCCAAGCGATTTTTCGTGGGACTTCCCATTCCCGCCGCCGCCGGCATGGTTGCGGCGATCGTCCACTTCTTCAAGAAGCCGATCCTGCTGGTGGGATCCGCCATGCTCTGGTACGTGCTGATCGCGCTGGTGGCGTTTCTGATGATCAGCACCGTCCGCTACTACAGTTTCAAGGAACTCGACCTCAAGAAACCGCAGCCCGGGGCGGTTTTGGTCGGAATCGCGCTGATTGTCGCCGCCATTTTCTTCTATTCCGAATATGTTCTTCTCCTCCTCGCGACCATCTATGCCGCCTCCGGACCAGTCGTAAAACTGGTTCAGTTGGTGCGTCGATTCCTCGTGGTACCATCTGAAACCGATGAACGAGGACCGGCTTCGCAGATCCCCTAACGTTGGAATCGTAGGCTCTACATCGCTGCTGGGCAGGGAACTGAAAGAACTGCTCGAAGATGGCGGATTTCCGCTCGGACGGCTCATCCCGTTCGAGACCGAGGAATACGCCGGCCTGCTCCAGGAATTCGCGGGCGACCTTCAGATCACGCAGATCATTTCGCCCGGCTCGCTGGAGGACGTGGACATCGCGTTCTTTACCTGCGGGCCGGAGATCATGTCGTCGTATGTCAGAAGCGGCGCGCCTTTTCCGGAACTCACCATTGACCTGACGCAGAGCGGACGTCCCGGCCAGTTGTTCCTCAGCGGTCTTTCGGATACGGCGTCGCTCGGCCCCCGCGGATATTTCGTGAATCCGCATCCCACCGCAATCGTGATGGCCCGGGTGCTTTCACGGTTGCACAACGTGTTTGGCGTGAGAACCGCGTCGGCGACCGTTCTGCAATCCGCATCCGAACGCGCCAATGCCGGCGTGGACGAGTTGCAGGAACAGACGGTCAATCTGCTCAACTTCCAGACGGTCGAGTGCAAGGTGTTCGGCGGGCAACTCGCGTTCAATATGCTTCGTTCCGAGGACCCGATCGGATCGCAGTTCACCCGGCTGATGGGACGCACGTTCCCCCAACCGATGATGACGACGCTTCAGGCGCCGGTATTCCACTCGCACTGCTTTTCGATCTTCGTCGAACTGCTGCATCCGCCCGAAGCGGACGCGGTGCGCGACGCATTGGCAGCGGATAGCTCGTTCGTGGTGCACGCCCCTGACGACGAACCGTCGCCCATCGGGGTGGTGGGAAAACACGGTATCCACATCGGCCGGATCCAGGAAGCCGGCGACCGCATTGCACTGTGGGCGGTGGCGGACAATCTGCGCATTGCCGCCTCGAACGCGATTCGAACCGCCGAAAACATCATGCTGACTGCCATCGGAGACCGCTTATGAGCGAAACGATCACGTTCCAACGTCCGGATGGGAAAGACTGCAGGGGATACTACGCCGAACCGGCCGCAGGCCCGAACGCGCCCGGCATGGTCGTGATTCAGGAATGGTGGGGATTGAACGGACAGATCAAAGGGGTCGCAAACCGCCTCGCCGAAGCCGGATACCGCGCGCTGGTTCCCGATCTCTATCGTGGAAAAGTCGGAGTTGAGGTGAAGGAAGCCGAACACCTCATGAACAACCTGGATTTTGGCGACGCTGCCGGCCAGGATATTCGCGGCGCCGTCCAATACCTCAAAGCGTCGAGCGGAAAGGCCGGCGTGACCGGCTTCTGCATGGGCGGCGCGTTGACGCTCTTATCCTCGGTCCACGTTCCCGAAGCGGAAGCGTTCGTGAGCTGGTACGGATTTCCTCCGCTCGAATACATCGACGCCACGAAGATCAAAGCGCCGGTCCAGGGCCACTGGGCAATCGACGATGCGTTTTTCAAGATCCAACAGGTCGATGATCTCGAACAGAAGTTCAAAGAAGCCGGCGTGAACTACGAGTTCCATCGCTATAAAGCCCAGCACGCCTTCGCGAACGAAACCGCCGTCAACATGCCGATTCCCGCCCAATACGACCCGGCTTCCGCCGAACTGGCGTGGCGCCGCATGATCGAATTCCTGAAGATGAACCTGTAGTGAACACCGTGGTTTCCCCGCCTTGGCCAAGGCGGGGTGCCGCCGAGCGGCGGGGCGGTTCGACCAATAAGATCCTTTTCTTGAAAGCACCACCCCGGCGCTTCGCGCCACCCCTCCTCGTCGAGGAGGGGAAAACGCTTTTCCCGGATTTCGTCTTATGGGAACAGCCCCTCCTCGTCGAGACTCGTCGAGAAGGGGAAAGCGCTTTCCGCCAGGTTTCAGGAATTCGACGAGCGAATCATGCAGGCCGGTTTACGCCGGCAACGTTTTCGGTGAGAATGGCGGGATCTTTATCGCGCAAATTCACAACCCAAGGAGTTCTATGCTCGCCACGCGAATTCGGCAGAAGGACGGCATCTTTTATTTCGCATCGATCAAGGGGGCGGATGTTCTGAGTCGTGTCCGGTTCAGCAGCCGGTTTTATTTCGAAGGCGAACGCATCGAAGCGGAACCCGAATCGGAGGACCCGATCGCGAAGTTCATCGGCTCCGTCGAGAAGAGCGAGAAGGCGTTCCAGCGTTCCATAAGCCGCCGGAAGGTGCGGGACATCGTCAACTTTTACGAGTCGGCGGAGATTCAGCCCGCCATACCGGGAACCATCCTGCTGTTTTCCGAGGATGTGCTTCGATTTCGATCCATCGGCAACATGGAATCGATCGGCCATCTCGATGAGCCTGAGTCCGGATTCCTCATCATTGACGGACAACATCGGCTTGCCGGCCTTCAGTTCTACGGCCAGCGGAATCCCGGGGTCTTCGAGCAGATCGACGTGCCCTGCATCATTTTCGATGGCAAAAGCGCCGACTTTGCCGCAGAGATGTTCGTCATCATCAATTCCACACAGACACGGATCAACCGCTCGCATCTTGTGGATCTGTTGGACCGCATCGGGCGGTATGACGAGAAGACACGTCTCGCGGCATCGGTGGTGAAGCGTCTGTACGACGAAGGAACCTCCCCGCTGCAGTACAAAATCAACCGGTTGGGCGGACGAAGCCGTCAGGAAAAATGGATCCTTCAGGCCGAGTTGTTCAATGAACTGAAAAAACTCATTGAACAGCATGAGCTTGCCTTCATGAAGGATCTGAAAGGCAGGCCCGAACGGGTCTTCGAGATGATCGCCGAC
Organism: Acidobacteriota bacterium; assembly: GCA_023265365.1. Taxonomy (GTDB): domain Bacteria; phylum Acidobacteriota; class Terriglobia; order 20CM-2-55-15; family 20CM-2-55-15; genus JAHFTY01. The sequence continues at coordinate 44,661 of JAHFTY010000009.1, forward strand.
TACTTGAAGGCGGTGCGCAAGGTGATGGAAAAGATCTGGGGCGAGAACGACAAGTACAAGTTTACGCAGGGTGTCACGTTGAAGGCGCTGATTCGAGTGCTTGGCGAAATGATTGAGAACAGTAACGTCGTCGAGACCTGGCTGGTCGAACCGTCTCCGAAAGTGTTTGAAAACAGAATCGGCGGCTGGGCCCCGCTGAAAGACGAATTCCGCAACGATGGCTTTTACGAAAGGTTTCCGGCCAAGGGTCAACTCGAACGCGTTCGCGTGATTGCGCAGCGCTTGTTGAAGGCGACCGACATTTGAGCGAACTCCCTCATTCAGGACCGGCTTTCCCGCCAGCGCGCCTGCCCGTGTTCTGCGATGAGATCATCGTTTGCCGACGAGGCGTTCCAGCGTGAATACCTCGCCGTTTTTCATCGTCCATCGGACTTTGCGCGCGTCACGAATGTCCTGCAGGGGATTGCCGGCCACGGCGACGAGGTCCGCCAGCCGTCCAACTTCAATCGTTCCCAGATCCGCTGACGCGCCAAGCGCCTCGGCCGAATTCACCGCCGCGGTTTGCAAGGCTTGAAAGGGCGTCAGGCCGCCGTCAACGTAGTGCTCGAGTTCGATGTGAAGGCTGAGACCGAAGGGATTGATGGGCGCATCCGTTCCCGCCACAACGCGTCCGCCGCCCTTCGTGACCCGAGCCACCATAACGCCCAGCGGCTTCAACGCCGCTTCGCGCCCGGCCCGGTCCGGGGCCTGACGTGTGCGTTCAACGGTGTTGCGGACCGATTGAATGACGTTTTCCGGGAAAAGGTTCATGAACCGCGGTTCGTCCA
>JAHFTY010000268.1 GCA_023265365.1 Acidobacteriota bacterium
GGCGATGATCCGCGGTTTGTCGTACGTAGGCAGGCGCATCGCTTGGGCCTTGTAGAACTCGGGATTCTGAAAGGCTGCCAAGCGGATCAATCGGTTTCGCAAAGCCGGCAGTAATCCATCCGTTGGGATGTAAATCTCATTCCCAAACACCAACTCCACACTGCCGGGCAGATCCGCAGCAATAGGAGGTTCCTTGCGTCTGCGCGAGGGCGGCGCCATCCAAAGTTGATGGCTGCGCCCTATCGGGCTTGCATTCGCTCCGCTCATCGGTTCGGGATCATCTTCATCCGGCGGAAGCCGGACTCCAACCACACGACCGCGCCGTTCGGCATCTCGCACAAGCTCTTCCTTCTCGTCCGGCCCAGTTTGCGAACGGTCGAAAGAAACGCCCACTGATCCGCGTGGGCGACCATCTGATCATCCAGGAAGACACTGTTGCCGAGGTCGCGCGGTTGCTTCTGGAGCGGCAGCGCGATCAGATTGCCGAACCCTCCGTGGGGCAGAGTGTCCTGGTTTGGAAAGAATCGGTCATAAGAAGTGAAACCGACTTCCGGATGACGTTCCATCGTTTCAGTCAACACGTATGAGCCGAGCCTTCGCGCGGCCGCGGCGGTGACGGCCTCTTCGAAAAACAGCCACACGTGTCCTCCGCGGCCGGATCGCGATCGCTCCATTACCGCAGGAACGCCCATTCCGCTGCAGGTCTCCAGGAAAGCCGCCGCGTCGTCACGCCAACCTTCTTTGTCGAAGTCAACCGCCAGGAAGAAACACGTCTCGTCCTGCAGCATCGGGTAAACACCTGCGACAAACGACTGCCCACTGTCGTCGACTCCAGACAGGTGCCAACGAATCACCTCATCCGTCACCGGAAGAAAGCGGCGGTTCACACAGTCGGTACATTTGATTCGAGGTTTCTCGCAGATGCCGCGAATCCATTCATTGGCGCAAGCCGGCGCGTAACCGGATTTCCCTGTTTTCCGGCTTTCGAAACGCCGCGGATAAACGTCATCCCGGCCGTGGAACAGCGAGCGGAAGAGCCTGATCTTGAGGTCCGCCGCTGAATGTTGATTGATGGGACTCCATTGGGAAATCATGGAACCTAACGAATAACGGATCTAGAAGACGGCTCGGGTCCTTGCCAATGAGCCTTATCGTTCCTGTGTCAGCTCGTCATCCTCCCAGCCGAGCACAGTCTCATCCTGACTCTGAGATAAGTCAACGTGCTGTTTGCCGTTTAAATAGCTATGTTTGGGTCTCGGACAGGCACGGCTTCCACCAGGTCGGCGGCCTGTACTACCTGTCTCGTGCGCCAGCATTGCCTCCGCTGACGACTTCTGCTCCGGCCTCAACGTTCCCTGAAAAGTGACGCTGAAAGGTTGGCCATACCATCGCTCGTCAAGTCGGAAAGAAGTTGCCCCCTATTGAAGTTCCGTCAGCAGTTGTTCGGTCCATTCGATGGAGCCCAGATAGGCGTCTCTCAGCACGATCAGATCCGGCGCGGGGCGGCCGAACTCGTCCCATCGGCATTCTTCATAAAGAACGACGCTTTCCAGGATCCGGCCCGCCATTCCTTTCCAGTTCAGGATGGCTTCGCAGACCTCGTCGGAGAGGGGCAGGAGTTGTAGGGCCTCCGGCATCGAACAGTCCAGAAACGCGTCGAGTGTGGAGAACAGGCCGACGGTGAAGAACAGTTCCTTGTTCTTGAAGTTCCGGTACATGGACAGCGACTCGCACATTTTGGCGCGGATAAGGCTCATCTTCATCAGTTCGAGCGGCTTCTGCTCGACGCTCGACATCATGATCAGACTGGCCAGCAGACGAATCCGCTCCAGCCCGACAAGCCGTACGGCGTGACCGATAGATTCAATCTGTTTTTGGAGGCCCACGAAGGCGGAATTGACAAAGCGCAGGACCTTGTAGCTGAGCGACAGGTCCTCGCTGATGATGTTTTCCACATCGTGTGTGCTGACGTTGGCTGCGTGCAACTTGGCGACGAGACGGAAAATCGCCACGCGATTCATCGGCGCTTTCTTTTGCGAAAGAATGTGGGGTCGCGCAAAGAAGAAGCCCTGGAAATAGTCAAAGCCAAGGCTCCTGCAAAAATCGAATTCCTCGATCGTCTCCACCTTCTCGGCAAGGAGTTTCGCAACGCCTCGCAGCGCCGGCATCCTTCCGGCGATCTCGTTCCGTTCCATGCCTCGAATGTCGACTTTGATGTAGTTACACAAGGGCAGCAGGACGTCGAAGTGTTCCTGGAAAATGTAATCGTCCAGGGCAAGCTTGTATCCGTGCCGCGAAAGGTCTTTGACGGCATTCAACAGCGCGGCATCCACGACGGTGTCTTCCAGGATCTCGAGGACGACGCGCTCCGGGGGCAAGGACATGCACAGCCCGTTCATGATGAATTCCCGGGGAATGTTGATGAACGCGGGGGCTCGCCCGACGATCCGATCCAGCCCGAATTCCGTGAAACTGTGATTGATGACCTGTGCTGTCGCAGCGGAGGCATCCTGAAATCTCGCCTCGTTGATCGACGAACTCCGGTACAGCAGTTCATACGCGAAAGTGCGGCCATTGGCTTCGTAAATGGGCTGCCTCGCCAGCAGAGCCTCGGTTGCGACCGTCGCGCCGGCGTTCATCGGACCTCCTTGTGGATCCCGACCCGGTCCTTTCCATTTTGTTTCGGTCTGGCAAGTGAAGGCATTCAATCGACCTCGCCACAAACATCGGCACTTCCGGAAGTTTCTTTAGGGTTTTCGGCACTCCTTGCCGGAAGCCGGCGTCCTCGCCGTAAAGTTGACGGCCGGGCAGCCGGCATCGGGTTGGTGAGCCGGACTGAGTCTATCGATCGTTATTGCCCCGGCCAGCAGGCGTGGCATGGAGATCCTCAAAGAGTCTCAACGAGAGGGGGACGCGAAGCGCCGGGTGGTGTGGTGAGTGCCGGCCAAAGCCGGACGCTTCGATTCCGGTCAGGCCAAAACGAAGGATTGAATCTCGCGCGGCAGCCGGTGGGCGTTGCGCCTTAACGAGGGAAGGACTCGCTGGCTCAACAGATCGGCCGGAGCCAGGTTCTGGATTCCGAGCATCGCCATGTAGTCCGTGGTGAAGATGGCCGCGCCGGGCTCTTCATGCCCGCCTCGCAACAACGACTCGAGAACATGCGCCACATGAAGCACCCCGGCGTCGCGCCGGTATTCCGCAGGAACCAGATCCGGCGCGGTGAATTCGGGCATTCGCTGGTTTTCAATGATCGAGCAAAGACGCTCCGGCAACCCCCACGATCGCAGAAGGTCCGCGCCCAGACGGGCTGGATCCAGCGCATCGACGTACTCGTCCATGAGCCAGCGCGCGCGCTTCATCAGGATCTGAATACCCTTGCCGATATCGTGTAGCAAACCGACCGTCGTCGCCGTCTGTCCGTGAACGTCCCTGCTGCATAGTGAAATCTCGTAGCACAACGCCGAAGCCAGGCACGCGTGGGTGTGCAGCAGTTCGGCCTCTTCGGAAACAACGATTGCCGACTGCACCGCATCACGCATGATCAGTGAATAGATACTGTTAAAACCGAGGATGATGCATGCGTGATAGAACGTTTCGATCTTCTTGTTAAATCCGAACTGCGCGGAGTTCACCGCGCGAAGCACCAGTCCCGCCGTGTTCGGGTCCTGTTTGAGACCTTCAACCACCTCCTGCACCGACGTCGTTTCCTGAAGAAGCTTCATGGCGAGATCCGTTGCATGTTCCGGAAGCCTGGGAATATTCGAAATGAACTCCCGGACGCGACCCGTGTCCGACGTGGCGCGCCTCGTTTCGCAGCGGGCAATGTATGAGGACAGGCTTGCGTTCTTCCAGGTGACTTCGCCATTCACCGCGCGGATGTACGCGTTGATCCTGCTCGTCGTTGTCATTGCAACCTTGTAAATGGAAAGCTGCGTCCCGAACGACAGGTGGTTCAAAATGGTGGGCGTGATTTCGATTAGCGTGGAAGGCTCGACGGCCTGGCCGCAATACAAGAGTCCCGGCGACTTCGGCAATGGCGCGATACAGTCGCCTCTTCGGATCATCCCGGGACGCCCCATCAGGTTCTTCCATTTCACAACCACCTGAACGCACCCGTCGATAAGAACAAAGAAGGACTCACTCGCCTCCAGATCGGACAAGAACGTTTCGCCCGCCCTCAAATGCCGTACAGGCGCCGCGTTGTAGACCGAAACCAGTTCGTTCTCCGACCAGCCTTCCAGCACCGGCGGTTTTTCAACAGTCCGTGGTTTCTCGACAGCCAGAGCCTGGGTTTTCCACGAAAAGAATGCCATCGCGTCTCTCCACTCTTAGATATCGTCACAGAGCGGGCCCAACTTCAGTGGTTACTTTTGACTCCGATGAACCTGCAACGGTCCCAAAAACGAATCCGGCCTTCCCCAGGTCGAGGAAGGCCGGATGGAACGCTTCAGCCCTTGAGAGGTCGTTTGCGTCAGAACACGAAACGCATGGCCAACCGGATCTGGCGTGCCGTCTGGAAGATCTGCGGCATTCCGTACCGGTTTGCGAGCGTCAGCTTGCTCTCACCCGCAAAGGCTCCCGTACCGTTCAGGGCAGCGATGTAGTCATAGCCGTTCATGACCTTGCCCCAGTCCACCTGCGGATCGCCGCTGAAGCGCGATGCGCGTGTCGGACTGATGAGGTTGGTCGGGATCACAAACTGGTAGTAGCCCACCGCGGAGCGTTGATTGAGGACATTGGAAACGGTCCCTTCGAAAACCAGGTGGAGGTTTTCGTTGTTGCTGTTGACCTTGATCTCATGCCGCACCGAAAGATCGGTTTGGAGGTAGGCTGGCGTGCGTTTGTTCATCGTCACGCCGTTCTTCACGATATTGCCGCTCGCATCGCGCGAGAGTTCGACGAAGTTTCCGCGGCCTTCCGCCCACTGGCAGGCTGAAGAGCTTCCCACCACGGGCAGACACGAACTGATCGGCGTGCCCTGATAGATCGCCTGCGACAACCCCAGCCAGGTCTGTTGACCCAGCCATGGCGCGCGGAGGTATCCGTACAGCTTCACGGTATTCGGCCGATCGGTTGCGAGCGGGCCGTTGTCGATTTTCCCGTTCGGCAGATACGTCATGGTCGGGATATCGAATGCGCGGCCGTTGTTGGGAGCGTGACGGCCGCCGCCGCCATCGGTCGGATCGGTGTTGGTCAGTCCGGCGTAGTTCCCGCGCAATTTGCTGTAGGTATAGCTTGCCGATCCGTACCAGCGGTAACCGGCGCGACGGGTCAGCCGGAACTCGATGCCGTCGTACTTGCGAATGGGCTTCACGGATGCCGGACACTCCGCGCAGAACGGGACCGTCGTCAGGTAGTTGGTGCCGGCAGCATTCGGGATGATCACGGGCCGGTGCAGGATATCGTTGAACTGCGTTCCGGGATTGCCGATGTAGAAACCGAGGTTGTCCGTGATCGCCATGTCTTCGATGGTTTGATCGAGGCGCTTGGACGAGTAACGCATCTCGATGCTGAGGTTTGTGGTGATCGCCCAGTCGGCGCCGGCAACGTACTCGTGACTCTTCACCGGCTTCATGCCCGGCTGAACCGCGGGATCCCGCGGATCTTCTTTGGTCGCGCGGAAATCCACGTTTTCAATAAAACGGGCATTCACTCCCGCGGCGGGACCTGTGGCCGGGCATCCCGCGCCGGTGGTCAGGCTGGGAGTCAAGGTGGTGTAATCGAGCGTGTCGAGCGCGTAGACGCAATCGTGCCAGTAGTCGCTGCCGAAGGAACCGCG
>JAHFTY010000010.1:0-4874 GCA_023265365.1 Acidobacteriota bacterium
CCGTGTTTTATCCAGCCAGTGTTCCGCGTCGTCGACCGATACGACGGCTGCCCCATTGCCGATTTTTTTCGCCGCGACTCGGAACACGTAGGAGCTGAAGCCGGATCCCAGGTCCAGCACGCTGCGGGGTTTCAGGGTTTCCACCATCAGCCACAACAGCGCTGCGAGTTCCAGCGAGACGGGCATTCCTGCGCTGGACGTGGTTTTCAGGTAACTCGTGTACACCGGTTCCAGGTCCCGGCGAATCGGCGGCAGCCGGTAAAGATTTTGAGCAAGCCGAGGCCAGTCTCTGCGAAAAGTTTCGGCATCGCGCCGGTCGGTGTTTCGTTGGACCTGTCTGGCGATGATTTCCTGAGCGCGCCGCCAGTACAGGGTTGGGTTCAGGAATTTGCTCAGAGGCATTGTCTCGTCAGTGCCGTTTGTTGATCTGGGATTCGTAAAGGACCGCCGGATGTCTTTCATCCACGACTGACGGAAACGGGCATTCCTTCTGGGTGGCCGGATCGAAGATTCTCGCTTCCGCAAACGGAACATTCGGGCGGTAGCCGGGTCCCTTTGCGGCGATTCCAGGCCGCTGCATCAGCTTCTCGATGTTGTAAATCGTGTCACTCCGGTTGTACACGGCCTGGTGATGTTCGCGACTCATCACAATGGCTTCCTCCGGACACGCATCGACGCAAAAGCCGCAGTAGATGCAGCGCATCATGTCGATGTCGAAGCGTTGGGGAAACTTCTCGATCTCCGGATTCGGATGTTCGCCGGCCTCGATATAGATGCATTCGGCCGGACAGATCGTCGCGCACATGTAGCAGGCGACGCATTTCAAGCTGCCGTCGTTGCGGACGGTGAGGATGTGCGTGCCGCGAAAGCGTTCCGAGTAGGGGCGTTGTTGTTCGGGATAGCTGATGGTCGGCATGTCGCCTTTGAAGAGCGACCGGAACATGCGGCGGAATGTCACGCCGAACGCTTTGAACGTCGAGAACACCGAGGCTTGTTCCCGGCGTGCCCGGTCGCTGACGTTGATCACGGGCACATCGACGGCGTATCCGCCTTTCACCGGCGTCATCGTACAACCTCCCTCGTTTCATCGGCCGTTCGCTTCCCGGGAACGGCGCCAAGCAGCCCGATGGCCTCGTAATCCAGGCTGCCGTAGATCGATGCCTCGCGGCCGAGCCACTCGAAAATTTCCGATGGATTTCGGGTGACCTGGATGTTTTGAAGTTTCAGCAGTTCCGACATGTGGACATGCAGCGGAAGCGCGTCGCCGCCGGGCATGACGGCCCGGTTTGCGATCTGGACGCGGCCGGCATAGTTCGTATAGGTTCCCTTTTCTTCGGACCATGCGGCCATCGGAATCAGAATCGAGGCTTTGCGGGCCCAGTCGAAATCGTGTGTGGTGCTGACGACGCTGAAATCGAGTGCGGCGATCAGCCGCCGAAGTCCGGCGATGCTTTCCCGGGGGTCGTCGCCGACCAGTTGCGGGTGAAAGGAAATCCACATGGCACGAATCTCTTTGTGCTCCGCCTTCTCACACAAGCCGCGCAAACCGCCCAGTTCGCCATCGAGTCCAAGGTCGATGGCGCCTTGAGTGTTGGGGTGTTTGTCGAGGCGCCGCAGGAGATCGTCTTCCAACTGCCGGTAAAGCTCGGTTTCCCCGCCGATCCGGAAGTCGACGCGGTCCTTGAAGTACTTCTTCATCAGGAAGAGAGCTTCGTTCGTGTTCGACGCTGATCCGAGCGCGGCGACGGCGTTATCGCCGCTCTCCTGCCGGATCGCTTCGAAGCGACGGTGCGCGGTCTCCAGGGCCACCGCGGCGTCCTGCGGCCGGCCATCCACGATTGCGGAAACCAGCCGCGGCCAGCGTTCGAGCGTGTGAAAGCTCAGCCGGCCTTCATCGCAGAGCCAGCTCTTGTTGACCTCCACGTTTCGTCGTCCGACGGTGCGATAGATCTTCCCGTCCGTCGCCGTGTAGCCCGGGATGGCGCCGCCGAACGCTCGCGTGGAATGATCGACGCGGTTGTTGCAGCCGGTGCTGCAGCCGGCACACACCGATGTGGTGCCTTGCAGAAACCATGCGCGAACCTTGAACCGGAAATCCGAACTGGTCAGGGCGCCGACCGGACAGACGTCCACGACGTTCATGGAGTAGGGATTGTCCAGGGGCGCATCTTCATAGATGCCGATCTCGGCTTTGTGCCCGCGATTGAAAACCTGAATTTCGTTCGTGTGCGTCACGTTTTTCGTGAACCGGACGCAGCGCGTGCACAGGATGCAGCGTTCCTGGTCGAGTTTTACCTTAGGTCCGAGATCGAATGCCTTCCGTCGCCGGGTCTTTTCGCCCAGCGGGTACCGGCTGTCGTGCTGCGCGTAGGCCATGTAGTAATCCTGAAGCCAGCATTCGCCGGACTGATCGCAGACGGGGCAATCGATGGGGTGATGGAGGAGCAGGAATTCCATGGCGTAACGGACGGCCTGTTGCACCCGAGCCGTGCCGGTTCGGACGACCATGCCATCGGCGACGGGGGTGGCGCAGGAGGGCACCAGTTTTGGCGCCTTCTCGACCTCCACCAGGCACATCCGGCAGCTCCCTTCGATGCCGATGTCGGGGTGATAGCAGTATCGGGGGATCTGGACACCGACTTCGTCGGCTACCTGGATGATGGTCTTTCCCTTCTCAACCTCGTACATCCGGTCGTTGATCGTGATCTTCGGCATAACGAACTAGATTAGCACGGGGCGGGAAATTCGGTGTCAGGCACCACTGACACCAACTTGCACTATGGGGAGGCCGGGCTTATTACCCCACTCGCCCCAGGAGCCGAGGTAGTTTCTCACCTTCGGAAAGCCGATCAGTCTCAAGGCAAGATACGTATGGGCCGAGCGGTAACCGCCATGGCAGTGGGGGATCACTTCCTGATCCGGATGGATTCCGGCCGCGCTGTACATCGCGGTGAGTTCGTCGGCGGACTTGAAGAAGCCGTGGTCGTCCAGGTTTTTCGTCCATTCCAGATGAACCGCTCCCGGAATGGCGCCGCCACGCGCGGATCGCACGATCTGGCCGGTGTATTCGCCGTCGGTTCGAGTGTCGATGATGACGGATCCGCTTTTGTTGATGTTATCCAGGACGTCGTCCACTGTGGCGAGCCGTTCGCGTTGAGGTTTCATTTTGAAGTTACCCGGCCGGGTGACAACCACCGCTTCGCTGGTCAGGGGAAGTCGGGCCGCAACCCATGCGTTGTGGCCGCCGTTCAGCATGTGGACGCCGGTGTGGCCGAAGAACTCGAGAAACCAGAATAACCGGGCGGATTTCATGCCGGCGATGTCGTCATAGACCACGACCGTGCTGTCCACGTTGACGCCTTTGGCCTGAATCAGGTGTTCGATGATCCAGAGAAAGGCGTTCAGAGGTTCAGGCTTCGTGTCGATGAGGCTGATGCCGAAGATATCGAAACTTCGAGCGCCGGGGATGTGGCCATTCGAGTAGGCTTCCGGCTGGCGCATATCGAGAAGGACCAGACGGGGATCGTGAATCCGGGATTTCAGTTCATCGACGGACCAGAGGAGCCCGGGGTTTTTGTAGTTCATGGTTCACTCCTTTCGGTGCGTTGGCTAGAATAGCCCGGTTGTAGAGGAAAACGGAGGCGGAACATTGATCACGGTCGAGAACCTGACGAAGCGTTACGCGAATTCGAAAACAGCCATCGAGGGTATGTCCTTCACGGTCGAAAGAGGAGAAATCCTCGGATTCCTCGGTCCGAACGGGGCCGGCAAAACAACCACAATGCGGATCATCACGGGATACATGCCCGCCTCGGAAGGCAGCGTCCGCGTGGATGGATTCGACGTTTTCGAGAAACCTCTCGAAGTGCGCCGGCGCATTGGGTATCTGCCGGAGAATCCCCCGTTGTATACCGAAATGACGGTCACCGGCTATCTCCGGTTCGTCGCGAAGATCAAAGGCGTCTCCGGTTCGAATCTCGGCAGCGAAGTGGCTCGTACGATGGAGAAAGCCAACATCACCGATGTGAAGGACCGGGTCATTGCCAAGCTGTCCAAGGGTTACAAGCAGCGTGTGGGGATCGCGCAGGCGCTTTTGAACGATCCGCCCGTTCTGGTCCTGGACGAGCCCACCATCGGACTTGACCCTAAGCAGATTCATGAAGTGCGGGAACTCATCAAGGAACTGGCCGGCAAGCACACGATGGTGCTTTCCACCCACATCCTGCCCGAGGTCGAGCAGACCTGTAACCGCGTGATCATCATCGATAAAGGCAAGATCGTCGCGGTCGACACGCCGCAGAATCTGCGGAATCAGGTTCAGGGTGCCGACCGTATTTCCATCGAGGTCGAAGGTCCGTCTTCGGAAGTTGCCTCGAAAATTCGAACGGTCTCCGGTGTGGCGAACGTCAAGACGCTGTCCCAAAACGACGGCCGGACGCGTTTCCAGGTGGAGAGCGAGCTCAAGAAAGATGTCCGCCGGGAACTGGCTGAGGCGATCGTTCAGAACGGATGGGGCCTGCTGGAACTGCATGCTTCGACGATGAGCCTCGAAGATATCTTCATCAAACTGACAACCGCTGAGACCGAACCGGTGCCCGGCGCCGAGCCGGCTTCGGAAATCGAGAACTGAATCCTTATGCGAAACGTGCTGGCAATCGTTGAACGCGAGCTGCGGACGTACTTCATCTCGCCCGTCGCCTACGTCGTCCTCACCATTTTCGTTTTTCTGTCGGGACTCTTCTTTACGTCGATTCTTTCCCAGGTGATGCAGGCCGCAATGATGCAGGCCATGCAAGGCGCGCAGATGGGCCGCGGCGCCATGCCGATCGACATGCCGGGGATTATCAGCCGGGGCTTCCTGCAGACGATGAGCG
>JAHFTY010000010.1:4884-45349 GCA_023265365.1 Acidobacteriota bacterium
GACGTCGCCGATCACGGATCTCCAGGTGGTCCTCGGCAAGTTCTTTGCCGCGGTTTCGTTCTTCGCGATTCTGCTGTCCTCGACTCTGTTGCCGATGGCGGTGCTCTACATTTACGGCACTCCGGCGTCGGGTCCGATCGCGAGCGCGTACCTGGGCATTCTGTTGTACGGACTGTCGTTGCTGGCGATCGGTCTGTTCATTTCCACGCTGACGGAGAACCAGATCATTTCGGCAGTCCTGAGTTTCGGAACGATCATGGTGCTCTGGCTCGTCGACGTCGTGGCCCAGCGGTCGGAAGAGCCGGCCAAGGGAATCCTGACCTATCTTTCGATACTTTCACATCTCGATGACTTCATGAAGGGCGTGCTCTCGACGTCGCATGTGATCTTCTACCTGTCCCTGATCGTTCTGGCGCTGTTCCTGACATACCGGTCCATCGATTCGCTGCGGTGGAGAGGATAACGATGAAAGAACAACTCAAGAAAGCAGACCTGCTCGGACTGATCATCATCGCCGCTTCCACGATCGCACTCCGGACAACGGGCGTGAAACCGCTTTACCTCTACATCGCCATCGGCCTGGGCGCGGCTCTGGTTGTGTCTTCCCTGGCCGTGAAGCAGCAGGAGATTTGCGCGGGGCTCGGACGGCGTTCGACGCGGTTTGGAATCAATTCGGCGACATCGGTCATTCTGATTGTCGGCGTTCTCGCGATGGTGAATTACCTCGGAGCGCAGCATCAGAAACGCGTCGACATGACGACCGAGAAGATCTACAGCCTTTCGGACGAGTCTTCGAAAGTGGCCGACCAGGTGAAGCAGAATCTGCACATCAAGGCGTTCTATCCCGGCGGCGAGTATCCGCCGGTGAAAGACCTGCTCAATCTCTTTCACAATCGAAATCAGAAGATCACCTTCGAATGGATCGATCCGGATAAGCAGCCCGAAGCCGCCAAACAGGCCCAGGTGACCGCGTACGGCGAGTTCCAGAATCCGATGTCGGGAGAGTCCTTCCGATACGGCACGCTGATCCTGCAGATGGGTGACAAAACCGAGCGGATCGAAAAGCAAAGCGAGCCGCTGCGTGAAGAAGACATCACGAACAACCTGACCAAAATCGTGAAAGGCGAGAAAAAGACGGTTTACTTCGTCGACGGTCACGGTGAAAAGAAGATCGACGACAACGAACGCGGAGGATACAGCCAGGCCAAAAGCGGCCTGGAACGCGAAAGTTATGTCGTGAAGAGCGTCAACCTCGCGAGCGAAAACAAGGTTCCGGACGATGCAACCATTCTCGTTCTCGCCGGTCCGGCGGCCGAGCTGTTTCCGAATGAGGTCGAGATGATCGAGAACTACTTGAAGGGCGGCGGCAACGTCATGATGCTTCTCGATCCGCCTCCGGCAACCGGCCTCAAGGACTTTCTGCACCGGTGGGGGGTCGATCCCGGAGACAACCTCGTCGTCGATGCCAGCGGCGTCGGCCGGGCGTTTGGAATGAGCGCCGGCGTCCCGCTGGTGACGTCCTACCCTCAGCACGCCATTACCGCACCGATGCGGGTCATGACGTTCTTTCCGCTGGTCCGCTCGATCACTCCGGTGTCGCCGGCTCCCGAGGGCGTCACGGTCGACAAACTGCTCGAAACCAACGAACGGAGCTGGGGTGAGACCGACACCAAGGGGTCGCAGGCCCGGTTCGACGACGGGAAAGACGTGAAGGGGCCGGTCACGATCGCGGCCGCCATCTCCAGGGATGCCGCGGACAAGAAGAAAGCGCGGCTCGTCGTCTTTGGAGATTCCGACTTCGCTTCGAACGTTTATTTCGGCCAGGCCGGTAACGGCAATCTGTTTTCGAATACGGTGAACTGGCTCGCGCGGGACGAAAACTTTATTTCGATCAAACCCAAGAGCCCGGACGATCGACGGCTCGAGCTGACAGAAGCCCAGGGACGGCTGGTGAACTACGCATTCGTACTGCTGCTTCCAGCCGGAATTCTGATCGCCGGCATTTCCGTTTGGATGAGACGCCGGAAATAGGTATGAAGTTCAAGGGCACACTTGCATTGCTTGCCGTATTTCTCGTCCTTGGCGGCTACATGTACTTCGCCGAATACAAAGGCAAGGACGCGAAGGAAGAGGACACCAAAAAGAAGGCGATCAACGTCGATGCCGGGGACATCGCCGAAATCAGCCTCATAACTCCGGATCGCACGATCACCGGCGTGAAAAAGGGTGAGAAGCAATGGGAGGTCGCGAATCCCCAGGGCATCGATCCCGATCAGGACGAATGGGAACTTCTGGCCACCAACGTTCCACGCATCGAACGCGAAGACACGGTCACGACCGATGGCGCCAATCTTGCCCAGTTCGGATTGAAGGATCCGGGTTTGAAAGTCATCGCGAAGACGAAGGACGGCAAAACGATCGAACTGCTCTTCGGCGACGAGAATCCACGAAAGATCTACAACTACGCGAAATTCAGCAACAGCAACGACGTCTTCCTCTCGCCCAGCTCCTGGAGCCGCATTTTCAAGAAGACGCTGACCGACCTTCGCAACAAGAAGGTCCTCGAACTCGAAGCGGACGACGTCGATATGGTCACGATCGCTGAGGGAACGAAGGAAACACTGTTTCAGAAGAACGGGACCGACTGGTTGATCAAGAAGCCCGTGGACGCCAAAGCCGACGCAAGCGAAATGACCACATTCCTCAGCTCGATTCGTTTCGCCCGCGCCACCGATTTTTCGGACGCCGCCCTGGACAAGCCCGAGATCCGGATCACGCTTCACGATGGGAAGGCGAACGCCAACCGGGAGTTGTTGATCGCCAAAGCGCCCGAAGCCGACAAGTACTACGCGAAGGACTCATCGCGTCCCGCCACAATGATCATCGACAAGGACCTTGCCGAGAAGTCCAAAAGGCCCGTCATTGACTGGCGCGACAAGTCGATTGCCCAGATCGACCGCGACAAGACCGATCAGATCGAGATTGTCCGGGGTTCCGATACCCTGGTCATCAAAAAGGACGGCAGCGACTGGAAGTCCGCAGACGGAAAAAAGCTGCAATGGGACAAGGTTTCAGGAATGCTGAACACGCTTGAGTTCGACAAGGCGAAGGACATCATCGATGTTCCAAAGCCGGCGCGGGCTTACGGACTCGACAAGCCGAAAATGGAAGTCGTCTTCAGGCAGGGCGGCAAGGAGGCGTTGCGTCTGGCTTTTGGATCAGACAGCAAGACTCCGGAAGGTGTTTATATCGGGACCTCCGCTTCATCCGCCGTCAAGGTCGTATCCAAGGACGTGTACGACAAGTTCAACGTCAAGGCCGAGGAGCTTGTGGAGAGTGCCGGAAAATGAAGCGACCCTCTCAGAACTGATCGGTTCAATCCTTCGCGGCAGCATCGGGACCGTGCGCTCCAATAAGGTGGCTGCCGCTTTCGCTGCCGTCGCTCTGGCCGGCACGACCCTGATCGCCTTCAACAGTCAATATGACGAGCGTCCACGGTACAGCCAGGCCGCTCTCCCCGAAATTAACGAATTGTTCAGGATATTCATCGCCGACTGTGGTACCAAATCCCTGTAGCCGCCGGCGGGAATCGGCCGCCACCACAATTCGTGACCTGTAACCCCAAACGAGAGATCGGCGTATTGAGACTATGAAATTTGATCGCGAACTGATTGTTCGCGCGCAGGGTGGGGACGGCACAGCCCAGGAGAGCATCGTCAAGCAGTTTTCGCCGATGGTTTTCAGGCTGATCAGCCGGTTCTTCAGGTCGAGAGAGGACGTGGAGGACCTGGCCCAGGACGTTTTCCTGAAGGTCTTTGCGCGTATCGATCAGGTGCGGCCGGACGAGAACTTTTCCGGTTGGCTGGCCCGAGTGGCGGTAAATACATGTTATGACGAGTTGCGGAAAAACCGGCGGCGCAAATTGGCCATGGAAACGTACGGGCCTGAGGCCTTTCGGGAAGCCTCCGTGGCGCCACCGGAAGTGGACTCTTACGGAAAAGCACGAGCGGCTTTGGAGAGTCTTGATCCAAAGCTTCGAATCCCGTTGATTCTGAAGGAAATAGAAGAGCAGTCCGTCGAGCAGATCGCACGGACCATGGGGTTGACCCAGACTAATGTGAAAGTCCGGCTGTTTCGGGCCAGAAAGAAACTGGCGGCCATTCTGGGTCAACGCTGAGGGGGAACAGGAAAGATGGATACAAAACTTAAAGAATTCTTCGACGAAGAAAAAAAACGAGTCTTTACCCCCGATCCACATTTCCACACGCGCGTGATGGCCAGGGTGCGTGAGGCGCGGGCAGCCGACTACACCATCTGGGACGCCGTTCCGAGTTCCAGCCGTCCCGTGTTTGGACTGGCTCTTGTCCTCATGCTTGCTTTCCTGGCGGTTCAGTTATTCATTCCTCAAATCCCCGAGCGCGGGTTTCTCGACGCGCTGCTTGAGGCGGAACAGGGGCCGTCGGACGCGATGTTGTCTTCGGTGGCGGACATGCCGGACCAGGAGTTTGTCAATCAACTGCTGGGGTTTGAGGAGCAGAAATGATCGCGCGATCGGCGTTGGGAAAGATCCTCGTCTTCTCCGTCTTCTTTATCGGGATCGGCACCGGCGCGCTGCTGGACACGGCCTACCGGACCCGCGTCAGCAGGGCGGGCAACGACGGCGACCGCCGCGGCGGCGAACACGGGTTGAGCCCGCAGGAACGCGCCAAACGCGACCTGGACCGTATGGGCCAGTATCTCGGGCTCGATCAGAACCAGAAGGAACAGATCGCGAAAATCCAGGATGAAACGCGTGGGGAATTCCGGGCCCTGCGTGAAAAGACGGATCCCGAATTCAAAGCACTGCGCGAGAAAGTGGATCCACAGTTCAAGGCCATCGAAGAACGATCCCGCGCCCGAATCGGCGCCATCTTAAACGCAGAACAGCGGCGCAAATGGGAAGAAGTGCGGGCGCAGCGCCAGAACAATGGGCGTGGCCGGCCGGGGCCGCGGTCTGGCGATCGCACGGACAAGTCGAATCGACCGGATAAGCAATAAATATTTTTATTGAACAGGCTGGGCCGCGACCGGCTCCAGATGGAGGATTTACGTGCACATGCGGAAGCTCTTAATAGCGGCCATGATCCTGCTGACCGCGACGATCGGCTTTGCCCAATCGGCAAAGGTTCGGGGCAAAGTTTTGGACAGTTCAGGCCTGATCATGCCCGGCGCAACAGTGAAGCTGTTGCAGGGCGACAAGATCGTCAAAGAAGGCGCCACGACCGCCACCGGCGACTTCGACCTTGCCGTGAATCCGGGAGATTACCGGCTGGAAGTCTCGGCCCCCGATTTTGCGACCAGTACTCAACCGGTCAAGGCCGCTGCCAATCCGGCTCCCATCAACGTGAAGCTGACCCTCGCTGTTCTTGCGACGAATGTGGACGTGACCGAAAACAGCAACGCCGTCAGTATCGATGCCGACTCGAGCCTGTCGACAACGACGCTGGCCGGAGACTCCATCGCGGAACTGCCGGACGATGAAACCGAACTGGCGGCTTACCTGCAACAGATCGCCGGATCGCGCGGCGGCGCCGAGTCGGGCGGTGGGAATGGCGGTTTCGTCATCGACGGGTTCAGCGGCGGACGTCTGCCTCCGAAAGACCAGATTCAGGAAATCCGGATCAACAACAATCCCTACAGCACCGAATTCAGCGGCCTGGGCTTTGGCCGCGTCGAGATCATCACGCGCGCCGGGACGGGAAACTTCAACGGCAACATGCAGTTCAACTTCAGAGATGAATCGCTGAACGCGAACAACCCGTTCTCCACCGAGAAGCGGCCACCGTATCAGACCCGCAATTTCAATACGAACTACGGCGGCCCGATCATCAAGAACAAGCTCACCATGAACTTCCGCGCCAACAACAACGAGCAGGACAACAGCGGTGTCATTCGAGCCCTGGTGCCGGCCAGCATCAGCCCGACCGGATCGTTCAATCAGTCGTGGGTCAATCCCAGCGTCAATCGCGGCGCCAACGTTCGCGGTCAGTACGCGATCACGAAAAACCAGGTGCTGAACTTCAACTATTCCTATGGTTCGAACAAACGCACCAATCAGGGACTCAGCGAATTCACGCTTCCTTCGCGCGCGTCCGACAGCAAGAGCTCGAACTATGAGATCCAGATTCGCGAGACCGCGATCATGAGCACGTCGCTCGTCCACGAAATGCGTTTTGAAGTGGGTCGCGACAAGAGCAACCAGACGCCCCGGACCGCGGGAATCACGATCAATGTTCTGGACGCGTTCAATGGCGGCGGCGGCCAGAACCGGAACAGCAGCAATAACCGGAACCTGGAATTCGGAAACCTTCTGCTGTATTCGAAGGCGAAGTGGACGTCGAAGGCCGGCATGCAGATCAGCCGGGTGAAGAACCACAGCGAGTCCTACAACAACTACACCGGCACGTATTCCTTCTCGAACCTGGCAGACTACCTCGCTGGAAAGCCTCTCCAGTTCACGCAGACAACTGGAAATCCGATTCTGGATTCGAGACAGACGGAATTCGGTGTCTTCTGGCAAAACGACTGGAAAATCACTCCTAAATTCAGCTTTTCCGGCGGCGTGCGTTACGAATCCCAGACGAATCTGAAGGACTTCAACAATATCGATCCGAGGATCGGTTTCGCGTTCGGACTGACCAAGACCTCGCTGATCCGCGGCGGCGCAGGAATTTTTCATCAACGGCTGAATATCAACAACGTTCAACAGTTGATGCGCTTTGACGGCACGCGTCAGCTCCAGATCACCGTTCCGAATCCGTTCTACGATCCAGCCAGCCCTCCGGCCGGAGCAGCGGCGACTCCCGGCACGATTCGAGTGCGTGCGGAGGATCTGACAGCGCCCTATAACGCAAACACATCGCTGTCTCTGGAAAAGTCCTGGCCGCACGGATTCGGAACCACGTTCTCGTGGGATACCACGCGGGGTATCCATCTGTTCCGAAGCCGTAACTTGAACGCACCCTATCCGGGCACCGCGATCTCGCAGGATCTGCAAGACCGATTGAATTCCCGTGACGCCGCGGTCAAAGCGGCGGCCAGGGAGCAGGTAGACCGGTTGCGGCCTCTCTACCCCAACGTTGGCAACGTGAATCAGTTGGAGTCGACCGGGAAGTCGCGCTCCAACAATTTCAACATCGGATTCCGCGAGAGCCAGCCAAAGATCTGGAATCTCCAGATCTTCGGGAGCTACGGACTCGGATACAACAGGAGCGACACGAACGACGCATTCGGCCTTCCGATGAACGGCTACAATCTGGCCCAGGAATGGTCCCGCTCGCAATTCGACACGCGCCACCGTTTCAATACAGGAATCAACCTTCGATGGCCTTCCGCCATGGGATTGGCTCGAAGCTCAAACATGTTCGCGAAGGGCATCGGCAACCTCTGGAACGCCTCGTTCGGAAACATGTTCACGATGCTGAATATCAACGCCAGTTCGGCCCGGCCCTTCAACATCACGACCGGCCGCGACAACAACGGAGATACCTCCATCAACGACCGGCCGGATGGATACTCGCGCAACGCCGGCATCGGGCACGACAATTACAACGTCAACCTGAACTTCAGCAAAACCTACAACCTCAAGCATGAACGCAGCGGTGGCGGCGGATCCGGAAACGGAGTGAATCCCTACCTCGCCTCGTTCGCCGAGCCGCAGCGCGGCGGCGGGGGCTTTCCAGGTGGATTTCCCGGAGGTGGGGGCGGCGAACAGCGCGGCCCCGGCGGCGGACCGGGTGGCGGCGATCGCGGCGGCCAGAGGGGCGGTCCCGGTGGCCCCGGTGGCCGAGGTCAGCAACCGAGTCGAGGGCCGACGATGTCCTTCACCGCAAATGTGAACAACCTGCTGAATAACACGCAGTACGGCAACTTCAGCGGCGTGATGACCTCGCCCTTCTTTGGAAAACCCACGAACGCCCAAAACTGGCGGCAGGTTAACCTCGGATTGCGTTTTAATTTCTAGTAAGCTTCACGCGACCAAAAAAGTGGCTGTCTTCCCCCGGAAGGCAGCCACGTTTCTATGTAAGGGGTAGCACCGATGAATCGATTGGCTCTTCTACTGGCACTGGTTCTGATCGCCGTTCCTGTCTTTGCACAGGAAGGCGGCGCCGGCGACGGCGGCTTTGGCGGGCTTCTGGGTATGGGCGACGCGCCGCGAAACAACAATGCGCCCCCGCCGGACCGGCTGGTGCAGCTCCGCAAGATTCTTCTCGATGCGAACGTTCCTTTGAACAAGGATCAGGAAAAAGCCCTCAGCAACATGCTCGAGAAGGACATCAAACAGTACACGGCCGATCTTGAGAAGAAGTTTCCCACGGAAGTCGCGGCCGCTCGCGCGACAGCCGAAGGAGCGCCCGAGGGAGCGGTTCCTGCGGGCCGGCCCGGTGCAGGCGGCCAGGCTGGCGAACGTGGTGGTGGCCGAGGCTTTGGCGGCGGTCGCCGGGGCGGCGGAGTTCCTCCCAACAGCCCGTTGGGGCTCGAAATGACTCGTCTCAACACCGAGCTTCAAAACAAAGTGACCGCGGCCCTGAAGCCCGAACAGCAGGCCGCCTTCAAGAAATTCCAGAACGATCAGGTCAAGAGAGCCGGCGGGTTCGGGGCATTGAAGCTCATCATGCAGGAAGCCGGCACGGCGCTCAGCGCCGATCAGGAGGCCCAGATTCAGGCTCTCTATGCGGAGGAGAATCGGCAGCGCCAGCAGATTATCCGTGAATCTCAGGGGCAGCCCGACAGAGCCAGGCTGGATGCCCTGACGGCCGGGACGATGTTGAAGGTGACCAAGATCCTTACCGCGGACCAGAAAAAGTTCTTCCTGGACGCCCTCAAAAAGCAGCAATAGAGCATGGATTCGGTGTGAGGCCCCGGATTCCTGATGAAACAGGGCCTGCCACCGAATTCATCCGCGGTTCTATAATGCGCCATGCATTTCTTCGATTATCGCGTCGGCGAGTTGCACTGCGAGGAAGTTCCCCTTCACCGCATTGCCGATGAAGTCGGCACACCCGCTTATGTTTATAGCCTTCGAACGCTTGAGCGTCATGTTCGCGTTTTCGACGAGGCTTTCGAATCCGCCCCTCATCTGATCTGCTACGCCGTCAAAGCCAACTCCAATATCGGTATCCTGCGCCGGTTCGCCTCGTGGGGAACGGGCTTCGACATCGTCTCCGGAGGAGAGTTGTTTCGCGTTCTCCGGTCCGGCGGCGCGGCCGAAAAGGTCATTTTTTCCGGAGTCGGCAAAACGGCGGACGAGGTTCGGTACGCCCTCGAATCCGGCATCCTCTTTTTCAACGTTGAATCGAATGGCGAACTCGACGTGATTCAGGAAGTCGCCAGCTCCGTGGGGAAACGCGCGCGCATTTCGATCCGAACGAATCCGAACGTCGATCCCAGGACCCATCCCTATATTTCGACCGGTCTGAAGAAAAACAAGTTCGGGGTCGCGCTGGAAGAAGCCGGACAGCTCTATGAGCGCGTCCGAACGATGCCCAACTTGGAGGTCGTTGGCGTGTCCTGCCACATCGGTTCGCAGATTACGGATCTTGAACCCTTTAAAGAGGCGCTCCAGGCTCTGCGCACGTTTGTTGTAACGCTTAAGTCGAGCGGTATCACCCTGCAGTACCTGGATTTCGGTGGAGGACTGGGAATCAGCTATCGGGGCGAGGAGCCGCCTTCGCCGTTGAATTACGCCTCCGTGGTGATTGAAGCGACACGCGATCTCGGCCTGACACTCATTCTGGAGCCCGGGCGCGTCATTGTGGGGAATGCGGGGGTGCTGGTGACGCGGGTGCTGTTAAAGAAGGACCAGGGCGGAAAAAACTTCGTCATTATTGACGCGGGGATGAACGATCTCATCCGCCCTGCGCTTTACGGCTCCCATCATGAAATCTGGCCTGTGCGCGAAACGACCGAACGCGAGGTTGCCGATGTGGTCGGGCCGGTCTGCGAATCCGCCGACTTCATTGCCCAGGAGCGCGAAGTCCCGGTCGTTCATCGGGGCGACCTGGTCGCGGTGATGAGCGCGGGCGCCTACGGTTTCAGCCTCTCTTCCAATTACAACTCGCGGCCGCGCGTGGCTGAGGTCCTGGTCGAGGGAGACCGCTACTCCGTCATCAGAAGACGCGAGACCTACGACGACCTGGTTCGCCTCGAACAGTAACCGATTCTTAATTTGCCGCTCCATTCCGCGACAGGTAAGATTTAATCGCTTTTGAACGTATGGGTGGGATCTAACAGCTTGTCTGGAGGTTTACATGAAACGGATTTTCACACTGCTCTTCTTCCTATGTCTGACACGATGTCCGGACATCTTTGCACAGGCTGCTGGTTTCGGAAATATCTCCGGCGTCGTCCATGACGCGACGGGCGCGCGAGTTCCGGGAGCCAGCGTAACGATTACCAACGAATCGAAGGGAATCGTCCGAAACCTCATTTCCAACGAAGTGGGACTGTTTTCGGCGCCCGCTCTTGTACCGGCGTCCGGTTACGCGGTGACGGTGAAACTGACCGGATTTTCCGACTACAACGCAAAGAACATTGACCTGCAGGTCGGTCAGGAGATCAGCCTGGATATCGAACTCGGCGTCGCCGGCGCAACGACCGAATTGAGCGTGGTTTCCGAAGCGCCAATCGTCGACACGTCCAAGGTTGACGTTTCACAGGTCGTCAACAGCACGCAGATCCAGGAACTGCCAATCAATGGCCGCCGCGTCGACTCCTTTGTTTTGCTGACGCCGGCCGTGGTTCCCGACGGCACATTTGGATTGTTGAGCTTCCGCGGAATTGCGGGAGGCAACTCCTTCCTCACGGACGGAAACGACACGACCAATCAGTTTTACAACGAGAATGCGGGACGCACCCGCATCTCTTCGCAGATCTCGCAGGATGCGGTTCAGGAGTTTCAGGTGCTGACCAACGGATACTCTGCCGAATTCGGCCGGGCTTCCGGGGGCGTGGTGAACACCGTTACCCGCAGCGGAGGCAACACCGTTCACGGCACCGGTTACTGGTTCTTCCGCAATCAATCCCTCAATGCCCGCGACCGCTACGCAACGGTCAATCCGGACGAGAAACGCAATCAATTCGGCGGAAGTGTTGGCGGACCGGTTGCGAAGGACAAGTTGTTCTACTTCTTCAACGTCGAGTTCACGCGAAGGAATTTCCCGCTCGTTAACCGCCTCATCAATCCTCAGTTTTTTGATGGAAACGGTAATTTCCTCCAGACGTGCGCCGCGCCGGCCACCGCCGCCCAATGCGAAGCGGCACGGCGATTCCTCGATCGGCAGTTCCAGACTCTTCCTCGAACGGCAAACTCCGAATTGGGTTTTGGAAAAGTCGATTGGCTGGCCGACGAGCGCAACACCGTCAGCCTGAGCTTCAACGGTTTGCGATGGCTTTCTCCCAACGGAATTCAGACCCAGGCGGTTCTGACGAATGGAAACGGCATCGGTAACAACGCCAATTCCACCGTGCGAACCCGATATGGGCGCGCATCCTGGACCAATATTGTGACGAACAGCATTGTGAATGAACTTCGTTTTGGCTGGTTCAAGGACCGGCTCTACGACTACGTGAATCCCGATCTGATTCCGGCCCAGACCGGGACCGTCGGTCTTTCGGTCGCCGGACAGTCGAATCTGGGGACGGCCACCGACTACCCGCGTTTGAATCCGAGCGAGCAGCGATTCCAGATTGCCGACAGCATGAGCTGGACCCGCGGATCGCACAACATGAAGTTCGGGTGGGACGTCGCCACCACGCAGGACTACCTCGATATTCTGCGCAACCGCGCAGGGTCGTACTCCTACGGCACCTGGACCAACTTCGCGCTGGATCTCACCGGCAACACCACCGGCACGAAACGGTGGCAGTCGTTCTCACAGACGATCGGAAACCCGATCCTCGATTTCCGCACGTCGGATTACGCGTTCTTTGGGCAAGACCAGTTCCGCGCGACGAGCAAGTTGACCCTCAATTTCGGTCTCCGCTACGACTACAGCGACCTGCCTCAGCCGAAGGTCGTCAATGCCAACTATCCTCAGACGGCGAAGATCCACAAGCCGAACAAGAACTTCGCTCCCCGCTTTGGGTTTGCCTACTCCGTGGCCGACAAGACGGTCTTACGCGGCGGGTACGGAATGTTTTACGCGAGGTTCCAGGGCGCTCTGGTTCAAACGCTCTTCCTTGCCAACGGCGTGTATCAACCCGCTGTTTCGCTTAGCGGCGCAAACGCGTCCGATCTGGCGGCCGGCCCGGTTTTTCCGAACAGGCTGCCGCTGAATGCAGCGAACCTGCCAACGGGCAGCGTGGACATCACGTTCGCTTCGCCGGATTTCCGCAACCCATATACGCAGCAGGCGGATCTGGCGGTCGAGCGGCAACTGACGGGCAGCACGTCGCTCACGCTGAATTACATCTGGAGCCGTGGCGTTCAGATCACGACAAACCGAGACGTGAATATCGGCGCTCCGGGACCGACGGTCACCTATCGAGTCAACGATGCGAGCGGTAACCAGGTGGGTTCCTACACGACCGAAACCTATCGACTGGCGAATCGCGTCGATACCCGCTATCGCCGCGTGATTCAGGTCGAAAATGGCGGCCGCAGCTATTACGACGCTCTTGCGGCCCAGTTGAAAAAACGCATGTCCAAAGGTGTCGAAGCTTCGGTTGCATACACGTATTCCCACGCCATCGATACGGCGAACATGGGCGGCGGAAGCAATGCGTTGTTCTTCGACACCCTTCGGTCGACAGCGAATGGAAGCTACAGTCAGGATAAAGGCTCGTCGAGTCTGGATCAGCGTCATCGTCTGGTATTCACGAGCATCCTTCAGCCGACGTTCTCCCACAACGACTCGGCCGCTGCGAAATTCCTCATCAACAACTGGCAACTGACGCAGATCACCACCGCAGCCTCGCCTCAGCCGGCAACCACGACGATCCGCGTCGTGACTTCGCCGTTTGCCGGGGCAGCCTTTACCACCACGCTCAACGGTTTTGGAGGAAGCAACCGTATTCCCTTCGAGCCGTTCTCCAATCTGGACATCGATAGGGTGTTCCGAACGGACGCCCGGATCAGCAAGCTCCTGCCGTTCAACGACCAGGTGAAGTTGTACGTGAACTTCGAAGCGTTCAATGTGTTCAACCATGTTTCCAATACTTTTGTGAACACGGAGAAATACTCGGCAGGCAACAACACTCTCGTTCTCACGCCGAGCAACGGTCTCGGTGTCGGCAACCAGTCCCAGGGATTCCCCGACGGCACCAACGCCCGCCGCGCCCAATTCAGCATGCGGCTGGTTTTCTAGAACGATTTCGTGACGCGCCGGCTCGATCGCCGGCTCGTCGCGAAGCCCTTGTCTGCTTGCTGTTACTTCTGAATTCCAAGAGCTGTAAGAGCCGATTGGACTGAGCGGAGAAGGCGGGAAGACTCGTCCCGCAGGGATCCGCGGAACGCAATGGTCCCATTGGCGTCGACAACGACGATATCGCCGGCTTTGCCGCCCAGAAGTTGCGAGCCCTGATTCACCGCCGAAGGAAAAGTGGTATTGGCAGGTTTGACTTCCCGGTCCTCGGAGATTCCCAGAACGCGTATTTTCGTATTCGCGCTAACAGACTTGTAGACCCGTTCAAGGTTCGCCGCAGTTTGCGGATCTTTGGAATCCCACACACCGAAGATCAGAACATATCCCCGGTAATCGTTCAGCGTGCGCGAATACCCTGCCAGGTCGGTGACCAGAAATTCGGGAGCCTGCCTGTCGGCCTGACGCGCCTCGCGCGGAACACTCGACGGCCGGTCCGGCACAGTTGCTTCGGGTTTGGCCCGGCCGGTGACCGCGCCGGGATTCTGGATTTTGGGGGATGTTGCGGGCTCGGGCGCAGGAATCTTGGATGTCATCGCCGGCGGAGCAGGAGTGCCCGGCGTCGAGGCCGGTTGACGAACCTGCGCGACGATCAGAAGGAGCGCTGCGGCGATCGCTGTTCCGAAAGCTCCAATCAGGACCGGCGAACGCCGCCGTTTTGGGCTTCGGGCGATGGCGAGGTCATATTCGAAGACCTGTTTCACCATGGGGTCGATCGCTCTCAGGCTCTCGATCTGTTCCCGGCAATGGGCGCAGACGGCCAGGTGGCCTTGGGCGAGCCGGTCGTCTTCGAAGGCCAGGCGTTCGAGGTTTTCTTCGATCCAATGACAGTCGACGTTCATCTTCTTTTTTTCGTCCGGAGCGTTGCGTTCAGCCGTTTGCGGGCATAGAAGATCCGCGATTTCACGGTGCCTTCCGGAATTTCCAGAACAGCCGCAATTTCGGGGACCGTCATGCCGTCGACGGCGAGCATCATGAGCGGCAGCCGAAACTCGTCCGGCAGCCGCTTCACGTGTTTGCGCACGTCCAGCATCCTTTCTCGATCAAATTCGCGCAGCGGGTCGGGCGGATCGTATTCGTGGATGGTCCCATCGTCGGACGGAAATTCCATGTCGCCAAAGAAGACCCATCGCTTCAGACGTCGAGCCACGCTGCGATGATGGTTGATCGCGACCCGTACCACGATCCGCGACAGCCAGATGCGCAGCGGACAGTCACCTCGAAACCCCTTCATGCCTCGATAACCGCGCAGGAGAGCTTCCTGAACGACGTCCTCGGCATCGCTCGGATTCCGGGTGGACGCCACCGCGATCTGAAGCAGGAACGGACGGCATTCGCGTGCGGCCGCTTCGAAGTCGATTTCTTCGCCTGCCCTCTTGGCTACGGGAGTCACCCGGCCATCGTTGTCTGTTGGTAGGACACTGTCAAGTGGGTACTGGTTCAGACAAATTCGGTGTCAGGCACCACTGACACCTTTAGGAGCAAGTGGTGTCAGTGGTGCCTGACACCGAATTTGTCATGGTTTGGCGACTTTACCCTTCAGATCGTCGATTTTCTTCTTAACTTTCGCGATTTCTTCAGGGTCCGTGCTCAGCTGAACCGACTTGGTCCAGGCTGCTTTGGCCTCTTCGAGGCGCTTGGTCTTGAAGTAGAGATCGCCCATGTGATCGTTGACGGTCGGGTCTGTCGCGGCGAACCGGAGCGCTTTCTTCAGGTATTCTTCGGCAAGGTCCAGCTTGTTTTGGCGGAAATAGGCCCAGCCCAGGCTGTCCAGATAGGCTCCGTTGGTGGGGTCGGTTTTGAGGGCTTTTTCGATCATGTTCACGGCTTCGTCGAGCTTCACGCCGCGATCGGCGAGCATGTAGCCGAGATAGTTGAGAACGGCAGGATTATCGTTCTCGAGATCGAGGGCTTTTCGGAAGGCTTTCTCGGCTTCGGTGAACTTCTTCTGTTTTTCGTAGATGGAACCCTGCTGGAACCAGGCGTTCGACTCCTGCGGAAACTGTTTCACGATCGTGTCCGCGACCGTCTGCGCCTCGTCAAACTTCCGGGCCCGCAGGTAGACGTTCGCCATCGAACCGAGAACGTCCATGTCCTGTTCGGTGCCCTTCGTCATTTCCTTCAGCGAGCGAATCGCTTCGTCGACGCGGCCTTTCTCGGCAATCATGTCCGCGTGAACCAGTTTCAACGGCACGGAATTGGGACTTTCCTTCAGGGCCTGTTCGCAATACGCAATGGCGCGGTCCAGGTTCCTGGCGGATCGATAGGCGTCGACGATGCTTTTGTCGATGATCCCGTCGGTGTTCGGCGTGATGGCTTTCAGGGCTTCGAGCGCCTTGATCTCTTCATCGTATTTGCCGAGAGAGTCATTCATCTGCGCCTGATGGCGGAGGAACATCCTGCGATTCTGTTTTTCGGATTCGGTGTATCGGCCGTTTGAATGCTCGGTTCTTTTCAGGATGTCGGTGGTGCGCTGGTTGGCCTCTTCGATCATCCCCTCTTCTCTTTCCAGAAGCATCATGTTGAACTGGACTTCCATGCTGTCCGGAAAATTCTTGATCGCCTGCAGCATGTACACGTGCGCCTGGGCATAACGTTTCTGTTCGCGATAGATCTGCCCCAGGCGGAGCAGGGCAAGCCCGTCGTTGGAATCGAGTTTCAACAGTTCGAGATAGAGGGCTGACGCTTCGTCGAACTTTTCGTCGAAGAACAGGGCCTGTGCCAGCGCCTTCTTCAGGTCCACATCGTCCGGTGAAAGTTCGAGAGCTTTTCGATAAGTCGCGGCGGCCTTGTCGAATTGTTCGGCGCTGGCATACGCCTGCGCCAGCGCCTCGAGAGCGCGATCGGCGTCGGTGTGTTCTTTGACGAAGGTTTCAAGGAGCGAAACCGCTTCCTTGTTGTTTCCCGCGTCCATGTGAAGGCGGGCGAGCGCGGTAACGCCGTCCCCGGAACCCGGTTCCATCCCGAGAAATTTCGTGTAGATTTCTTCGGCTTTCTTGCTGTCGTTTTTGACCTGATACAAACGACCCAGCATCAAATAGGACTGACGATCGGTCGGATCGATGCGGACGATCTCTTCGAATTCGCGGATCGCCAGATTAACAGTATCTTCCGTCACTGGTGCGCTGGCGTTCGAGTCACCGATCATGTTGGTGTAGACGGATGCGAGAATCTTGTGGGCGTCGACGTTTTCCGGATCCGCCTTGACCGCTTTCTGTGCTGCGTCGACTGCGTCGCGAACACGCTGCGACCGAAGGTAGGTGTCGGCCATCTCGGAGTAGATCAACGAGCTGTTCGGATCCAGCTCCAGCGCCTTCTTGTACTCGTTAATCGCCTCGGTCAACTGACCCGACTCCGCGGCGATTCGTGCCTTTGAGAAGTGAAGATAGGCTTCGGCTCGCGGAGACTTGGTTTGAGCGTAGGACGGGACTGTGATCGCCACGACCAGCAGCACCAGGAGAACTTTCTTCATAAGCCATCCGTTGATATTTATAGACTTTGGTCATTATACATTTCGGACGAATCCGCCCTAATGCTTAAAGTGCCGCAGTCCCGTAAAAACCATCGCCATTCCGTGTTCATTGGCGGCTTCGATGGTCTCCGCGTCGCGCGTCGAGCCGCCGGGCTGGATGATGGCCGTGACGCCGCCTTTGGCGGCCTCATCGATTCCGTCGCGGAACGGGAAGAATGCGTCAGACCCCAGGGAGGAGCCCTTTGATGTCGGATAAGCTTTTTGGATACTGATTCTTACCGATTCCACGCGGCTCATTTGGCCCGCCCCCACACCTACGGTTCTCCCATCCTCCGCCAAAACGATGGCATTCGATTTCACGTGTTTCGCGACGCGCCAGGCAAATTCGAGGTCGGCCCATTCCTTTTTTGTCGGTTCACGCTTTGTCACAACGCGCGTGTTGAGACCCATGAGTTGATCGTCCGGGTTCTGAAGCAGAACGCCACCCGACACCCTCTTGATTTCGTAACGCGCCCACTCGGCACCACTCGCCATTGAGCCCGCAGAAAGAACGCGAAGGTTCTTCTTTGCACCCAGCACTTCGAGCGCCCCGGCCTCGAACTCCGGCGCGATGACCGCTTCGACAAAAAGTTTGGCCGCTTCGATCGCCGTCTCACGGTCCATCACGCGATTCAGCGCAATAATCGATCCAAAAGCAGAGACGCTGTCGGCTTCGTAAGCTTTCAGGTATGCCTCTCTCAGCGTTTCGCCAACCGCGGTCCCACACGGATTCGTGTGCTTGATGATGCAGCACGCAGGCTGTTGGAATTCACGAATGAGATTCCAGGCCGCCTCCAGATCCACAAGGTTGTTGTAGGAAAGTTCCTTGCCCTGCAGTTGTTTCGCGGCGGCCAGACCGTGCGTGGCCTGGCCTCCCCACCTGTAGAAGGCCGCGTGCTGATGCGGATTCTCGCCGTACCTCAGGTCCGCGGCCTTTTCGAAGTCCATGAAGATGTTCGGCGGAAACACACTGTCGGGACGGCCGATCCGCGACAGGTATTGCGAAATCTGGGCGTCATACCGAGCCGTGCACAGGAACGCCTTGCGGGCGAGATCGAACAGCATGGTGCGATCGAGCACCCCATCGCCGTTTTGCAGGGCCGTCAGAACGGAATTGTAATCATCCGGTGTGGTCACGACCGCCACATCCTGGAAATTCTTGGACGCCGCACGCAGCATGGACGGCCCGCCGATGTCGATGTTCTCGATGACTTCGTCGAATTGAACGCCGGGTCTTCGTGCGGTTTCAACAAAGGGATAAAGATTGACGCAAACGAGATCGATCAGTGGCAGTTGGTGTTCCCGGACCTGGCGCATGTGTTCCGCGTTTTCGCGAATGGCCAGCAGTCCCGCCGCGATCTTCGGGTTGATGGTCTTCACGCGCCCGTCCAGGATTTCAGGGAAGCCCGTGAGGTCGGATACCTCTCGAACGGGAATGTTGTTGGACGACAGAAGTCTGGCTGTGCCGCCGGTTGAAATGAGTTCCACTTTCAAGGCGGCCAGACCGCGTGCAAATTCGACAACACCGGTCTTGTCGTGCACGCTGATCAACGCGCGTTCGATTCTCTTCACTCGTATTTCTCCGTTAGGGGTTCAGGTCGCCGTTCGAGGATTTCCAGATGTGATACCACACGTTCGCTACGTCCGTGACAGCGTGCGAAAAAGCAATGGAGGCAATTCCAAAATCAGGCGAATTCTCGACCGTGTCCCTGCGATCGGGCAACTGCGACGATCGCCGAAGCCGGCTCAGCAGCCGCTGACTTTCTTCACGCCGCGCTTTCAGAAAGGCCTCAAGGTTTCCGGCCCTGATGAAGTCGTGATAGCCGTAAAACACAACGGCGAACTTCGAGACGTTGGAACTCACCAGCGCGTCCAACTGCGGATCGCTCATCGCAGCCACCGCGCAACCCGCGTCGCGCATGGCGGCCACCGAAATGGCGGGATCGGCATTCTTTTTCGAAAACGCAGTGATGGCCTTCTTTGACGCTTCCTCCACGGTGATCGTCTGGCAAGGTTCGTTCAGGACCGCATCGAAGTCCTTGAGCAGCGTCGACAGGGCTTTGGGGAGCGCGCGCTGGGCGTTTCTGAAAATACGCGGATATGTCGACGCCGGCCAGGCCTGGAGCGGCGCCGCCCAAAGAAACATGAACAACGGAAGAATCAGATATTTTGGTCTCATTTGATGACCCGCGTTTTCAGATGAACGTCTCCGTCTTCCGTGCTGACGATGAAGACCACTTCCGCTTTCGCCGCTCGAAGCTTCCCGGCGACAAAATCATTGAATTTGAGCGGGTCGATCGGAGCTTCATTGCCGGTCCGTTCGCGGGCCCGGCAAAACGCCTGAAACAGGATATCGATCGATTCCTGGTCGCCTTCCGAAAAAATCGGAACTTCGATTCTTCGCGCGTTCTCCGGTTCCGGACGCACGCCGTAGGCCGGTTTGCGGCCCTGTTCGAGGAGGCGAAGGTTCCGCTGCCAGAGATCGTTGTAGACCCTAAACCGCGTGGCCAGAGTATTGAGACGGAAACTCTGTGCGTACGTCAACGCCCGGATGTTGTAGAGGCGTTTGATCTCCCAGTCCATTTGTTCGTGCAGCTTTTGCGGGAAGTGATCGGAGCCGCCGTTGAAGAAAATGTCGAACTCCAGTTTCAGTCTCTTGATGGAGTCTTCGAGACGGTCTAGCAATTGGTCGTTTCGTTTCATCCGCTTTGCGCCGCAATTGTAAATCAAGTTACCATTGCGAACCGCATGGAAGCACTACGGCAAATGCCACCCGTCAACGACGTCCTTCAAGCGCCCGAACTGGCTGCATACCGAAGGGTATTGGACACGCCTTTCGGCTCCCGCCTGCTGGCGGAAGTGATGAACGCCACCCGCCACGAGCTCGCATCGGGAAGCGGGGTGATCCCGCGCGCGGATCTGACGGCTCGGATCGCCGAGGCGTTGGCGCAGAGGCTTTCGGCAGCCCTCCAGCCTTCGCTCCGGCGCGTCATCAATGCGTCCGGGGTGGTCTTGCATACGAATCTCGGCCGTGCGCCGCTGCCGGATTCCGCGATCGATCACCTGCGTGAAGTCTCGACCGGTTATTCGAACCTCGAGTTCGGCCTCGACGATGGCGTTCGCGGAAAGCGTGACCTGCACATCGAAAGGCTCTTACGTCAACTGCTCGATTGCGAAGCGGCCATCGTTGTGAACAATAACGCCGCGGCAGTGCTGCTCGTGCTGAACACTTTGGGCGAAGGCGGTGAAGTGATTGCTTCGCGCGGCGAACAGGTCGAGATCGGCGGATCGTTCCGGATTCCAGAGGTGATGGCCAAAAGCAACGCCCGGCTTCGCGAAGTCGGCGCGACGAATCGAACGCGCATCAAGGATTACGAAAAGGCGATCGACGCGAATACCCGGCTTCTGCTGCGCGTTCATCCGAGCAACTTCCGAATGACCGGTTTTACGGAAAGACCCACCCTGGACGAGTTCGTCGCCCTGGGCAGAAGGAAGAACATCCCCACGTTCGAAGATCTGGGCAGCGGTTCCATGCTGGACCTCAAGCCGATGGGGATTTCGGACGAGCCCGTCGTCTCGGACAGCGTCCGGGCCGGCGTCGACGTGATCTGCTTCAGTGGAGATAAGCTGCTCGGCGGCCCGCAGGCGGGCATCATCGCGGGCAAGAAGCTTTACGTGGAGAAAATCCGGCAGAACCCTCTGTTCCGGGCTCTCCGTGTCGACAAGCTGACGATCTCTGTCCTCGAATCCGTGCTTCTCTCTTACCTGACCGGCACGCTCGACGAGATTCCGATCTGGCGCATGCTCCGGGCTTCCGAAGGCGAACTGAAGCAGCGCGCCGAATCGCTTGCGAAACGGATCGGGAGAGCGGCCTTGGTCCTGCAGCTGACCTCCCTGGTGGGCGGCGGCTCAGCGCCGGAAACCTATCTGCCTTCCTGGGGAGTGGCGTTGAAGATTGACGGATTATCGGATGCGGAACTGGAAAAGCGGCTCCGTCACTCGGAGCCGCCCGTGATCGTCAGGATCGAGGAGGGCCGGGTCGTTCTGGATCTCCGTACTATTTCTGCCGATGACGAAGACGAACTGATCGCCGTCCTGAGGTGATTTCCGCCCCCGCTCCCCTGACACAGAACATTTTAGTTCCGGACACGTTCGACGTATTTGCCCTCTGTCGTATCCACGCGAATCAGTTCGCCGGCGGTAATGAAGTGCGGCACTCCGACAACCAGGCCGGTTTCGAGTGTGGCCGGCTTCAGTACGTTGCTTGCCGTTGCGGATGGCATTCCGGGTTCGGTCTCCACGACTCTCAGATCGACAGTTGCCGGAAGATCGATTCCAAGCGGCTTGCCTTCGTAGAACTGCACCTGGATCTTCATGTTGGGGGTCAGGTAGTTGACTGCTTCGCCAAGCATGTCCTCGCTGAGATGCGTCTGCTCAAACGTCTCCGTATCCATGAAGTGATGATCGGAACCGTCGCTGTACAGAAATTCCATCTCACGATCGTCGACGACAGCTTTTTCCAGGCGGTCTTCCGAACGGAACCGGTGATCGATGATGGCGCCCGTGCTCAGCCTGCGCAGCTTGGTCTGCACCATTCCCCGCCAGTTGCCCGGCGTGATGTGCGTGTAATCCACCACCTGGTGGAGTTCTCCGTTATGGATGATGATGTTTCCTTTGCGCAGTTGGGTTGCTTGAATCATTACAGACAGACTCCTTAACGTGATTGAAACCGAAGATTCTACCACGGAAGCACCCGTTCAGAAATGCACGATGGTCCTGGATTTCAGCGATGTGGCGTGTTTGAAGGCGTGGTTCTGAAATGTTTACTCAACGCGGTCTCACTGGAGCTTTGGCTTTGGGGCAGCGGACATGAGGCTCTCGATCTCTGCCGCTTCTTTTGGAAATGTCGACATGACGCGATTCCCGCTCGCGGTGATCAGGAGGTCGTCTTCAATGCGAACGCCGAGTTTCTCTTCCGGAATGTAGATTCCGGGTTCAATCGTGATCACCATTCCCGGTTCCATGGGGCGCGTGGTGCTGCCGACGTCGTGAACCTGAAGGCCGATGTGATGGCTGGTGCCATGGATAAAGTATTGGGAGTAGCCCTTCGACTTGATGTAATTGAAAGCCGCGGCGTGGATCTTGGCAAAGGTGGCGCCGGGTCTGACTTCGGCAATCGCGGCTTTCTGAGCGTCCAGAACGATTTGGTAGATTTCGCGTTGCCGGGGTGAAAACTTGCCGGAAACCGGGAAGGTCCGGGTGATATCGGCGACGTAGCCGCTGTACTCGGCTCCAACGTCGATGACGACGACGTCGCCCGCCTCCATCCTTCGGGCGTTCTTGTCGTAGTGAAGAACAGTCGAGAGCGGCCCGGATCCGACGATCGAGGGGTAGCCGGGCCTTTCCGCGCCGTTCCGGCGGAACTCGAATTCCAGCGCGGCTTCAACCTCATATTCCCAGACATCCGGTGAGACGGTTCGGGCGGCGGTATGCAGGCCTTTCATTGTGATCTGCACCGCCTTGTCGAGCAGCGCAATCTCAGTTGGCGACTTGACCTGGCGCAATTCGGCGATTGCCGGAGTCACATCCTCGACCGCGGCCCCGGGAACCACGCCTCGCACCCGATCGAAGTTTTCACGTAAGGTATGAACCGTCTTGTTTGCCGAAACCCTTTTCAGAATCTCCGGGAAATCGTTCAGCATCTGAACGGTTTGAAACCCCAGCAGTTTCTCGGCCTCCGGACCCGGCCCGATCTTCGGGCCCGTCCATCGTTCCTGAGGGAGATCGCGCGGTTTGAGAAAAAGATAGTCGCGGGCAGGCTTCGCTGAAGCGTCAATCAGCAGAATGGCGTTGGGTTGGTCGAAGCCGGTCAGGTAATAGAAATTCGGGTCCTGCCGGTACTCGACCAGGTCCTCTTCAGGCAGCGCGAACAACACAACCACGCCATCCTTCGCCTTCTCGGCAATGTGGTCGCGGCGTGATTTGTATTCCTGGATCGGCTCCTTTTCAACCGCGGCCAGGGCGACGCAGAGAAAAAGCGTGAGAACTAGAGTCCGCGCAGCCATCGATGCAGTGTGACGTGCAGCAGGGACATCAGGCCCATGTAGGTGAAGCCGATGACGAACAGCATCAGGAACGGAATCGTCGGATAGTTCTGGTTGGTGAATGCGTAGACCACAACGAGAGCGAAATAGGCGCCGAGGGCCAGTTCCAGCAGAGGCAGGACGCCGGTTCCCTTGAGATAATTTTTCGAAGCCCACCGATCCTTTCGACTCTCGATTCGATACTTCGGCGTTCTTCGGAAACTCGTTTTGATGCCGAGCAAGGCTTCCATGACGGCCTTGGAGTTACTCACCGACAGGCCGATACCTACCGACATCAGCATGGGAAGATATCGCAGACGGGTGCGCCAGTCCGGATACAACTCCCTTTGCGAGACCAGGTAAAACATCGATACGGACGCTGTGGAGGCAAGCCACAGCGGAAGATCGATGTAGAGCATCTGAAACCAGCCCTGGTTGAACCGGACGATCATCGCCGGCAGCAACAGGAAGCAAAGCGCGATCATCAGCGGGTAGGAAATATTGGCCGTGAGATGGAAAAACGCTTCGACTTTGATCTTCAGCGGCAGATCGCTCTTCAGGATGCGCGGAAGCAGTTTGATTGCGGTCTGGATCAGACCCTTCGCCCACCGCGACTGTTGCGTTTTGAATGCGTTCATCTCCACAGGAAGTTCAGCCGGGCACACGATGTGCGGCAAATAGAGGAATTTCCAGCCGGCCATTTGAGCGCGGTAGCTGAGGTCGGTGTCTTCGGTCAGCGTGTCGTGCTCCCAACCACCCGCCGTCTCGATCGCCGTTCGACGCCATATTCCTGCGGTTCCATTGAAATTGAAGAATCGCCCGGACAAGTGTCTCCCGCCGTGTTCGATCATGAAGTGGCCGTCGAGAATCACGGACTCCACCTGGGTCAGCAGGGAGTAGTCGCGGTTGATGTGTCCCCAGCGTGCCTGGACCATGCCGACTTCAGGATCTGTGAAATAGTCGACCACGTCTTCGAGGAAGTTCTCGGCCGGAATGAAATCCGCGTCGAAGATCGCGATGAACTCGCCGGCCGCCATTGTCAAACCGTTTTCGAGCGCTCCCGCTTTGAATCCACTGCGATTGGCTCTGTGGACGTGGCTGATGTCGAATCCCAGCGCGCGATGCTTGTCCACGACCGCGGCCGCAATCTCCCTGGTCCCGTCGGTCGAATCGTCCAGAACCTGGATTTCAAGCAGTTCGCGCGGATAGCGGATCCGGCAGGCGGCTTCCACCAGGCGGTCGATCACATACATTTCGTTATAAATCGGCAGTTGAACCGTGACTCTTGGAAGGACGCTCCATTTGCCTTTGGGAACAGCGACCTTGTTCTTGTGTTTGAGATACAGATAGACGAGGTGATAGCGATGCACGCCATAAACAGCCAGAATCGTGAGGATGACGAGGTATGGAACGAGTATGAAAATATCGAAGGCGTTGGCGTGATAGAGGCCATTCCAGTGATCGATGGCCGGCAGTTGATAAAAGCGCGTTCGTTCGGGTGGAACGATGAGCATTAAGGACATTCGATGGTCACCTTACAAGGATGTCGGTTGCGAACGTCAGCAGCAGAAGAATACTGACGTAGCCGTTCAAATTAAAGAAAGCCACATTGACCCTGCTGAGGTCATCCGGCTTCACGATCCGGTGTTCCCAAAACAAGATGCCGGCGACGGCAACAATGCCGGCAAAAGCAATTGGTCCGGAACGCGTCAGCAGCGCCGTCGCCAGCAGCAATCCCACGGTCAGAACGTGAAACAACGATGAGAATCGCAGAGCGGCTGGAATCCCAATCCGTGCCGGCAGCGAATACAGTTCCGACCGCCGATCGAACTCCGTGTCCTGCAAAGCGTAGATCACGTCGAAACCGGCAATCCAGAACGTCACGGCGCCGCTCAAAAGCACCGGGACCATGCCGAATGCCCCCCGGATTGCCAGCCACGCCGCAAGAGGAGCCGAGCCAATCGCAAATCCCAACACGAGATGGCTCAGCGCGGTGAACCGCTTGGTATACGAGTAAAAGAAGAGAACCCCTAACGCCGGGAACGAAAGGTAAAAGCACAAAGGGTTCAACTCCCAGGCCGCGAGCACGAAAATCGCGGACATCGCGATCGTAAAAAAGACCACGAATGGAGTCGTCAATGTTCCATTCGCCAGGGCCCGTTCCCTGGTTCTCGGATTCAGCCTGTCGTAGCGAACGTCCGCCAGCCGGTTGAACGCCATCGCCGCACTTCTGGCGCCGACCATGGCCGTGATGATCCAACCCATCTGCCACCGCGACGGCAACCCGCCGCTCGCCAGCAAAGCTCCAATCAGAGCGAACGGCAGGGCGAAGACCGTGTGCTCGAATTTGATCATCTCAAGCGTAATCTTTAACTTGCGCCAAATCAACACTCAAGGTCTCGCGTATTCGGCTTCACATCGGTCTAAGAATGCAGGCTGGCACGGTACTTGCAACCTGCCAAAATAGCATGGGCTACTCGCAGAAGAGAATTAAAGAAGTTGCGGATATCAAACGGGCGACTGTCCAGAGGATTCGCCGGGAAATCGGGCAGTTTCATGTCTCGTCGAGTCATAAGTACATCGAGGACTTCGCCACCGAATTCGCTTCATATGCCGACGTCTGCGATCCTGTCGATGTCCTGAATCGGGCGGCCGCCTCGAACCTTGTCTGGATCGGGGACTACCACGCCTTGTCCCGGTTTCAGGAGTTCGCATCGGCGTTCGTGCGGGACCTTCATAAGCGCAACTCCAACATTGCTTTGGGCGTGGAGTGCGTTTTTGCGCGTCATCAGAAAATTCTCGACAATTGGATGGCAGGACGGATTTCGGAACCGGCGTTTCTGGAAGGAATCCATTACCAGGACGACTGGGGCTGCGATTGGAAAAGCTATTCGCTCCTCTTCCATACCGCGCGCGAACTTGGCGTTCCCATTTATGGAGTGGACTGTCATCCACGCTACGACATGCGCAGCATCGGCCGCCGCGATCACCGGACCGCCCGCCGAATTGCCCGCATCATTGAACACGATCCATCGCGATGTCTCGTTGTCGTTTTCGGCGAGTCGCACCTCGCGTCGAAGCACTTGCCTCGCCGGGTCCGGGCTGCGCTGGCGGAGCGGGGCATTTCCAGAAACGAAGCGGTCATCCTTCAGAACGTCGATGAAGTCTACTGGAAACTCCAGAAGCGCGGTCTCGAGGATGTTCGGTCGGTGCGTCTGACAGATCATGGCCAGTACTGTGTCTTTAATGCGACACCCATCGAGAAGTACGAATCGTTCCGCCAGTACCTGCGCAAATGCATCGATGAAGACGCCACCGGAGTGTGGACGGAATTCGTGCACACGCTCATCGACATCACCATGCAGTTTGTCGATCTCAAACGCGACGACATGTCGCTGACACTGCCGAGAGTGTATTCGGAAGTGTCGCCATCCAAACTGCCACAGTTTCTGGCGAGATTCTCCGTCCCCCCGATCCGGGTACGGCTGGCGCTGGATCATTTTCAGGAAAGCGGGACGTCGTATGTTCCGGAACTGAACTCCATCTTCATTCACCGCCTGCAGCTCTCCGCTGCGACTGAAGAATCCACCCGTTTCATCCACCAATTCTGCCGCGGCGACCTCCCGGCCTCGTCGGATCGTCCGGCCGCCGACGAGTTTTTCGTGACCGTCATCGAAAGAGCTTTGGGCTATTTCTGTTCAAAGCTTCTGGATTCGTCCCGCGACGGCATTGAGTCATTGTCAAAGCGTGTTCTGGGCCAGATCGGCTACAATGAACAACTTGCACGCGCGGTATTGTCGCTTCTGAATCCTGTCCGGCGGCCTGCCGCTTCTCATTTTGAAACCTTGAAGCTGGCGATCGATGGCAATCGGGCAACCCGGACGACTCATATGCTTGGACAACTGCTCGGATACGCGTTGGGACGAAGGCTTTATGGGGCTTACCTGGAGATGCGGATCTCGCGCCGGGATCTCCAGGCGCTCTTTCGCGACCCGATGGAAGGTCCGAACCGGCCGCTGGAGTGCTATCGCGAACTAACCGAACGACTGGCGTGAGCAAAACCACCCGGGCCGCCTCTTGGGCCAGGGTTCGGAAAAACCGTGACCGAACAGCAGATTCTCCGCATCCTCCAGGATTTCAAGTCGGGCCAGCTCGCTCCTGACGAGGCACTGGACCGTTTGCGCGGCCTCCCTTTTGAAGACCTCGGGTTCGCGAATGTCGACCATCACCGAACCCTTCGAGTCGGGTTTCCAGAAGTCGTCCTCGGCAGCGGCAAGACTGCCGATCAAGTAGCGCGCATCGTCGAGGCCATGAACCGGCACGACCACAACATCCTTGTGACGCGGGCCACCACCGAACACTTCGTCCGCGTTAAAGAATTGGTTCCGGCGGCGGAATTCCACGAGGCGGCCCGGGCGATCGTGGTTCGTAAAGACGACAGGATCCTGGGTAAAGGGAAAGTGCTGGTGATCACTGCGGGAACTTCCGATATGCCGGTGGCCGAAGAAGCCGTCGTGACATTAAACGTGATGGGAAATCACGTCGACTCTCTTTACGACGTCGGGGTGGCGGGCCTTCACCGGCTGCTCGACCGGCGGGATCGGTTGAACGCCGCGCGCGTCGTGATTGTGGTTGCTGGAATGGAGGGCGCGCTGCCCAGCGTTGTCGGCGGACTGGTTTCGGCGCCGGTCATCGCCGTTCCTACCAGCGTGGGCTATGGAGCCAGTTTCGGCGGCGTGGCCGCGCTGCTCGGCATGCTCAACAGTTGTGCCTCGAACGTTACGGTTGTAAATATCGACAATGGCTACGGCGCCGCCGTGGTTGCCAGCCTGATCAATCGGCAGTAGCTCCATGGATTTTTCGCTTCACTCTCTCGAATACGATCGTCTGAAGGATCTTCTTGCCCGGTATACGTCCACGGACGCCGCCCGCGAGCTTTTGAGCCTGGTGCAGCCTTCGACGGATGGGCCGTCGCTGGATGAAGAGCACGCGATTACTGCCGAAGCGATGACCTACTTGCGTGAGTTTCGAGTGGGATTCAGCAACATCGAGCTGCTTTCCGGCGCTTTGCACAAGTTGACGGTGACCGGATCGATTCTCGAGGTCCCCGAAATCGAAGCGGTCCAGAGCTTTCTCAGCATGCTGGAAGGTCTTCGCGTTCGATGGAAGGACGATCGAGAACGATTCCCCCGCCTCGCCGCAAGGGCGCACGGCCTCCCCGACCTCCGTGAACTGGGCAAACAACTGGGCCGCGCCATCCAAAACGGCGAGATCGACGAGAGATACAGTCCGGAACTGGCGCGTATTCGAAGAGCGTTGAATGCCGCCCGAACGCGGCTGACCGACCGCCTGCAGTCGATGGTGAAGAACCCGGCGTTGGCGGGACAGCTGCAGGATCAGGTGATCACCATTCGCAATGGCCGGTTTGTGATTCCGGTGCGGGCCGAACAAAAGCGGACGATCGAGGGAATCGTTCACGGCAGCTCGTCCAGCGGCGCCACGGTCTTCATGGAACCGCTCGCCGTCCTCGAGATGAACAACGAACTGGTTCGTCTTCAGGAGGAAGAGCGATTCGAAATCGCCCGCATCCTCGCGGAGTTGACGGATCTGATCCAGGCCAGCGCCGGTCCCATTCAACACGGCCGCCGCCTGGCGGCATACCTGGAGCTGGTTTTCGCAAAGGCCCGCTTTGGTCGTGAGTTTAACTGTACGCGCCCGGCTTTCGCGAAGGGTTCGCTGATCAGCCTCATCAAGGCGCGGCATCCCTTGCTTGAAGACAATCTCCGCCGCGAAAACGCTTCCATCTCGCCCGTTTCCCTCGACATGGATTCGACCCGACGCATCCTGGTGATCAGTGGTCCGAACGCCGGGGGAAAAACCGTGGTGTTGAAAACGGTCGGACTGCTCGCGTTGATGGCACAGTCCGGTCTGCCGGTTCCTGCGGATGAGGCCACGCTTCCGCTGTTCGATCGGATACTGGCGGACATCGGCGATCAACAATCCATCACGAATCATCTCAGTACGTTTTCCGCTCACATCCTCGCCATTCGCTCGATGATCGAGTCCGTGACCGCGAGTTCCCTCATCCTTCTCGACGAAATCGGCAGCAGCACGGAACCCGGCGAGGGTGCCGCATTGGCGAAGGCCGTTCTGGAGCGTTTTCGCGAGATCGGCGCCATGGGTATCGCGACGACGCACTACAACCGGCTGAAGTTCTATGCCGAAACAACTCCCGGAGTGGCAAACGCCGCGATGGAATTCAACGAACTGACCCTGCAACCCACCTATCGACTCATCCACGGACTGTCCGGCGCTTCAAGCGGACTGAAAATCGCGGAGCGGATGCAATTGCCCGCCGACGTCCTGATCGCGGCCAACAGCTACCTTGATTCGGGCGACGTCGAGGCCGCGCATTATGTCGCGGAACTGCGCCGGCGCATCACGGATCTCGAAAACGAAAAGGACAGGTTCGAAATCGAACGCCGCGAATTCGCGCAATGGAAACAGAAAGAATTCGACGATCTGACCTCCCAGCACCGGGAAGAAATTGCGCGCGTCGAAAAGCGGCTCGACCGGATCGTTCAGGAATTGACGGATCGCGCGTCGAAGGAGTTGCAGGCGGTCAGTGAGGATGCCGCGCGCAAGTTCCAGAAGAAGCTGGCCAACGTCAAGGCGCACGCGTCGTCGGAGATCCGCCGGGAACGCGACAAAGTCGAACGTTCCGATGCTGCCCCGGTCCCGGAAAAGCAAGACAACCTTCCCATCGTCGAGGGTTCGCTGGTGCGCGTCCTTTCGATGGGGGTAACCGGAACAGTGACCCGCATCAGGGGCGAGGACATCGAGGTTCAGGCGGGGAATATCAAGTTGCGGCGCCCGGAGTCGGATGTGGAAGTCGTTGTCCGTGCGCCGATCCCGCTTCCAAAGAATGTGCAGGTGCAGATCTCTTCAAAGCAGCTCGAGAAGAATGAGATCAACCTTGTCGGGCGAAAAGTGGATGAAGCCCTGGATCTTACCGACAAGTTCCTGGATGATGCGTTCCTCGCGCAGATGACGGAGGTTCGAATTGTCCACGGTTCAGGCACGGGTGCGCTCCGTCAGGCGATCTCCGAGTTCCTCTCGTCTCATCCCCACGTGTCACGCTTTGAGGCCGCAAGTCAGAATCAGGGTGGGCGGGGAGTAACGGTGGTTACCCTTCGAGATTGACCGCACCGCCGTGGTAAAATCCCTGACCCATGCTCATCAAAAGACCCAACGACCTACATCCATCTGAAATCACCGACGAAAAAATCTATCGAAACCGGCGCGAGTTCATGAAAGCGATGTCTGCCGTTGCCGCAGCTTCGTTTTTCCCGTCGGCGCTGATGGCGTCGAAGGGACCGTTCGACACGGACGAACCACCAACCACGGAAAAGGACGCCACCACCTACAACAACTACTACGAGTTCGGCAACAAGAAGGACCAGCCCGCGAAGAACGTCGGCAGGTTCGTGACGAAACCGTGGAGCATTGCCGTTGAAGGGATGGTCCGGAAGCCTGCCACGTTCGCGCTCGAAGACCTTCTCAAGGGCTTGAAGCCGGAGGACCGGATTTACAGGTTCCGGTGCGTGGAAGGGTGGTCGATGGTTTTGCCGTGGACCGGCGTCCCGCTCGCCGAGATTGTCAAAAAGCTGCAGCCGCTTCCTTCGGCGAAATTCATCGAGTTTACGACGGTTTTGAGACCCGACCAGATGACCGGTCTCGACGACAATGACCACCTCGAATGGCCTTACAAAGAAGGCCTGCGCCTGGATGAAGCAAACAACCCTCTGGCACTGCTGGCCACCGGTATCTACGGCAAACCCCTTCCCGGCCAGAATGGTGCGCCGGTCCGGCTCGTGGTTCCGTGGAAGTACGGATTCAAAAACGTCAAATCCATCGTCAAAATCCGATTTACCGATCAGATGCCCGCAACGACCTGGGCCGTGAAACGTCCAACGGAGTACGGCTTTTACGCGAACGTGAACCCCGAAGTGGATCACCCGCGGTGGTCGCAAGCGAAGGAGCGACGTATCGGAGTCGACCTCGTCAAGAACCGTAAGACGCTCATGTTTAACGGATACGCGGACCGTGTGGCGTCCATGTACTCCGGAATGGATCTTCGAAAGAACTTTTGATGGCCAATCGTCGCTGGAAGTGGTGGGTCGCCAAGCCGCTTGTTTTCCTGGCATGTCTGGCGCCCATTTCCTACCTCCTGTATCTGGGATTTACCGCTCAGTTCAGCCCAAACCCCGTCGAAGACATCACGAATGGGACC
Organism: Acidobacteriota bacterium; assembly: GCA_023265365.1. Lineage (GTDB taxonomy): Bacteria > Acidobacteriota > Terriglobia > 20CM-2-55-15 > 20CM-2-55-15 > JAHFTY01. The sequence goes on from JAHFTY010000010.1 coordinate 36,172, forward strand.
GGCGTATGGACGCTTCGGTTCATCATGATCACGCTGGCCATTACCCCAATCCGAAGGATCACCGGGTGGCAGAGTCCGGTTCGATTCCGCCGGATGACCGGCCTGTTCGCGTTGTTCTATGGAATTCTGCACTTCATCACCTACATCTGGCTCGACCAGGCATTGGACTGGCCCGGAATCGTCAAAGACATTCCCAAACGGCCGTTCATAACGATGGGATTCACCGCATTCGTGCTGATGATTCCGCTGGCGCTGACTTCGACCAAAAAGTGGATCGGACGTTTGGGAGGGAAGCGCTGGCAGCTTCTGCACCGTTTGATCTACATCAGCGGGATCGCCGCGGTGATTCACTATGTCTGGAAGGTCAAACTCGACGCGACCAACCCCATACGGTACGGATTACTGCTGGCCGTCCTTCTGGGCATCCGCGTCTGGTTCGCCCTCCGGCCGAGGCTTTCCCATAGTAAAGACGTCGTTTCCGCGAGTTTTCGCCCTTGATATATTTCTTTAAAAACGTATACATTATCTGATTTCGTTTTCTCGGTCCTCGGCAGGCAAATGAACAATTTCTCCGAAACCGTCCGCAATGCTGCCGATATCGTCAAGGTCGTTTCGGAATATGTGACTCTTAAGCCTGCTGGCAGCACGCTCAAGGCGCTGTGTCCGTTCCATGCCGAGAAAACACCTTCGTTTTCCGTTCATCGTGAGAAGCAAATCTTTCACTGTTTCGGCTGCGGCAAGGGAGGCGACGTCTTTACCTTCGTGCAGGAGATCGAAAGCGTTTCTTTCCGCGAAGCGTTGAATATCCTTGCCGAAAAATGCGGGGTTCCTCTTCCATCCGACAGCGGTTTTGACGACCGGAAGGCCGAAGAGAAAAAGCACCTTTTTGAAACGAATGAGCGCGCGGCGGCGTATTTCCACAAGGCGCTCGATTCCGAACAGGCAGCGGCCGCGAGGCAGGTCCTGCAGAAACGGCAGATCGAGTCCGCTTTTGTCGAGAAGTTTCAGCTCGGATACGCTCCGAAGTCCGGGCTTTTGTCGATTTTGAAGCCGAAAGATCCGGTGGGCTCCGGACTTTTCCTGAAGAACGACCGAGGCGAAGTGTATGACCGGTTTCGCCACCGGTTGATGTTTCCGATCTGGAACGACCGCGGCAAGCCAATTGCATTTGGTGGACGCGCGCTCGGGTACGATGACGTCAAGTATTTGAATTCGCCGGAGACGCCTCTTTATGCGAAGTCGTCCGTCCTGTATGGCCTGCATTTCGCCCGCGAGGCCGCGCAGAAGGCAGGGCGGATGGTGGTGGTCGAGGGCTATTTCGATTGTTTGAGTCTTCACCAGAACGGGATTGGAAACGTCGTCGCCTCGTGCGGCACCAGTTTGACCCAGCAGCAAGTCGGGCTGATGGCCCGATATGTTCCCGAGATTGTCATGAACTACGATCCGGATGCCGCCGGCCAGAATGCCATGCGGCGTTCGATCGATTTGCTCCTGGCGAAGGGGCTGCGCGTCCGCATTTTGCATTTGCCGGAGAAGCTGGATCCGGACGATTTCGTCAGGAAACACGGCCGGGAGGTCTATAGCCGGCTCCTGACCCAGGCGCCATATTTTTGGCAGTACCTGATCGCCGATGCCGGAAAACGGTACGACCTCACCGACCCTGGGATGAAAGGGACCGCAGTTCGCGATGTTCTCCAGGTGGTGGTCAAGATTCAGGACCGCGTGGAACGGCTCGAAGTCGCCAGAGCCGTCGCTGAAGGTTTTAAGGTCCCCGAGGCGATTCTGTTCGAACAGCTGAATTTGACTCCAGGCCGGAACGAACCCCGGCCGAGGGTCTTGGCCCAGCAGACCGTGAACAAACCGGCGTTGAAGGACTCGGAAAAACAGTTGATTCACGCTCTTCTGCAGGATCGCGAGGCCGCCCGGAATATCGAGCCGTTCCTGAGCTCGGGCATTCTGGCCGGCGCCTGGAGTTATCCGGTCATTGCCGGACTTGTGCAGAACCCCGATAGGAACATCGAGCATGTTCTGGGGTCTTTGGAAGATGAACAACTGCGGCAGGAAGTACGAGCCGCGGTTTTTGAACCATTTGCCCGCGTCACTGCCGAAGAGGCGTTGTCGTCGATCGCACAACTCTATGAAACGCAACTCGTCAAAAAAGAAAGGGAGATCCGTGAACAACTCAAACAATACGGCTCCGGGGCCGCGCCGCCCGACCTGGCGAGACAACTCATGGAAGTGGCTGTAGAAAAATCGAAAATTAAGAGCCTGAAGCCTTGAACCGGCGCGGGAACAGCTTATTGACTAACTTAGGGCATTCATAAGACGGAGGATCAATTGGGACTCGAAGACAAATATACAGATGAGGTGCAAAAACTGATCGATATGGGCAAGGAAAAGGGCTACCTCCTTTATGACGAGGTCAGCGACCTTCTCCCCCCCGAAATCAGCGCCTCCGCCGAAGACCTGGACGATCTGTTTTCCGCGTTTGGGACCGCCGGTATCGAAGTCATCGATACCGAAGACCAGGGTTTCGCCGGACTCGACAAAATCCCCGGAGAGAAGAAGTTCGAAGGCGGCGAAATGCCCGAAGGCGGCGACGTCGAACTCGACCTCACGCCGGGCGCCCTCGAGAAAACGAACGATCCCGTCCGCATGTACCTGCGCGAAATGGGTACGGTTCCCCTGCTCACCCGCGACGGCGAAGTCGAAATCGCAAAACGCATCGAGCGCGGCCAACTGACCGTTCTGAAGTCGCTCTCCCGCTCCCCCGTGATCGTTCGCGAAATCATTTCTCTCGGCGACCAGCTGAAGAAGGATCCGAGCATCATCAAGGACCTGATTCAGTTCAGCGACGAAGAGCTGACCGACGAAAAGATCGAGAAGAAACTCCAGGAGACGCTCGACATCATCGATCACATCGCGAAAACATACAAAAAGGTCAACACCCTTCGCGGCAAACTCGACACGATGTCCAAGGCCAAGAAGGCGCCCTACCGCCGCGCCCGATGGACCCTGGGCCGGACGCGCGTGGAATTATCGCAGTCCGTACGCTCGCTCGAGTTCTCAATGGGTGAGAAGCTGCGCCTGATGGCGGTCATGAAGGAGACCGTCGACAAGATTCGCCCGCTCGAACAGGAACTGAACCGGCTGGAGCGCAAGGCGGATCACACCAAGAAGGAATACCGCAAGAACGTCCTGAAGGACATCAAGGTCGTCAAAGCGAAGATCGGCGAAATCGAAAACGAGGCTCGATCAACCGCTCTCGAACTCCGGCGCACCGTCCAGACCATGATGCAGGGCCAGGTTCAGGCCGAGATCGCGAAACGTGAACTCGTCGAAGCCAACCTCCGGCTCGTGGTGTCGATCGCGAAGAAGTACACCAACCGCGGGCTTCAATTCCTCGACCTGATCCAGGAAGGCAACATCGGTCTGATGAAAGCCGTGGACAAGTTCGAATACCGGCGCGGCTATAAGTTCTCGACATACGCCACGTGGTGGATTCGTCAGGCCATCACGCGCGCCATCGCCGATCAGGCCCGCACGATCCGTATCCCTGTGCATATGATCGAAACGATCAACAAGCTCATCCGGACCTCTCGCGCCCTGGTCCAGGAACTGGGCCGAGAGCCGACCAGCGAAGAAATCGCAAAGCGCATGGACATTCCCGTGTCCAAGGTCCGGAAGGTCCTGAAGATCGCGCAGGAGCCGATCTCGCTCGAAACGCCAATCGGCGAGGAAGAAGATTCGCATCTTGGCGACTTCATCGAAGACCGCGGCGTGGTTTCGCCGGCGGACGCCGTCATCAACATCAACCTGAAGGAGATGACCGAGCAGGTGCTCAACACGCTCACGCCTCGCGAAGAACGCGTCATCAAGATGCGATTCGGTCTCGAGGACGGCACGGAGCACACGCTGGAAGAAGTCGGGCAGAACTTCGCAGTCACTCGCGAACGCATCCGGCAGATCGAAGCAAAAGCGCTGCGAAAACTTCGCCATCCCAGCCGCAGCCGTCGATTACGCGCATTCCTCGATGGAACCGGCCGCGATTAAGATAGAATGCACTTCGGATTTCGGATTTCGGATTTAGGGAAAATGATTCCGGAATCCGAGTTTCGAAATCCGAAATTCTTTTTGGGCCCATAGCTCAGTTGGTTAGAGCTCCCGGCTCATAACCGGGCAGTCGTAGGTTCAAGTCCTACTGGGCCCACTCCAAAAAACAAGAATGAACTCCGATCTTAAGCAGCTGATCCGTCTTCAATCCATCGACCTCTCCATTCAGGAAATACGGGCGAGAATCGACAAGTTTCCCGCCATCTCCAAGGCTCTTGACGAAAAACTGAAGTCCGCCAGTGCCTCGCTCGATTCGGCAAAGGAAAAAATCAAATCCAATCAGGCCAACCGGAAGAAATTCGAGAGCGAGGTGGCGGCCGTGGAAGCGAAAATCTCGAAGTACCGCGAACAGATGCTCAATGTGAAGACCAACGTCGAATACAAAGGCCTTCAACACGAAATCGAATACGCGCAGCAGATCATCCGCAAGACTGAAGACGAGATCCTGAACCTCATGGGCGATTTCGAAACGCTCCAGGCCGCGATGAAAACTGCCGAAGCCGTTCTGAAAGAAGACCAGCAGCGGGTCACCCAGGAACGCGCGGAACTCGAAAAAACCAATCGGCAGGACTTGAGCGCGCTCGAGGCGTACATCAAGGAACGCAAGGAAATCCAGCAGGCGGTCTCCGAAGACCTCCTGACCCGGTACGACCGCGTTCGCAAGGCGAGAGGCGGCATCGCGGTTTCGGCCGCGCGCGATTACGTCTGCGAAGTCTGCCAGGTCCGGATGCGGCCGCAGATCTTCCAGGAGGTTCGGAAGAACGATCAACTCATCGCCTGCGATGCGTGCCAGCGCATTCTGTATTCGCCGGACAATATGGACCATCCCTTTGAAGTTGCATGAAGCTCGAGGCCTACATCGACGGAGGATCCAGAGGCAATCCTGGTGAATCCGGTCTCGGTGTTTACATGCCCGGCTTTGTCCGCATCGCCGAATTCCTCGGAACTCAAACGAACAACTACGCCGAATACTCCGCCCTGATCTGTGCCGCTCGTTGCGCAGTCTTCAGCCGTTGTGAAGAACTCGTCGTGTATGCCGATTCCGAGTTGGTGGTGAAACAGATCCTCGGCGAATACCAGGTGCGTAACGACATCATCCGTCATCTTTACGAATCCGCTCAACGCTGGATCGCGCTCATTCCGAGGTTTGAAATCCATCACGTTCGGCGCGAAAAGAACAAGGAAGCGGACAAGCTGGCGAACCTTGCCATGGACAAGCATCGGAATTCGGTTCAGTGGGAATAGCGCTGAGCCCGTGGATCCCGCTCATCGCCTCCGTGACGAGCGATGGGAAATTAGCGGAGCTTCCCAAGCTATAATCGTTGGACCATGGCTGACGACTTTTACAACCATCAGGAAATCGAACCGAAATGGCGTGAATACTGGCGCGATCAAAAGCTCCATGAGGCGCGCGACGATGATCCCCGGCCGAAATATTACTGCCTCGACATGTTCCCGTATCCATCGGGTTCCGGCCTTCACGTGGGACACTGGCGAAGCTACGTTCTGCCGGACTGCTGGTCGCGTTACAAGTGGCTTCAGGGCTACAAGGTTCTTCACCCGATGGGCTGGGATGCGTTCGGCTCGCCTGCCGAAAACGACGCAATCAAGAAGGGTATTCAGCCCGCGATCGGCACCCGCAACAACATCGAAAACTTCAAGCGCCAGCTGAACGAGATCGGCGCGATCTACGACTGGACCCGGGAGGTGAACACCACCGATCCCGGGTATTACAAGTGGACGCAGTGGATCTTCGTTCAGATGTTCAAGCACGATCTCGCATACAAGACGTTCATGCCCGTGAACTGGTGTCCGAGCTGCAAGACCGGCATCGCGAACGAAGACGTGGTGAACGGTCGCTGCGAGCGGTGCGGCGCCGAAGTGACGAAAAAAGAACTGAACCAGTGGATGCTCCGCATCACCAGGTATGCCGATCGGCTGCTCGACAACCTGAAAGATCTCGACTGGCCCGATAAGGTCAAAACGATGCAGGCGAACTGGATCGGACGCTCGGAAGGCGCGGAGGTCACGTTCCAGGCCATCAAGACCGACGGCACGCACGTTCCGGTCAGGATTTTCACCACACGTCCCGACACGCTGTTCGGCGCCACATACATGGTGCTGGCGCCGGAGCATCCGCTGGTCGGGGAACTGACGACCGCCGGCCGCCGGGACGAAGTCCAGGTCTATCTCGACAAGGTCAAGTCCGAGTCCGATGTCGACCGTGCCGCCAAAACCGAGAAGACGGGCGCATTCACCGGGTCCTATGCAATCAATCCGGTCAATCACGCGAAGATTCCGGTATGGATCGCCGACTACGTCCTCATGGGCTACGGCACCGGCGCGATCATGGCCGTTCCTGCCCATGACGAGCGCGACCACGAGTTCGCCACGCTGTTCGGCCTGCCCATCGTGGAGGTCATCCAGTCCCCGGCCGGCATCGAGAAGGAGGCCTACTGCGGCGAAGGGACGATGATCAACTCCGGCGAATTTACCGGCCGTCCTTCGACCGAAGGGAAAACCGCGATCGTCGTCTGGCTTCAGGCGAAGGGTGTAGGCAAAGGCACCATCAATTACAAACTGCGCGACTGGGTTTTCTCGCGTCAGCGTTACTGGGGAGAGCCGATCCCCATCATCCATTGCCCGAAATGCGGGTCCGTGCCTGTCGATGAAAAAGATCTTCCTGTCCGATTGCCCGAAGTCGAACGCTATCAGCCGACAGGAACCGGCGAATCGCCCCTCGCTGCTATTGTGGAGTGGGTGAACGTGCCGTGCCCGAAATGCAGCGGTCCGGCGAAACGCGAGACCGACACGATGCCGCAGTGGGCGGGATCGTCATGGTATTTCCTGAGATATGCCTCACCGCACGCGACCGGCGCGCTGGTCAGTGAAGAGGGCAAACCGTGGCTGCCGATCGACATGTACGTCGGGGGAATCGAGCACGCCGTGCTGCACCTGTTGTACTCGCGGTTCTTTACGATGTTCCTCTGCGACATCGGAGTCGTTCCGTTCGACGAGCCATTCAAACGTCTCTTTAACCAGGGCATGATCACCTACATCGGGAAGAGCGGTAAGGTCGAAAAAATGTCGAAATCGAAAGGCAATGTCGTCAATCCCGACGGCCTCGTCCAGGAATTCGGCTGCGATTCCCTGCGCATGTATGAGCTCTTCGTCGGTCCTCCGGAGCTCGACGCGGAATGGAACGACAAAGGAATCGAGGGCGTCTATCGTTTTCTGAAACGCGCGTGGCACTGGGTGACGATGCATAACGGCCGCTGGTCCGCCGCGCCCTCGAAGGAAATGCTTGTGCTGCGCCACCTTCTCGTAAAGAACGTCACCGACCGGCTGGAGTCGTTCCGCATGAACACGATTGTCAGCTCGTTCATGGAGTTCGTGAATGAGGTGACCTCGATGCGGAAGGCGCCCGACAAAGCAACGGTGGAGGTTTTTCTTGTCGCCATCGCACCCTTCGCGCCGCACTTTGCCGAAGAACTCTGGTCCCGGACAGGCCATTCGCCTTCGGTCTTTTTCCAGAGCTGGCCGAAGTGGGACGAAACGTACACGACCGCCGACACCGTGACAGTTGCCGTGCAGATCAACGGAAAGCTGCGCGGCACAATCGTCGTGAAGGCGGAGGCGGGTGAGGCCGAGGTCATGACTGCCGCGTCTCAGAATCCCGACGTGGCTCGCTATCTCGACGGAAAACAGATCCGGAAGCAGGTCTACGTGAAGAATCGGATTCTGAACCTTGTTGTCTCGTAAATGAGGAATGGACGCCGGTCATTCCTGATCGCCGCGCTTTTAACGCTCGTGGTGTCCGAGGCGAACGCGCGACAAAACGTCCGGTTTCATGGGCGCGTTCTCGATTCCCGTTCCAGCGAGCCGATTGCAAAGGCTCTGGTTTCGATTCGCGATCAAAAGCTCCAGACCAATACCAACGAGGACGGGGAATTCGAAATCGCGGATGTGAAGCCCGGCGAAGTGGAACTGTACGTCGCGACTGTGGGTTACAGTCTCGTCCGCAAGAAGATCGACGTCGCGCCCGGCGTTCCCGTCGAAATCGAAATACTGTTGGGTCCGGACGTACTGCGGCGAACCGACGAGGTCCACGTGACGGCCGAACCGTTCGTCATGCCCGAGCCTTCCACCATCTCCGATCACACACTGACGGAATCGGAGTTGAAGAATCTGACGAGCGTCCTCATCGACGATCCGTTACGTTCCGTTCAGGCGCTGCCCGGTGTCACGACAGGCGACGATTTCGTCGCTGAATTCTCGGCGCGGGGCGCCGGTTTTCGGGTAATCGGCTTCACTATGGACGGCGTGCTTCTCACTTCACCGTTCCATTCGGTGAGCGACATCAGCGACGGCGGCTCCCTTTCGATTTTCAACGGAGAGGTGATCAACTCGCTGACATTCCTGCCGGCGGCGTTTCCCGCAACGTATGGCGACCGCACCGGCGGCGAACTGGTTGTCAGTACGCGCGACGGCAACCGGCAAAGATTCGCCAACAGCGCGACGGCGAGCGCTTCCGGCCTGAGCTGGACCAGTGAAAGCCCGATTGGAAAGTCGCGCAAAGCGTCCTGGATCGGTTCGGTTCGCAAGAGCTATCTCGACTACCTTATCAACCGGATCAGCAACGATCCGTCGACCACGCAGTTCATCTTTGGTTTTTACGACGGCTTCGGGAAAATCACGCTCGATCCGAACGACCGGCACCAGGTCCGGGTTAGCGGAAACTTCGGGAACTCGCGTGCCGACCAACACAAACGGATCTCGACGCTGGGCCTCAACACGTTTCTCTACGGCGACCGGAACACGCGGATTGTCCAGGGTGAATGGCGATGGATCCCTGGATCGAAAGTCGTTGTCGACTCGGATGTCAGTTATGTGGCGTCGTACTCCCGCAATGTGAATCGCGACAAAGCAATCCTGTTCGAGTCGGACTTCCGGCAGACGGGAATCCGGCAAGACGCGGCTTTCCAGGTTTCGTCCGCCAATCGAATCGAAGCCGGTCATTTCAGCCGGCGGCTCGGCGAAACCGCGCAGCGCCGCCGGTACAACA
>JAHFTY010000269.1 GCA_023265365.1 Acidobacteriota bacterium
TTCCGCTCGATGACTGCGGCTGCCTTTGTTCCACCATGTTTCGTATCGACGGACCGCACCTGCTATGGACCTTGGAAAACCTTGCCGCGGGCCGGGTTGTGAATCGGATTTCTGTTCCTTCGGATGTCGCGGCGAACGCGCGCATCGCGCTGAACCGGATGTTGGAGATCACTCAATAATCCAGCGGCGGTCGATGACCGCCGGGAAGGCAATACCATGCATTTCCGGCAATTCTATCTGGGCTGCCTCGCGCACGCCTCCTATCTGATCGGCTCCGGCGGCGAGGCCGCCGTCGTGGATCCTCAACGCGACGTCGAGATTTACCTCGAGGAAGCCCGCGAACACGGCTTCGAAATCAAGCACGTCATCGAGACGCATTTACACGCCGATTTCGTTTCAGGACATCATGAACTCGCCGCCCGCACCGGCGCGCGTGTGTACTTCGGTCGCCGGGCGCCCGTGAAATTCGATTTCGTTCCCGTACATGACGGAACCGAAATCCGGTTCGGCCAGGTCACCCTGCAATTTCTCGAAACGCCAGGCCACACGCCGGAGTCGGTGAGCGTTCTCGTTTTCGACAACGAAAAGAACGCGAATGTGCCTGATACCGTTTTGACCGGCGACGCCCTCTTCATTGGCGACGTGGGCCGCCCCGACCTCCTGGGCGCAAAGATGCCGGCGGGGGTGCTTGCAGGAATGCTGTACGACAGCCTTCACGAGAAACTTCTCAGGCTCGATGACGGCGTGAAGGTCTTTCCCGCCCACGGCGCAGGTTCGATGTGCGGCCGGAATATTTCCAACGAAAGAAGCTCGACGATCGGACACGAACGCCGGTTCAACTACGCGTTGCAGCCCATGACGCGAGACGCGTTCGTCGAGATGATGACGACGGACCTTCCCGAACCGCCTTCCTATTTCGCGCGCGATGCGCAGATCAATCTCGAAGGTCCCGCTCTACTCGGAGAATTGCCTGAGCCGAAGGCGCTGAGCCCGGCGGAAGTGAAGTCGCTGCAGGCCGATGGCGCGCTGGTTCTGGACACCCGGCAATCGCAACAATACGGAACGGGACATGTTCCGGCGTCGCTGAACGTGAGTTTATGCGGACAGTTCGCGACGTGGGCTGGATCGCTGGTGGCATTGGAAACGCCTATCGCGATCGTTGCCGAAGACGACGATCGCGTTCATGAAGCGCAAACACGGCTGGCGCGAGTGGGAATTGAAAACGTCGTGGGTTATCTCGACGGTGGAGTTCTCGCGTGGCACGATGCCGGTTTTCCGCTGGCGACCATTGAACAGATCTCGGTCGACGAGCTTCACCATCGACTTGCCGATCATTCGGTGGACAAGGTGGTTGATGTCAGGCGTGCGCCGGAATGGGCAGCCGGCCACATTGCGGAAGCGAGCCATATGCCGCTCAATCACCTTTCAGAGCAGGTGCGGCAACTGCGGCCTGAAGAACGCGTCGCGGTCATTTGTGCCGGGGGCTTCCGCTCGTCGATCGGCGCCAGCATTCTGGAAAGGCACGGCTTTCAACACATCACCAACGTTGTGGGCGGCATGAGCGCATGGAACAACGCGAAGCTTGCCGTGTCCGTCTGATTCGCGCAAAACAATACCTCGTTCGAGGACGCGTGCAGGGTGTAGGCTACCGCTGGTTTGCGTCGCGCGCCGCGGAGCGTCTCGGCATCAAGGGCTTCGCGCGGAATCTTGCCGGAGGCGGAGTCGAAGTGAGGGCGCAGGCCGAAGAAGCCGTCCTGGAGGAATTCAAGCGCGAACTGCAACGCGGCCCCGTCGGCGCCCGTGTCAGCGAAGTGCTGGAAGACGACCTGCCGCTCCGTGAGAATGACGACTCTTTTTTTATAGGATGACGCATGGACGAATTCAAAAAGCTGATCCGCGAGGTTCCCGACTTCCCGAAACCCGGAATTAATTTTTTCGACATCACGACGCTCCTGAAGGACAAGGCCGGATTCAGGAAGGTCATCGACACGATGACGGAAAACATGGCGTCGCACAAACCCGATCTCGTCCTCGGCATCGAGGCGCGCGGCTTCATCTTCGCGCCGGCGCTGGCCTACCATCTCGGCGCCGGATTCGTACCCGTTCGCAAGCCGAAGAAGCTCCCGGCAGCGACCGAGAAGATCACCTACGACCTCGAATACGGCACGGATACCCTGGAGATCCATAAAGACGCCGTCACGCCCGGAGCGCGGGTGGTGATTGCGGATGATCTACTTGCGACTGGGGGGACGGCCGCGGCCGCGGTGAAACTCGTGGAAAAGCTGGGGGGCAATGTTGTCGGCGTGACGTTCGTTATCGAACTGGAACTACTGAAGGGCCGCGCCCGGCTGGCCGGCTACGACGTCGTTTCATTGATCCGCTACTGACTTCCCGGATATCACAAATCGAACACCAGGAAAGCGCCGCGCAGTTCTGCGTTGGTTGCGGGCTTCGTCATCGCGGGTGTGTGACCGAACGCTTCGATGAAGTGCGGGTTCGCCACGAAGCACGCAGCGCGCCAGCCGCTGAAGCGTGAGAAGGCGCGGCCCATTTCGGAATAGAGCGTGAGGAGCTTTTTGGCGCCCTGATCCGCGCCCAGGCGCACCCCATAGGGCGGGTTGAAGCAGAAGACGCCCGGCTGCATGTCTCGTGAGGCGGGAAGCATCCGGTGGACGTAATCCGGGGTCAGCGAGCGAACGTCCTGCGTCGCGATGACAATCGAGTTCTCATGAGCCGTCCCTGTCAGTCCGGCGGCGCGAAGGTTGCCCACCATGGCGGGAATCCGTTCAGGATCCGCATCGAGCGCGAGGATGCGCGGCACCGTGCCGGGAAAGAGATCGGGCGTCCGGATCGGAAGGTCCTGGAAAGCGTCCAGCCGGCTGATCGGCAGATCCACCGGGCGTCGAATCGCCGCACCGGCGGCGAGACCGGCGGCCTCGATAGGGATCGTGCCTCCACCCGCCATCGGATCGATGAGCGGTTCCGTGCGCGCGTCCCAGCGCGAGAGCATGATCAACTGGGCCGCCATCGTCTCGCGAAACGGCGCCGGCCCCATCGCGACACGTGCGCCCCGGCGATGACGCGCGCCTCCCCCAATGTCGATACCCACGACCGTGCGTCGCGCCTCAGGCGTTCCAACGCGCCGAACAACGAACACCACTTCCGGGGTATCGGCGTCCAGTTCGGCCGTCATCGCCCGCGACGCAAGCACCTCGACGATCGCATTCTTCACGACGCCGCGCAGTTGCAGCGGAGCCGCTTCGAAGTCGGAAGCGGAACCCACCTCGACCGAGAAACGCAGACGTTCACCAGAGGGAATCCGGTCATCCGCCATCAGCAAAGGTACAAGGTCCGCGAAAAGAGGCTCCAGCCGCACCGCGCTGCTCGAACAAAGATCCCATGAGATGCGGGACGACGTGCGGTGATAACAGGCGGCCACCCAGGCAGTCCGCGCATCGAAGGGATAAAGCAGCGTCGACTCGCCCTCCCGTTTCGGCTTGTCTACCTGGACTTCGAACGGCGATCGCATCACCAGACGCTTGAACTCCGCCTCCATCACCCGGTTTGCGCCACCCGAACCGGTCAGCCGTAAGTGTGTTTCCTGCACGTTTCTTGGCACCGGCCGGATGATATCACTGCCGCTTCCATACATCCTGAGGACGCGTATCGGGAACCGCCTCCGAAAACCAGTGACGGTTCCCACCGGCGAATCGAGGAAGTAACGTGCGGGGTAAGGGCAAACTTAGAAAGGCCGATCACACTTACCGTTGTTCGACTGGTTTCCGGGCGCTGTCAATAGCCAACACTTCAACCGGCCCTCTCCCGGATTGCATCTTCAATCCGAGTTGTTCCTGAATCGCCGTGAAAATCGACGGCAAATTCGGATTCGAAGGGGCCTCTTCGCGCCCTGCCTGTCCAGGAGACCGATGGTCTGCAGGCGCCGAACGCTGTCCCGGATCCGGCGTCCACGATAGCGCGATGGCGTATTCTCCACGCAGCCCGGTCTTATCGATCACCGTGCGGCCCACGATTTCCTCCAGCATCTGTGCAAGCTGCGCCATCGTCATACTTTTGCTCGAAGCATGGCTACCTGAGCCATGGCTCTGTCGCGCCTGTGAACCCTGGGAATCATGTGCGGCGTCATCGGAGCCGGATTTCGCTGCGGAGAGTTTTGGCCCGTTTCGCGCAATGACCAGTTCGTAGACGGGCCCTGTGCGCGTTTCCCTGTGAAACTTCAACTGAAAGCGATCAGTAAGAAGGTTCTGGAGCATTTCGTAGATCTGTTTTTGCGAAGTATTTTCTTCGGCCTTCGCCTGAATATCCCAGCGATCCGACGACATCCAGGAAGGCCCGCCAACAATTTGGAAAGCCGGAAGCTGGTAACCAGTAAGGACCAGGTCTTTCAACGTCGCTCCAGTGACATTCAGCCCGCCACCGCGCATCAACTGCATCCTCATGCGATGGTCGCCGGCCGCGTTGGGTTTGATCGACGCCACTCCGAATTCTGGCCGCTTGCTTTGCGGTGCCGTCAGATAGGATGCGGCAGCCATGACAATCCCAGCGAATCCGAAAAACGCAACACACTGAATCTTCATCGATATATCCTCAGGCGGAGACAGCGTTATGGCACTGGATCAAGGCCGTTGAAAGTGCCGGTTGGAAGAATATTGCGGATGTGCGGCACCTCTTCGGCAGCGCAGATCGGGCCGGTAAATTCGTCTTGTTCACCATCGCTGGAAATAAGTACCGCCTCATCGTTCGTATCACGACCGCCAAAGGTATCATGTCCGAATATTGTGGCGCACAAAGTAGACGACCTTGACAAATGGAAGATGGAGTCGCAAGTAGGTCTCTCCGCTCCGGCAAGACGATCTGAAGATTCTCGGCAATCTCTTCGGACACTATCGCATGGCAAACACTAAGCAGCGGGAACTTACCTCGGAAGAACTAACCGTCCTCCGCGAGGTCCGCGCATTCTGGGGACAACAGAATAGTGCTGCCGATGTTGTTTTCAGCGACAGCAACGAAGCCGTTCTGTTTGTTAAGGCGAGAAACGGAAGCCGTCCAGTCATGGTGGTTCTGACTAACTTGGGTAGATGGCTGGCAGACGGCACTCTGTCAAAAGAGGCACTGCGACAGCAGGTGATGGGACCTTTGTCCGCAGGACGGTCAAGGTTGCACATGAAGACAATGTGGATGCTCTCACGCATCCGCACTCTTATCTTGGACCGTACCAATCTGTTTCTGAAGCGGCATTGATTGTTTGGACCTTTTCCCAGGTTGAAACGGGCGTCGGGAAACTTTTTAGCATCGGCCGGATGTTTTTTGAGGTGTGACTCTCCTTGAAAGCGCCGGTCCGGTTCGGAAAAGGGTCGTCTGTGTTCAAAAAAGTCTTGTTCAGGAACTTTTAGCGTCGTCACCTTCGAAAAAAGGATCTTCGAAACACGGGACTTGTATCGGCGGCAACGATCATGTCCGTTCCGACTTGAAGCTCTTCCTCTAGTTTCTGAATGGTGGTGAGATCATGCTCAAAATCCTCGGCGTGTAGTGGTAGACTTCGTGCTCCTTCAGAAAGCCGTCGAGTTCGTAGCGGGAGTCGATGCCGAGCAGGCGGCGTCATTGCCCGCGTGCCCGGCACGGGCACAGTTCGGCAAAGTAGCGCCTGTGTTGGGCTCTTCCGATACACAAACCGATCGTAACTTAACTTGTAAGAATCACAACACGGCCCCGTAGCTCAGGTGGAAA
>JAHFTY010000116.1 GCA_023265365.1 Acidobacteriota bacterium
CGTGAAACCCTTGTCATCAGCTTCGTTCACATCGCCATGGAGTTCCTCGACCATGTAGACCAGGCCCGGCATCCAGCTTCCCGTCACGGTGACTTCGTCGTTTCCATGAACGCCCGCGCCCGAAGCGACATGCAGCGCGGATACGCGGCCGGCCGCCTTCAGACCGGGGATTGCGCCCCGGGAAATCAGCAGGCGCATGGCGGCGACGTCACTGGCTTGAGCCGCGCGCCACAGCGGAGTGGCGCCGGCGGCGTCGACGCTGGTGAGTTCGAAGTTGTAATTGCTGAACCAGAGTTCGGTCTTCAACTGGGCGTTGGGATCGGCGCCCTTGTCCAGCAGGGCTTGGATGAGATCCAGATAGATCGTCTTTTCCTGCCGCGTGTCCGGCTGCGGGTAGTCGGTCTTCGGCGCCCACTTCACATTCAATACCACGTACAGGGGCGTCGCTCCGGCGCTGCTGGCGAGCCGGGGGTTGGCTCCCTTGTCGAGCAGGAATTTGGCGACATCGAAATGACCGTTAATGGTCGCGATCAAGAGAGGGCTGGTCTTATCCCCGGGACTCACTTCGTCAATCTTCGCGCCTGCTTCGACCAATGCCTGCGCGGCTTCCAGGTGTCCCTGGCGTGCGGCAAGAAGAAGAGGCGTCAGTCCTCCCATGAATTCGATCTTGGACGGACGCTCATCGTCCATGTTCCCGCCTCCGGTCTGTCCGGCCGGCGGCGCAGCCCCTCGACCGCCCGCCGGAGCGGGGGGAGCGGCGGGAGCGCCCGGTGCGGACGCGGGCTGTGGCTGGGACCGGCGGTTCCCCGTGGAGGCGGGCTGACCGGTTTTCCTGGCGATATCAATGACCGTCGAAGCCAAAGAGGGATTGGCGCCGTTTTCCATCAGGGCTTTGACGACTGCAGGCCGATTGAAAGCCGCCGCATACATCAGCGCCGTTTCGGCGCGGCCGGATTCCACGGCATTCACCGCGGCTCCCTTCGCCAGCAGCGCCTTGACGGCTTCCGCGCTGCCGGACCGCGCTGCGTACATCAGCGGCGTGGCGCCGTTCGTGAGTCTGGCGTTGGGGTTCGAGCCGGCTTTCAGCAAGACACCGGCGATCGCCGCGTTGCCGTTCTGCGCAGCCATGAACAGCGGCGTCATTGCATTGATCCGCGTGACCGCCGCGACGTTGGCGCCTGCGTAGAGAAGCGTCTCGGTCAACTCCAGATCGTCCTTGTAGACCGCCCAGTGCAATGCGGACATTCCATCGCCGTGCGCTGCGTTGACATCCGCACCCTGCCTGACCAGCGACCGCACCGACTCGCGGTCTCCCTGCATCGCCGCGTCCGCCACCCGCGTGTCCGCGGGGACGCCGGCGAAGAGCAGCGCGGTGAGACAGAAAACGCCCGCCAGGATTGCGAGGGTTCTGAGTTTCATATTTCGACCTCTCCCGTGCTGTCGCCAAATGTTTCGACATTGCCGATACCCATGCGATGCAGCAATGTCAGAAACACATTCGCCATGGGTGTTCCGTCCGGCGCCTTGAAATGGAGATTGCCCTTGAGCGCGCCGTTGCCGTGGCCGGCGAGGAAGAGCGGACACCGCTTGTGATTGTGAAGGTTCCCGTCGCCCATGCCCGAGCCGTACAAAACAACCGTGTGATCCAGCAGATTGCCGTCGCCGTCGGCGGTGTTCTTCAACTTCTCGAGGAAATAGGGAACCATGCCGACGTGGTACCTGTTGATCTTCCCGAAATCTTCGACAGACTGCGGTTTGCCGCCATGATGCGAAGCGGCGTGGAATGCCGTCCGGACGCCGGATTCCGGCCACACGCGCTGCGACACATCGCGGCTCATCTTGAAAGCGGAAACGCGAGTCACTCCGGAGGAAAACGCAAGGGCCTGCAGGTCGAACATCAGCCGGATGTGGTCTTCCCAGATGTCCGGCACGCCGATCGGCGCGTCCGGCAGCGCCCGGGTTTCGCCGCTGCTGTTGTACTGCTCGATTTTCTGGATGCGGCGCTCGACTTCGCGCACGTCGTCGAGATAGTCGTCCAGCCTGCTGCGATCGGCAGCGCCCAGATCGCGCTTCAATCGGCCGACCTCGCGCGTGACGTAGTCGAGAATGCTCTTGCTGGAATCGCGCCTTTCTTTTCGCAGCTCCGCGGTTCCGCCGTCGCCGAAGAGTTGTTCGAAAACGACACGGGGATCGCGGGTCATCGGCAGCGGATCGGTGGGCGATGCCCAGCTGATCAGGTCCGTGTAAACGCAGGAGTAGCCGTACGAACAGGCGCCGGACAATGCCAGGCTCTCGATCGAAAGCTGAATCGAAGGAACCGGCGTGTCCTGACCGGCGCGTTGTGCGTAAAACTGGTCCAGCGACGTGCCGGCATAGACGTCCGAGCCTTCCGTCATCTTGGGCTTCGATTGCGTCAGGAACACGGCCGCGGTCCTGAAGTGATCGGCGCCGACCTCTCCGAGTTCGAAAGCTTCGGCATTACGGCAGTCGGTATTACTGACGATGGTGAGGTAATCACGGTACGGCTGCAGCGAGATCAGGCTGGTTGGCGCCAGATCGAAATCGTGGCCTGTCGCGGCCGGAGCCCACAGGTTCTTCGAAGCCCCGTACGTGTTCGCACCGGCGGAACCGTGAACCATCTCGATGCAGGCCAGCCGCGGCGGCGTCTTCTTCGGTTTGGTCTGGGCCGGCAACATGGACTCCAGAAAAGGCAGCGATATGGCGGCGCCCATTCCACGAAGCATCGTGCGGCGGGACAGGTGTTTCTTCGTAATCAACATCGGATTGGATCCTCCTAATTCTGGTTATCCGTGGTCTGCTGCACGGTGCGCATCTGGAACTGCGGGCTGGCGACGATTCCCTGGATAAATGAAGAGAACCGGTTGTTGTTCCGGGCGGCTTCCTTCACGATGGCGCGGACCGCCGGCATGTCGTAGTACTCGACGCGGCGGCCAAGGCCATACATCATCAGGGCTTCCGTAAAATTGCGGATGAACGCATCCGAATGGTTGATCAGCGCCTGCCGCAGGCTGGCCGGGCCGTCGACCTTCGTTCCATCGAACAGCACTCCGGACGCATCGATCGCATTCCCGTTGTCGAGATTGCGCCAGCGCCCCGTCACATCGAAATTCTCGAGGGACAAACCGATCGGATCCATCAGCTTGTGACATCCCGCGCAGGTTGCGTTGGCGCGGTGCTCTTCCATGCGTTCGCGGAGCGTGAGCAGCTTTTCACCCTTCGAGGCCTTGGTCTCTTCGAGAGCCGGAACGCTTGGCGGCGGCGGGGGCGGGGGCGTGCCGAGCAGCACTTCCATGATGAACTTTCCGCGCGCGACAGGCGAGGTGCGGTCTGCAATGGAAGTGAGCGTGAGAACGCTGCCCTTTCCCAGCAGCCCTTTCCGGTAGTCCTCGGTCAACGTCACCCGGCGGAACCGGTTTCCGTCGATGTTCGGGATCTTGTAGTGCTTGGCGAGACGCTCATCCACAAAGGTGTAGTCCGCCGTGAGCAGATCCATAACACTCCGATCCTCACGCACGATGCTGTCGAAAAACAGCTCGGTCTCCCGCTGCATGGACTGCGACAGCGTGGTGTCGAACTGCGGGTACAACAGCGGATCCGGTTTCATTGCGCCCAGATCGTTCAGGCGCAGCCATTGTGTGGCAAAACGGGTGGCCAGGGTTTCGGACTTCGGGCTGGCCAGCATCCTTTTCAACTGGGCCGCGAGGACCGCGGGATCGCGCAGTTTCTTTTGGGCGGCGAGCGCCAGCAGTTCCTCGTCGGGGATCGTGCTCCACAGGAAATAGGAGAGACGCGACGCCAGTTCCGTATCGCTGATGCGGTACGTCTGTCCCGGTTTGACAGCCGGGCCGGACGGCTCGCGCTCGAAGCGGAAAACAAAGCTGGGGTTGGCCAGGATGGCTTCCAGTGCGCTTCGAATGCCGGATTCGAAGTCGCCTTTTTCGCGCGAGGTCTTGTAAAAGCTCAAAAGACCTTCGAGATCTTCCGCGCTCACCGGACGCCGATAAGCCTGCATGGCGAGTTTCCTGACGATTTCGGAAGCGCATGCGGTCTCTTCACTCGACGCGACCGGGCGGCAGGTGAAGATCCGGGAACGGCTGGGGGTTTCGGAAGTTCCGGTCGCATTGAACGGACCGCTGATTCCGAGCGCCTTGAGGTGGGGAAGGATCGTGATTCCATAGGCGGTGGACTGTTCGGTGTCCGCCAGCGTCTGTTCGATCGGAGCGATCAGGTCGTCGATCGGCCCGGTGTTTTTTTCGATGAAAGCGGCCGAAACGCGCTGCGGGCCTGCTTTCACGCGGAACCGGGGCGTCTGGACGAAAGTGCCGCCGTTCTTCGTCACGCTCATCTTCGGATCGATGTCGAGCAATGCAACGCGTTCGCCGTTGATGGAAACCTCCATCTGTTCTCCTTCCGACTTCATCCCAACCAGGAGTCCGTTGGAATCGTCGAAGAGATCCATGCGAAACACGTACTCGCCGTCGGCCGGAAAGTTGTGAACGAGCGAGATCCCTCCTCGCGTTCCGATCGGCGCGCCGTCCACGTGACGCATCTGGGAGGCGGTGCGCGGAACGTTGAAGGTCGCCACGGAGGGCGCCGCCTTCATGTCGCCGAGAGCGGCGCGGCTGATCTTGCCGGCGGCGCGGACATAACCTTCCATCAGGGCGGGAGACATGGCGAGCGCGTCGGCGATATTGTCGAAGCCGCGGTTCATGCTGTCGGGCGGGAGCAGAGCGGTCACGTCAATCTCGACCTTGAGGAGTTCGCGGACGGAATTGGCGTATTCCACGCGGTTGAGCCTTTGCAGAACGCGGGTTCCCGGGTTGGGCTTCAGCGCGGCGGCGCGATCGATTGACGTTTCCATGGCTGTGGCAAATGCCTTGATGGCCGGGACCTCCGGGCGGCGGGCGCCCGGCGGCGGCATCATGCCCGCGCGCAGTTTGCGAATCATCTTTTCGGCCGTCTCGGCGTGCCGTTCGATGTGCGCAAGGTCGATTCCCGCAACCGAAAGGCTTCCGGACTTCAACTTGTCGTTGTGGCAACCCAGGCAGTACTCCTTCACCAGCGCGGTCTGAGCCTCCGCAGTCATCATGGCGGGTGGCGCCACAGCGGCCACCGGTCGGGATTGTTGCGGTCGCTGCGCCAGGTTCACGTTCGAGGCGAGGGTGAAAAGGAACAGAGCGCATCCTAAGAGCAGGCGCGGCTTGGTCATTCTATTTGTGTCTCCATGTCAGGTTTGCGCTGGAATATCTATCACTTTCAAGAAGGTAAGACAACCGCTTCGCGGAAAGGAAACCCGGTGGATTCCGTTGTCAGGCACCGGCTTGCCGCCATTCGGCGCCTGACTCCGGAATCCACCACCCCAGCCGCGAAAGCGGCTGGTTCTCAGAAGAGGTAGCGGACGCCCAGCCGGAAAATGCGCGGCTGGACAATCTGGGTGACGCGCCCGAACTGCGGAACCGTCACGCCGGGAGAGATGGTGGTGCGGCCGGTGGTGGTGTTCACGCTGGTGATCGTATTGCTGTTCGAAATATTGAACAAATCGAACATCCCCTGGATCTTGTTGCGTTCTTTGATCCGGAATTCCTTCTGAACCCGGACGTTGAACAGATGGGCCGTCGGATAGTAGTAGGCGCCGGTCGGTTCCGCATAGTAACCGGTCTGGTTTCCCTGATTCAGCGCTCGCGTCCGTGTTGGATCGGCGGCCGTCAGGTTTGCGGCGCCGATGGTGAGCTGTCGTCCATAGGCCTCGCCCTTTTGGCCGTTATAACCGCCGGAGAGTTGGAACCCGTGTGGCAGTTGGTACGTGCCGATGACCTTCGCGGTCCAGCCGGTCGTGTGCGCATTCGCGGTGTTGTTGAACAGTTGCGTGTTCGGGTTTTCGGAGAAACTCTGGGCCAGGTTTCGCTTGGTCCAGTCGAATCCGGTGATCATCTGCCACCGGCTGCTCATGCGCTTCGTGGCGCCGAATTCGATGGTGTTGTAGTTGTCGCCGATCGCCTTGTTGGTTTCGAAGCTGTCCAGCGCGCTTGCCGCCACCAGCCGTTCGAACACGTTGATGCGCTTGTCGTCGGCCGTCCCGAGCAGACCGTCCGGACCTGAATCCATGGCCGCGACGGGGGCGAACGCGTTGAACGATTGGGCGCGGTTGTAGTTGCCGAAAGTGTTTTTCTGAATCTTGCGGACCCAGGTCGCATGGATACCGAGGTTGTTGATCACCTCGTGTTCAAGTCCGGCAGTGAACTCATCGGTGTACGAATCCTTGAGTTTCGGATCGACGGCCAGCGGAGTCGGCTGGCCGGTGATGCTGGACGGCGTGAGGCGCGAGACGTATTCGGGCGTGATCAGCGTCGCTCCGAAAACAGGATCGGCCCCCAATCCCAGCGGGTCGGTCGCCCGCGAATTCCGGTTCCAGATGTACCTCGCGGTGATTGTTGTGATCGGATTCACTGCCGAAGCGATGTCCGTTCCGGTATTCGTGGCGTATCGGCCCCAACTGCCTTTGAGGGCCGTTTTGGTGTTGCCGAAGATGTCGTACACAAACGCGACACGGGGAACGAAGGTGTTGAAGATCGCGATTTTCTTCGCGGGGGTCACCATCGACGATCCCCCGGCGGCCGACAGGACGACCGCGGCAAAGGGGCCGATGTCGCATTTCCCGCTCGCTTTGCAGGGCCGGTTGCCGTTCAGGCCGTACCGTTGTTCGGGATAGTAGCTGTTGTACCGGTCATAGCGGACACCCAGGTTCAGCGTGAATTTGCGGCTGACCTGATACTTGTCCTGAACGAAAATGGCATTTTCGCGCAGGATGTTCTCGGTCCAGACGGGGTTGTTATCGATCGTGAAGCTGCTGGGCGTTCCATTGGTCGTCGTCACCAGGATGTGCCCCAGCGTATTCGATGGCCCCGGAGCTCCCCGGTCGGTGTTCCGCGGCGCGTGCCAAAGGAACATGTAGCCGATCTTCAGGTCGTGGTTTCTGGCGAAAGTGCTGAGATTGGCGTTGTAATGCCACCGTCTTTGCTGACTGAAGAATGGCGCCTGATAGCCGCCGCGACGGAGCAGGCTCGTATCGTCCTGAATCGGCGTCTTCGTGCTTTGAACTTTGCCGGGAAATTGATATCCGAAGTTGTTGATGGACATCTGCAGGGTCGACCGCGTTCCGATCACCCGTGTGTAATCCAGCTTTTCGACCTCGCTCCAACTGTTCTGGGAATACGTCGATTCAATGATGTACTGGTAGGCGTTGGTTCCCTGACCGCCCCGGTACGGCTGGAATTTGCGGCCCCACTGGGTGCTGAAGGACAGCGAGTTTTTCGGGTTCAATTGCCAGTTGAGTTTGAAGGTGTAGTTCTGCAGACGTGTCGTGAAGATCTGGCCGGACTTCCCTCCCTCGGAGGCATCCTTGTCGAACAGTTGCGTCTGAACTCCCGCGAACTGATCGCGGATTGAAAAGAAGTACCAGAACTTGTCCTTCCGGACAGGTCCGCCCAACTGGACATTGAAATCGTTATAGCGTGTGAACTTGTCGCCCGCCGGCAGCCCCTTGTCGTTGAGCTCCTTCGTGACGTTGTTTCCCTGGAATTTGGCGTCCTCCCAGTCGAAGTAGGCTTCGCCATGAAGGTCGTTGCCGCCGCTTTTGAAAACGGTGGTGACGGCGGTTCCCGGAATCGGGACTTCCGCGGAGTTGGCGGCAGCGGAAATCTGAATCTCGGCAAAGGAACCGTAGTCCATGTAGAAACCGGCGCCGCTGGTTCCTTCAGTCGTATTGATGCCGTCGAGCGTGACCCAGTTCTGCCCGCTGACGCCGAAGGACCGGTAGCCGCCCTGCGTCCCCATCGTGGATCCGCCGACATCGAACCGCGTCACGGTCGTGCCGGGCGTCTGCGCGAGCACCGTCCAGATATCGCGGGAGTTGGGAATGTCGCGCAGCAGAGCCGTGTTGAAGTTCACGCCGATGGTGGCGTTCTGAACATCGACGACCGGGGATTCACCGGTGACGGTAACGGTTTCGGCGACGGTCGAAACTTCCATGGTGATGTTCAAAGTCACCGTCCGGCCCACTCCAACGTCGACCGCATCGCGGATAATCGTCTTGAAACCGGGAAGCTGGTAGGAGACGGCGTAGGCGCCCTGCGGCAGCAGCGTGAACCGATAGGCGCCGCTTTCGTCCGAAATGGTGCTGCGTTCACCCTGCATGGCGGGGCTCTTGATGGATATGGTGACGCCGGGAATAACGGCATTTGACGAATCGGAAATGCGGCCGTTAATGTTCCCGGTGAACTCCTGCGCCCAACCGGCGCAGCTCACCGACAGTACAAAGAGAACAACGTAGATTCCTCTCTTCAAGGTGGCCTCCAATCCTGAGTGCTGGTTTGAAAGTGCAGCGGGGTCCGGAATCCGGCCCCGAGCATCGCTGATCGTGGTTTTCACCGCGTTTCCCGAGTCTTTGCGGATTCTGTTTTTGTTTTTCTTCTACTCGGTAAAACGTGGGCAAATTATCAGAGAATGCTCTGCGGATCTAGAAAACTTAATCCGAGGAATTTTTCACGTTCCGAAAACCAAGATGCTAGAATTCTTGCCCGCTAGTTTTACATACTTTTTGTGAGGGTTACTCGATGGCACGTTACGCAAAGTTCGCAGTCGCAGTGATGCTGATTTGCACCCTGGCCGGATGCGGCGGATCGGAAACGCCGAACGGCAACAAAGATGCCGGAAAAGCCGCAACGGCGCCTGGCGATGTTTATTATTTCAACAACGCCCGAATCATTCCCGGCGACGGAAACGCGGTCATTTCTGACGCCGTCTTTCTCGTCGAGAACGGCATCATCACCAAGATCGGCACAAAGGAAGACGTGAAGCCGCCTCAGGGCGCAGGACGCATGGACTTCGAAGGCCAGCTCCTGATGCCGATGCTGGTCAACCTCAGCGGTCATCCCGGACTCAACACAGGCGCGGTCTTCAGCACGGAAAACTACAAAAAGGAATCCGTGATGAATGACCTGAACCGCTCGCTCTATTACGGAATCTCGGCCGTTCTTATTTCCGGATCGGACAAAGACGACGTGACCCTCCAGGTCCGGGACGATCAACGCTCCGGCAAGGCCGGCGGCGCCACGGTGTTCAGCGCGGGCCGCGGCATCACCGGCAAGGGCGGATCCTTTTTGAAGGACATGCTCATTCAGGTCGGTTCGGAAGCCGATGCGCGGGGCGCCGTCATTGAGAACGCCGGTAAGAAGGCCGACTTCATCGCCATCTGGAATGACGACAGCACCGGCACGGCCAGGCTCAGTCCCGCAATAACAAACGCCGTCATCGACGAAGCGAAGAAGAAGAACCTCAAAGTCGTGGCCTTCGTCTTCTCGCTCGCCGACGCCAAGGAAATGGTGAAAGCCGGGGTCCATGGAATCATCCACAGCATTCGCGACCGGGATGTCGATGATGAACTGGTCAACGACATGAAGGCGAAGAACGTCTTCTACGCTCCCACCCTCACGGCCCACGAATCGTTGTTCATCTATGCCGACAAGCCCAACTGGCTCGGCGAACAGAGCATGCGGGAAGTCTATCCGGCACAGCTCTCGGCGTTCCTGGCCGACAGCGTTTTCATCGGGAAGATGAAACGGGATCCGAATCTGGCGAAGTATAAGGAACAGTACGGAGTCGCCCTGAAAAACCTCAAGAAGATTGCGGCCGGCGGCGTCAAAGTGGTGCTCGGCGCCGACAGCGGCATCGCCAACACCTTCCCCGGGTATTTCGAACACCGCGAACTTCAACTCATGGCGGACGCGGGCATGAGTCCCATGGACATCATCAAGTCCGCAACATCGGTCAGCGCCGACGTCATCGGCCTGAAAGACGGCGGCTCGATCGCCGTCGGCAAGCGCGCCGACTTCCTCGTGATGTCGAGCGATCCGCTCGAGAAGATTGCCAACAGTAAAGAGATCGCCATGATGTATCGGGGCGGCGTACAGGTCGAACGTCTGCCGCTGATCCAGAACATCCAGATGGAAGTGCCCAAGATCACCGCGGCGGACCGCGCCAAGGAAGCGGATGCGCAAAAAGCCGACGCGATCGCGCAGGCCGACGCCAAGCTTACGCACTACGGCAAGTTTCCGCTGGGACCCTCCGCAATGGTCGCGGGACTCGCCGTTCCGACCCCGAAATACTCCACCCATCGCGATAAGATCGGACCGCCTCATCAAATCACGGTCAGCGGAAAAGCCACAGCCGCGGAATTCCGCGAGTTCTACACCGCCGCTCTTTCGAGAGGCGGCTGGGTTGCGGCAGGAAACTGCTTCGAGAAGAAGAACGTCGTGACCGGCAAGACCAACTCCCTCTGCATCGACGCTTCAAACGGAACCGCCGTCATCAATATCGTCGAGAAGTAATCTCGTATCCCGTCGTCAGGCGCCGTTTTACCGGAATGCGGCGCCTGACAACGGGATCGATCCCCTGTTCACAGATTCCAACCATTCATGAACCGGTGAAGTTACTGGCGGTCAAACACCGAAACGTTCGTGAATTTCTTCCCCTGAGGATCGATTCCGCCCGCCGAGACAGTCAGGATCTTTCCGTCTTTCGAAACGGCAAAGCGGGTCGTGACCGTAATGTTTCCATTGTTCTTCTGAATCGAGTCGAAGGTGCTCGCATCGAGTCGCGTGAGCGCGATCGTCGAGCCCGGCGACGAGCCTCGCATGGGAACGTCCTTGCCGTCGTACCTGGCCGAGAATTCGATATGGACGGATCCGTAGTCGTCCAGAAGATCGCTGATCGCTTTCATTCCTCCAGCAACTTCTTCGAGGGTCATCGTGCGGCTCTTCGGCAGCGGTCCCGATTCGAAATGGGACTTCGCGGGATTGAGTTTCCACGTTCCAATCCATCGATCGGGAGTTGCGGCGGCCATGAGAAGGACCGCGCAAAGCAGGATGGTGATTCTGTTCATGACGTCAGAACAAAACTTAGCACAAGCCGTTCTGCAAAAAGTATATTAGCGGCCGTCGTCGCGTTGACGAATCCATGAAACCAGAGTTCGCCATTCATACCGAACATCTCGGCCGCATTTACAAAGTCCGCGGCAACCGCCGGGAGAAAAGACAACTGAAGGAACGCGTCGCGTTGCGCGACGTGAACCTCCAGGTTCCACGAGGCGAATTCTTCGGGCTCCTCGGCCCCAACGGCGCGGGTAAGACATCGCTCATCAAGATTCTCGTGACGCTTCTCGCACCCACGACGGGCCGGGCTCTGGTTGCCGGTCACGATGTGGCGAAGTATCCACAATCGGTCCGGCCTCTTATCAACATGGTGAGCGGCGGCGAATCTTCCGGATACGGATTGCTCACGGTCCGGGAGAATCTATGGCTGTTTGCCCAGTTCTACGGCATGGATTACAGGACGACCCGCACCCGGATCGACGAGTTGCTGGAGATCGTCGGATTGAAGGATCGAGCCAACACCAAGACTTCCGACCTGTCGACAGGCTTGCGCCAGAAAATGAACATCGTTCGTGGGTTTCTGACGGACCCTCATGTCATCTTTCTGGACGAGCCCACACTCGGACTCGACGTCGGCGCGAGCCGCGATGTTCGTCAGTTCATTCGAAACTGGGCCGCCGCGAAACCCGAACGCACCGTCCTGCTGACGACGCACTACATGGCGGAGGCGGACGAACTGTGCGATCGCGTGGCGATCATCAATGCCGGCAAAGTGCTCGACTGCGACTCCCCGGCCAATCTCAAACGGCGCCTTCAACGCGAAGCCATCTTTCATCTGGAAGTCAGTCCGCTGAACGGCGTTGTTCACGGCTTTGAGCATCTTCCGGGCGTCCGCAAGTTCGTTCACACGCCGGGAGACGGCAAGTCCGAACTGGAACTTATTCTCGAATCCGACGATGCCATCGGCGGAGTCATCAACACGCTGACCACGCATCGCGCGCGCATCCTCAACCTTCAGAAGCGGGAACCCACGCTCGAAGATGTCTTTGTGGACCTCGTGGGCATGAGCCTCGCCGAAGCGGAAAAAAATGGATAGAGGCTGGCGGCTGTTTCTGAGAACCATTGTGGCCCGCGCGTATCCACGCGTGGTCGGACAACAGCGGCAGAGGACGTGGATTTTCTTCGAAACGTTTCTGCCGTTCGTGGCGGTGTCGGCATACGTTTTCGTATACCGGGCGCTGAATGCGCCGGCCGACTACATCGGGTTTGTCGTGATGGGCGGAGCGATGACGGCATTCTGGTTGAACATCATCTGGAGCATGAGCGCGCAGATGTACTGGGAAAAGGACAATGGAAACCTGGCGCTCTACATCATGGCCCCGAATTCGCTGATGGCCATTTTGCTCGGCATGGCGATCGGCGGCATGTTCGCCACTTCGCTACGCGCCGCCGTGATCCTGATTCTGGGGACCTGGGTCTTCCAGGTCCCGTTCGTCGTTTCAAGTCCGGCGCAACTGTTTGCCGTCTTCCTCCTGACAATGACGGCGCTCTACGGGATGGGCATGTTGTTCGCCTCGCTGTTCCTGCTTTTCGGCCGGGATGTCTGGCAGATGAATACGATGTTGCAGGAGCCGGTCTATTTCCTTTCCGGTTTCTACTTCCCGGTGAAGTCCTTCGGCTTCGCCGTTGCGCTGGCCGCATCGATCGTTCCGATGACGCTGGGAATGGACGCCATGCGCCAGTTGACGTTCTCGAGCGGACCCTCGATCGGATTTCTCCGCGTGCGTGTCGAAATCGCGGTCCTTGCGGTTCTTTCCATCGTCTTTATTACTGCCGCGAAATACTGGCTGGACCGGATGGAGCGTCTGGCCATACAGGAAGGCACACTCACGGACAGGCGTCGATAATGCTGCGCGCGTTTCAACGGACCTTCTTTCCGGCGGCATGGCTGGGCTGGCAGGTGGAGTCCAACTGGACCGACCCTCTCATTTTTTTCGTCTTCTCCGCGCTCAAGCCGATTGCGAGCGTGATGATCCTGGTATTCATGTTCAATGCGGTCTCCCGGTCCGGGACGGATCCCGCGCTCTACGCCTACATCTATCTCGGGAACGCCCTCTACATTTACGTGGGGGCCATCATGGCAGGAACGTCGTATTCGATCCTCGACGATCGCGAGCGATACCGCGCACTGAAGTATCTCTACATCGCACCCATCAGCATTCCGGTCTACCTGCTCGGCCGGGCCATGGCCCGGTTCATGACGGGAACCCTCGCCGTCGGCATAACGATCGCTGCCGGAATCGTGTTCTTCAAGGTTCCGATCCATCCGATGCGGGCGAACTGGCCGATGTTCTTCGCGGCGCTTGCGCTCGGTGTGTTGTGCCTCGCCGCCATGGGTATCATTCTGGGCTCCATCACCCTGACACTACGCAGCGAGCCGTGGTTCCTGGGTGAATCCGTTGCCTCCGCGCTGTATCTGTTCAGCGGAGCAATCTTCCCCATCACGTTGTTGCCCGCAACGCTTCAGCCGATCGGGTTCCTGATGCCGATGACGTACTGGCTGGAACTGATGCGACGCGCGCTTCTTGGTTCGGGCTCGGCTTCGTTTCCAACGCTGGCCGCCTATTCGAACGCGTCGCTGTTTGGAATTCTTGCGGCCTTGACGCTGGGGTTCGGCCTTCTCGCCTTCATCCTGCACCGGCTCTTCGACCGCATCGCGCGAGACAAGGGCATGATCGATGCTCAAAGCAATTTTTAGAGGGAAATCCCGGTCGGCCGGTCAGACGACTCATTGGGATTCTGGTGTCTGGGACCAATGAATCGTGTGGCCGGGATTCTTCCTAATCTGCGACACGCGATCTGCCGATAACCGGACTTATGGAACTGCGCAAGTACCCGCGGGCAGGACTG
Source organism: Acidobacteriota bacterium (assembly GCA_023265365.1). Taxonomy (GTDB): domain Bacteria; phylum Acidobacteriota; class Terriglobia; order 20CM-2-55-15; family 20CM-2-55-15; genus JAHFTY01. Next base: position 13,860 of record JAHFTY010000116.1, read on the forward strand.
CGGACCGAAATCTGGATTGGCCAGGATGGCATTTTTACGCGGACGCCGGAAACGCTGCGTGACTTGAGCGAAGGAGGCGCGTTTGTGGAAACGAGCCAGCGGTTCTGCATCGGCAGCATTCTCCACCTGCGATTCAAGCTGCCGGGAGCGCTCCGGCTGATTTCGTGCACCGTGTGCGTCCGGAATATGCGGAACAACAGCGGAATCGGCGTGCAGTTTCTGGATCTTTCTTCGGAAGACCAACTCGCGGTTCGGGCGTGGATCAACTGCAGGATGGCGACGATGTAGAGGGCTTGCTCGTCGAGGCACTACTGTCCCAATTAGGCGAAATCAAGGAAAAGAGTTTTTTCCCCTCCTCGACGAGGAGGGTTGGCGCGAAGCGCCGGGGTGGTGTTGTTCAAGAAATTAATTTTATTGAACGAACCGCCCCGCCGCTCCGCGGCACCCCGCCTTTGGCCAAGGCGGGGAAATCACGCCTTCCACCAGGTCACTATTTCGACGAGGAGGGTGGCGCTACGGAATTCCGGCGTTATTGCGCGGTCGTGCGAATTTCGGAATTCGGAAGAGCATACGCGACATATTCGCCGCTGTAGGCTCCGCCGCTGATCGCCACGATGATGTATTGCTTGCCATCCATCATGTAGGTCATGGGCGAGCCGCTCTGCTGGGCCGGCATCAGCACGTGGCCGACTTCCTTGCCGGTTTTCTTGTCATACGCCCGAAGCATGGCGCCGCGCGGATGTTCGGGCGTGGTCGTCATCTGCGAGTCGCCCAAAACGACGAGCGTTTTGGTGACCATCAAACCGACGCTGTAGTTCTGTCCGGTTTTTTCGGTGTACTTGATGCCGAGCCGTTCGAGTGTTGCGCGGATGGCATCCGGAGTATCGCCGTGCGGAACCTTGAACAGGATATCGCCCTTGTTGAGGTCGATCGCCGTGAGCACGCCATAGGGCGGCTTCACGATCGGCAGACCTTCGAGTCCCTGGGTCATCGCTCCACGTCCGCCGCCACCGGCCGCCGGTGGGGCTGCGCCGCGTTGACCGCCTGCGGCCGGGGCGCCCGCCGCCTGACCGCGCGGTCCGGCAGAGCCGCGTCCGGCAG
>JAHFTY010000011.1 GCA_023265365.1 Acidobacteriota bacterium
CTGCCGCAATGAAGATCTATACGAAGACCGGAGATCACGGCGACACGCGGCTGTTCGACGGCACAAAGGTGCGCAAACACGACCATCGTGTTGAAACGTATGGCGCCGTGGACGAACTGAATTCGTTTGTAGGCGCAGCGGCATCGTTTCTCAGCGATCCTGAGTTGATGTCGATTCTGGCCGATGTTCAGAAGGACCTCTTTTGCGTCGGCGCACAGCTTGCCGACCCGAAGTTCAAGGAACGCGACAGCGCAAAATTCCAGCTTCCACCGGAGCGCACCAGGTCGCTCGAGGACTTGATCGATCGCTTTGAAACGGAATTGCCGCCGCTGCGTCAGTTCATCCTGGCAGGGGGCGGCCATGCCGGCTCGCTGCTCCATATTGCACGCACGGTTTGCCGCCGGGCCGAACGAGGGGTGGTCGCGCTTTCCGAGGAAGTGGACGTCGGTTCCGGCACTATTGAATATCTCAACCGCCTTTCCGATTTTCTGTTCGTCCTGGCCCGGCTGGTCAATCATCGGGAAGGCAAGCAGGAGGTCCCTTGGTAAAAACGTTTTCCGCCGTTCTTTTCTTGCTCTTTCTTTCTCGTCCGGCGGTTGCTCAGGATGATTTCCCCAGGCTGGAAATCGGGCTCGGGTATGCCAACCTGGGTCTTCCCGGAACGACGTCGAATTCAACCCAGCATCATTCGGGCTTCGGCATGCACACCGACTTCAACTTCACCAGGAACCTGGGAATCGATAACTATCTCGGTTATTACGGACTGGGCAACAACGCGTCGCTGTTTTCGAATATCTTTGGCGGCAGACTGATGGTTCGTACCGACAAGATCACCCCTTATGTCGTCGCGGGGCTGGGCGGCTCTCAGGTTTCAATCAATCAGGGCGGGTCCTACTACAGCGGCGGGAACGCGCTCTCCACGAGGCTGGGCGGCGGAATCGACTACAAGATTTCGGACGGGCTCGCATGGCGCGTGGATGCCAGCAAGCTGCAATTCCATTCCAGAGATGCCGCCAACAAGAAGATCTGGGTGGGAAACATGAACATCTCGACAGGTATTGTGATCACGCTGATGCAGTAGATATCGGCGGTGGATCGGCCGGAGGGCCGTAACGCAGGACCATGCCTGCGCTGCGGCCTCCTAGTTCCGGGAGTAAGCGACGAGGTAGACCGTTCGCGCGTCGTCGTAAACGTGAATGTAGGACCAGCCGTTCGACAGTTCCACATCGTAGAAGCCGTATCGAGAACTGTCCGGAAGGACCGGCACGCCATGGCGCAACGCTTTCGAAAGTTCCGGGACGTGAGAAGAAAGTTTGTCATTCAGGGCAACCACGTCGTAGTCGCCGGCTTGCAACCAGATCGTGTCGTTCTTGAGGGCTGCTGTTGCTGCCATTTGGGAATCTCCTTTTTCAATATCTAATACTGAGAATCGAGCAATTTGTTACTGCGCCGGTTTAGTTTACGAATTCGTCCGGCGGAAAGTTCCATCGTTCGATCAGTCTCCAGACGCTGTTTATTGACGAAACGGTGGCACGTTCGATAGCGGTATGAGGGAGAATGGTAAAGATTTTACAGTTTTAACAGTTTTGCTCGTCCTTATAATAGGGAACGCATGGAGGCGAGGAAACAACATGAGGATATTGATCGTCGACGACGAACTGGAGATTCTGAACATCGTTTCGTCATTCCTCACAGACCGGGGTTATGACTGCGTCACGGCGAACAGCGGTGACGAGGCCCTGGAAATGGTGACCTCGGATTTCGATATTCAACTGGTTCTGCTCGATGTGGTGATGCCGGGACGCAACGGCATTGAAATTTTGAAGCAACTGATGCGCCTCGTACCCCACCCCCACGTCATCATGATGACCGCGCGCGCCGACGAGAAGATATTCGAAGCGGTCCGTTTTGGCGCGGTGGACTATCTGCTGAAACCGATCGACTTCGAAGCGCTGGACGCCACCCTGGCGGCCTCCCTCAAGCGACCCGGCAGCGCATGATCTGGCTGCTGATCGTTGTCGCGCTGATTATCGGAATGTTGTTGCCCGTGCAGGGCGGAATCAACGCGCAACTGCGTTTGTGGGTTCCGCATCCCGTCGTTGCCGCACTGATTTCCTTCCTTGTGGGCACACTGATGCTTTTGATCGCATCGTACTTTCTTCGAAACAACTTTGCCGGAAGCGCTCGCTTGGCCGCGGCGCCGTGGTGGGTTTGGTTCGGTGGCGTGCTTGGGGCGAATTACGTGCTGATGGCCATCATCCTCGCACCGCGCCTCGGCGCCGCCACGTTGATCGGACTGACGGTCACCGGCCAGATGATTTCGTCCGTCATCCTCGACCATTACGGATTGATAGGGTTTCCAATTCACCCGGTGAGCCTCGGCCGCATCATCGGGGCATCCCTCCTGCTGATTGGAGTCATCCTCATCCAGCGGTTTTAAAACGCGTCGTTGCAAAGGCGGGCGCGATCTACTGCTGTCCCATAAGGCGAAATCGAGTAAAAGCGTTTTTCCCTCCCTTGACGAGGCACTGATGTCTCAATAAGTCGACATCGAGTAAAAGTGTTTTCCCCTCCTCAACGAGGAGGGGTGGCGCGAAGCGCCGGGGTGGTGCTTTCACGAAATTGGTTTTGTTGAACGAACCGCCCCGCCGCTTCGCGGCACTCCGCCTTGGCCGAGGCGGGCAAAAGTCTTTGTCCTGCGAACTGCACTGCTTCATATAGAAACCGCGCCTTCCGGCAGGTCACATCGCTGGAATCCAAGAACAATCAATGTTTTCAGGGGTTGTTTCCGGAAGTTTCCATTCGTTGGAACGGCGCCGCGTATAATACTGCGCCGTGTTGAATACCCCAATCGTCGGCTTCCTTCTCATCGCTTTGATCGCCCCATCGGCGGTGAAGTCGGCATTTGTGGCGCGGAAAGCGGCGGAACCCCGCGACTTCAGCAGGCGCATCGGCGTTCAGCGAAGCCGGCCGGTTGCCTTGAACAGGGCCTTGTTTGATCAAACGGCGGCGGATGATTTCAATCGGCGCCGGAAGAAGAATGCCGGGACGCGCCACACCGTGCGCATGAATTTCTTCAATGACCGCCGGATCGACGTTCAATGGGAGAACGTGGAGGCGGTCGAGAGCCCTGCCGGTCTGGCATGGACAGGAATCGTTCCAGGAAGCCGTTTCGGACACGCCACGCTGATCATAGCGGCGGATACGGTGACCATCAGCGTGACGAAGGGTGACGGCTGGATGTATCAGGTCGAGACCGCCCCGGATGGCGGACTGTGGGCGGTCGAAGTGAATCAACGCAAATTCCCCCCGGAACCAAGGAGTGGCTTCAGTGAAGAGCAGAATGCTGATGTTCGGGATCGTCCTTATCCTGGCGACTGCGCTGAGCCAGTTCGCATCCCAGAAGAGTTCAACCGCCGCGCCAACCGCAGCATTCCTCCAGCGCTTGAATGCGGACGAGTCGATTCCTGCGGCATATCAAAGCCGCGTGGGCGTGCGGCGTACGGCTTCGGTGCGTATCGAGCGCTCCTACTTCGACCAGGGTCCGGATACCTCCATTTCCTCCAGCCGCCTCTCATCTGAAACGCCGGCCGTATCGCTGCAGTTGTTTGGCGATGTCGCGGTTTCAGTCGTTTGGAATTCCGTCAACCGGACTGGCGATGGGGGAGCCTGGGTGTGGTCGGGCGGGATCGCGGACGACGAATACGGAAACGCGATCTTCGTGGCAGGAAAGTCCGGAGTGTTCGGCCAGATTCGACGTTCCAATGGAATGCTGTATACCGTGGAGCCCGAGGGCGGAGCGGCATACCGAGTCGTCGAAGTGGACACTCGGGCCTTTCCGGACGAACTTCCGCCGGTGGATTCCGCCTCATTTTTTTCGGCAGAAGACGACGCGGGAACCCGTCTTGCCGCTTCAGGCAACATCGCTGTGGATGATGGGTCCACGATCGACGTCCTGGTGTTGTACACGCCTGCCGCGCGTGCGGCCATCGGCACGACGTCGGCGGTGCAGCAGCGCATTCAACTCGCCGTCGCCGAAACGAATACCGGCTACGGCAACAGCCAGGTCACCACGCGTGTTCGTCTGGTTCATGCTCAGGAAGTCGCGTACACCGAGTCCAGTTTCTCGGCGGATCTTGCGCGGCTGAGAACGGCAAGCGACGGCTTTCTCGACGAGACACAGCGGTTGCGCGATCAGTATGGCGCCGATCTGGTCAGTCTCTGGATCGACAACAGCTCGTCATGCGGCCTCGGATACATGATGCCTTCGACTTCCGGCGATGCGCAGACCGGTTTCAGCGTCGTTCACTACGATTGCGCCACGGGCTATTACAGCTTCGCCCATGAAATGGGTCACAACATGGGCCAGGCACACGCGCGCGACGATCTGGATAATGGACGGATCGTCACGGGGCTCTATCCGTACTCCTACGGTTACAAGCTGAAAAGCGTGTTGCGAACGATCATGGCGTACAACACGGGCTGTGATTGTCTCCGCATCAATTACTGGTCGAACCCCAATGTGATGTACCAGAACCGCTACGTGACGGGAATCAGCTCCAGCAGCACGAATGCCGCATCGGATTACCTCACCATCAACAATGTCCGGAGAGTGATTGCGAACTACCGCCAGGCCACGTCGACCTCGGGCGGCACGGACACGACGCCGCCCGCACTCGGGATCACCAGCCATCGAGACGGCGAAACCGTGCAGACTTCGTCGATTCAGCTTTCTGGAACAGCGACCGACTCCGGATTCGGAAACAACGGCATTGCATCGGTAACCGTGAACGGCAGCCGTGCCGGCGGCGATCAGGCGACGGGCGCAAACACGGCGAACTGGTCCGCAAATGTCACGCTGACGGCGGGAACCAATACCATTGCCGTTGTCGCCACCGACTCCGCCGGCAACTCGACGCGCGCGACCTTGCGGATCACTTATTCCGGTGGGGTAGCGGCGCTTCCTCGTCTGGTGGCTTCGAATTTCACCGCTCCGGCTACCGGTGTTTCGGGCGGCACGGTGGCCGTCTCCGGCAGCGTGTTGAATCAGTCCACCGTTGCAGCCGGAGCGTTCCGCGTGGCGTTTTATTTTTCAACCGATCAGATCTATGGCGCCGGAGACGTGAACAGCGGCAGCTACTGCGACTTTCCTGCCGGGCTTGCGGCCAATGCCGGATCGCAGTGTGCGCGGGATATTGCCATTCCGGCATCGTTGAGTCCGGGTAACTGGTATGTCGCCATGGTCGTCGACGATCAGGGCAGGATCGCGCAGTCGGACCGGTCCGGAAATGTATCGTTTTCACGTAATGGCGCTATGAATATCCAGCGTCCGGTTTCCGTGGATACGACGCCGCCGCAGCTGGTGATCACGAGTCATGTGGACGGCCAGCAGGTGTCGAATGCGTCCATCGCGCTGTCCGGCACGGCGACCGACAACACTCGTGGAAACAGCGGCATCGCTTCGGTGACGGTCAATGGAGTTCGCGCCTCCAACGACACGGTCGGGGGCGCCGGCACCGCCTTCTGGACGATGGCGCTGACGCTGACAGGCGGCGCCAATACGCTGACCGTTGTGGCGGTTGACGGCAACCGCAATGAAACGCGCGCCACGCTGCGCATCACGGTGCTGATCGGGTCGGCCACATTGCCAAGACTCGTGGTGAGCCGTTTTACAGCTCCGACATCCGCCACGGCCGGCGGCCGGATCGGAATCGATGCGCAGTATCAAAACCAGGGGACAGCGGCGGCTCCACCGTTCCGCGTTGGGTTCTATTTCTCGCGCGATGCCGTTTTCGACACCAATGACGCGCGCTCGGAATGGTCGTGCGCCGAGGACCAGGGTCTTGCCGTGGGCGGGACTGAATCCTGCCAGGGCGAAATGAGTGTTCCCGCCACGCTGGCTGCCGGCATCTGGAATCTCGCCGTGGTGGTCGACGATCGCAACGAGGTACGCCAGTCCGACCGCTCGGGCAACGTGCGATTTGCCGAAACCGGCGTTCTTTCCGTCGGCGGTGCAACCGTCATCGATGGCCAGGGTCCGCTCCTGTTTGTGGACAGCCACCGGGACGGCCAGGAAGTGACCTCGCCATCCTTGACCCTCTTTGGGCGCGCGACCGATGCGGGCCGCGGAGAAAGCGGAATCGTTTCCGTGAGTGTCAACGGCAGCCGCGCCAGCAACGACACGATTGCAGGCGGCGGCACCGCAAACTGGGTGATGTCGCGAACACTGAGCGAAGGAGACAACACGCTGGCGATCGTAGCGTCCGATGGCCGCAGTAATTCCACAACGCTGACCATCCGTATCGTCTACCGCCCGCCACGCTCGGTGGACGGGACCCCGCCGTTCGTTGCGGTGACGTCGCCGTCCAACGGACAGGTGGTGACATCCAGGTACCTTCTGGTTTCGGGCACGGCCACCGATGCCGGCGCCGGAAACAACGGCATCGCTTCGGTTCAGGTGAATGGATCGCGAGCCGCATCCGATACGGCATCAGGCTCCGCAACGGTCGAATGGAACAAGACGATTGTGCTGGTGCCCGGCAGCAACGCCGTGACGATTGTCGCGCGCGATAACGCCCAGAACGCGGCGGCGGTGACCCTGATGGTGAACTACGTGCGCGAATCGAGTCAGGCCGACGGTTCGGTGTTGAACTTCCCGCACGTCGTTTATCCGTCAGAACTCACAGGAACAGGATTCGCCATTCTCAATCCGACTTCGTCGGCGTCCACCGCTACTTTCACGTTGTACGGCACGGCGGGTGATGTCCTTGGCGTCTCGAAGGGGACGATTCCCGCCCGCGGGCAATTGTCCAAGCTGGCTTCGGAGATGTTTCCCAACCCCGCGAGGGAAGGCTGGATTCAGGTCACGAGCCCCACGGTGGGATTGCGCGGTCTCTGGATCGGAGGAGACTTCAGCACGTTCGCCGACGGCTCGGACGATTCGGACGCGGACACGGAACTCCTGATTCCGCTGGTTACCGTCGATGAAGGCATCTACGTGTCGAATCCGGGCGACGTGGCCACGGCAATGACCCTGCATCTGACCGCATACGACGGACTGGAACTCGGCAGCCTGCACGTGGACCTGCCCGCTCACGGAGCGTTCATCACGCAAATCTCGCGCGCATTTTCCAGCGTGCCTCTGGCCAACGCCGCGTATGTGCGGATTTCCGCGGAATCGCCTATTGCCTCCTCAACCCTGATCTACAGCTACAAGACGGGTCCGTCATGGGCCGTGCTGAATGCGTTCAGCGCGAACGAAACGAGCAATGAATTCAGCCTTCCTCACGTCGTCAACGGACTCAGTTCCGATACCACATGGGGAACGCAGGTCGGCATCATCAACCTCGCTCCGGTGGCTCAGACGGTGACCCTGACGTTCACCAACCTGCGACAGACGACGAACTCCGTCCAGCGCACCATCCGGCCTTTCGGCGCGCTGAACGAGTCGATGCAGCAGCTCTTTTTCCCGAATCAGTCCGGATTTCAATCGTACGAAGAAGGCTGGATTCGGATCACCGCGGCGGGACCGATTGTCGCCTACGATACGTTTGCCAGCATCAACAAGGGGAGCGTCTCCGCCGTCGCGGCCATGGCGCGGCCGGTAACCGAGATCATGTTCGGACACATCGCGGATCGCGACCCGTGGTGGACCGGCATCGCTCTGCTCAATGCAACCGAAAGCGCCGCCGACATCGAGGTCTTTGCTTTTGACTCCGCTGGACGGCTGATCGGCGGACCTTCCACCAGTCCCGAGGCGCGGTTCCGCCTGCCCGCCCGTACGAAAATGGCAAAGCTGATCGACGAGTTCCTGCCGGCAGTCGGCCGCCGGTCCGAGGACGGCGGCTTCATCTATGTCCGCTCCACGAACGGCGTGCCGCTCGTCGGGCTCGAACTGTTCTTCTCGAGGAGCCTCTCCATTCTCGCTAACGTCCCGGCGGTCTCGGTGGATCCCGGCGCCGGATTCACACCGCCCTCGGACGTCGCACCGGTCAAACGAAGTCCGCAATAGGGGCCATGACTTTCAGACTGGACCTGTTCAGGTGGGCTTCGACGGTATGGTGCAAACGGCGATCTGAACCTGACAGGCATCGAACTGTTCTAGATTCTGTTGCAGCACCGAAGAGATGTTCGGGCCGATAGTGGCCGGTCAGAGCGGCGGCGATTTCAGTTTTGGAGGCGCGGCAGCGGTAATCGCGGTGCTCGGTGAGTTTTGAGAGCCACCGCCGAAAAAGGCTGCTTCCTGAAAGTGATCGTGCGGTGCCGGGCGGTGTTTGCGTAAACTACAACGGCGGGGCAGTTAGCTCAATTGGAAGAGCATTCGGTTTACACCCGAAAGGTCATAGGTTCGAGCCCTATACTGCCCATTCCTCGCGCGGTTCTTCTAATCCTTATAAGACTTCTCCAGAAATCCCTGACTTTGATCGTGAAGAGGATGGCTCGCTCATGACGACGCGCGAGACGGAACTCGAGCAACGGAACCGTGAACTGGAGGCGGGGCGGCAGTTTGCGCAGTCGAACATGAAGTATGCCGACCTCTTTGATTTCGCTCCGATCGGTTATGTGAGTCTGGATTCGTCCCGCAGAATCGTCGAGATCAACCTCGCCGCAGCGGCTCTGCTTGGTGGTACCGCTCCCCAGTTCATTGGCCGTTCCTTCACGGATTTTGTGAAAAGCGAGGACGAGTCGAACTTCCTCGATCACGTTCAGTAGTGCAGCACGGCCGGGCATCGGATGAGAGCCGAACTGGACCTTGTGACGGCGGACGGCTATAATTCCGGTGAAAACATCTCGCGTCTCGACGCCGAAATTCTGTTTCGCGAGGGTCAGTCGCTGCAGGATCACCAGGCTTTTGGGAAGGCGCTCGAAGCCTACCGGCAGGCGGCGGCGATTCAGCCGGGCCACGCCTCGATTCATTTCCGCATGGGAGAAGTTCTGGGAAAGCTTGGAAAGTGGACGGAGGCGGCGGCCTCGTATCGCGAAACGATCCGGCTGCGGCCGAACGACACGGAAGCGCACCTCAATCTGGGGTTCGTGTACTACGAGATGGGCCTGGATACGGAAGCACAGGCCGAATTCGAGCTCGCCAAAAGCCTGGGCGGCCTTGCGAAGTCCGCGCGAAAAATGCCATTCTAGGCGCGGTGCCGCCATCCAATTCGTTCGAAAACATCCAAAAGACGCTCGACCTTGCCGGACAAGAGCTGAAGATCCTGCACGAAATCAGCCAGTCGATCAGCTGCAGCCTCGACCTGGACCAGGTCCTTCACAAGATCATCGACCTGGTCGTGGACGTCACGCGCGGTGACTCCTGCCTCCTGTACCTCCTGGATGAGAACCGGGAACACCTGGTTCTGCGCGCATCGAAAAATCCTCACCCGAAACTCATCGGCAAGATCGGAGTGCGTGTCGGCGAAGGGATCACGGGCTGGGTTGCGCGGGAGGCCGAACCGGTCGCGATTGCGCGCCACGCCGGCAAGGACGCCCGGTTCAAGGTGTTCAACAGTCTTCCGGAGGACAAGTACGAGGCCTTTCTTTCCGTTCCGATCATTGCCCCGACCGACCGAGTCACCGGCGTCATCAACGTGCAGCACCGCAAAGCCCACCGGCACAGCGATCGCGAAAAAGCGCTGCTATCCATCATCGGTCACCAGGTTGGGGGCGCGATCGAAAACGCCCGCCTCTACCAGGAAAGCACCCGCCGTTCCCAACAGATCTCGACGCTGGCGCAGGTCGGGCAGGTCATTTCTTCCGGTCGTTACCTCGAAGAGATGCTGCAACTGATCGTGCGCATGATCGCCGAAATGATGCAGGCCCGAGTGTGCTCGATCATGCTGGTGGACACGCAGAAAAACGAACTCGTTCTCAAAGCCGCCAAGTGTTCCAGCGAAGAATACTGGCAGCGGCCGAACCTCAAAATCGGGAAAAGCATGATAAGCCGGGTGGTGAAGGAAAAGGCTCCGCTGATGGTGCGGGATGTCACCAAGGAGGAATCGTACCGCTATCCCGAACTGGCCACGAAAGAGGGTGTGCGGTCTCTGCTGTCGGTCCCGATGATTCTAAAGGACCATGTTATCGGCGTGATCAACGTGTACTCCGCCGAAGAAAGAATTTTTTCCAACGAGGACCAGCGCGTCCTTTCGACAGTCGCCGACCAGGCTGCGCTCGCCTTCGAGAACACGAAACTCAATGTCGCGATCCTGGAAAGCCAGGAAGCGCTGCAGACACGCAAACTCATCGAGCGCGCAAAGAGCATCCTTCAGAAACAGGCTCACCTGTCGGAAGACGAAGCCTACAAGCGGCTGCAGCAGCAGAGCATGAGAACGCGAAAATCCATGCGCGAGATTGCGGAAGCGGTCATTCTATCCAGCGAGATGCAGGGGTAGGATTCCGGCCGGGCTATTCGGAAAGCGTGCGCATTTCCTCTTCGTAGTACTTCCGGTAGAGGATTTCCCATTCGGCGCTGCCTTCAGGGATTCCGCGCTTCTGCGATTCCACTTTGTGACGGGCGCCCTTGTCGATTTCGGCTTCTTTTTTCAGCCATTTGTTCAGGATCTCCACGACGGCGAGGCGGATGGTATTTCGATCCTCGATGAAGTCGATTTCGTCGGTGGATGCGAGTCTTTCCGCGATAGCGTGGGACAGGACGTTGATTTTTTCTCGACTCAGTCGCATCGGGTTATTTCACAGAATGATTTTCCGCTCACGCACCAGTTTGCTTTTGATCATCTTGAACATCTCCTGGTAGGAAATGCCGTTCTGGCGCATGTGGTCGGAGTATTGAGTCAGAAGGGTACGGACTTCCTCGTTGACTCTGTCTTCGAGCATTAATTCGGATTCCATGATCTGGAATACCGGCGTAACGAGGTCGTATCCGGCGGGGATCTCGATCATCTCTTGATCCACCAGCTCGTCGACCACCTTTGATGCGAGCAGGTGGATGAATTCTTTTCTCAACGCCATAGCAAACGTTGATAGTCCCACATACAGCGAGACGTTTTCAAGAGCAGCAGCGGTCTCTGACCGCGCCGGCAGCAAAATAAAAAGCCCGGCAGGGAATGCCGGGCAAATTCATGGAATTGGACGGGGCCGACGAGACTCGAACTCGCGACCTCCTGCGTGACAGGCAGGCGTTCTAACCAACTGAACTACGACCCCAAGGACAAATGGAAATCTTACACGCCGATTCCGGAAGGCACAACAGGTAATTCCCGGTTCCGGTTCGCAGGGACTGGACCTAATCGACAAGCGAAAAAAAAGCGGAGCAGCGTTGGCTGCTCCGCTTTGCTTCATGTTGCGATCGGAGAAAAGCAGTTATGGACGGCGTTTCAGAACGGGACGATCGTCGTCTTTCTCCTTCTCCTTGTCCGCGTCATTCTTGTCTTTATCGGCTGTACTATCGTCCTTTGCATCTTTGGAGTCCTTGGAATCTTTCGCGTCCTTGTCCTTCGGATCATCGCGGGTGGACGTCGTCCGCCTCCGCAGGCTCGGCTTGTTGCTTTCTTCTTCGGTGGGCCGGCGATTTTCCAGTTGAGCCAGTTGTGTTTTGATTTTGTTGAACTCCGAAGTCGTCACGACGTATTGCTCGCGATCCGGAAGGACCTTTTCGATGTTGGCCTTTTCCAAGGTAATGCGGTCGCCTGTGAGCGGGTGCGTGCTGAAGAGCTTGTTCATCGTGCCCGGCTTGGCGCTTTCCTTCGCCTGGAGTTTTTCGAAGAAGCTCACCGCGGCTGTTGGATCATAACCGGTCTTATACATGTACTGGAGTCCGAGGTAGTCGGCTTCGGCTTCGGCTTTGCGGGAGAAGGAAAGGAACGTGATCGGAACAAGGAGGCCTGTTGCCTGACGGAGACCGAATCCGGCGGGCCCGCCGAGGAAAATCAACGGAATCGACGCAATATTCAGGAGTTGACCCTTCGATGCGTTTTCCGCACCGTGTCGCGCCGTCACATGGGCGATTTCGTGGGCCATCACGCCGGCAAGTTCCGCTTCATCATCCGCCGCCATGATCAGGCCGGTGTTCACATAAAAAAAGCCGCCGGGGAGGGCGAACGCGTTGACCTCGTCGGCCTCGACGACTTTGATGGTGAAAGGTACCTTCGCATCCGAATTCCGAACGAGATTCTGGCCGACGCGGTTGACGTATTCGTTGATGACGGGGTCGTCCACGAGCTTGACTTCCCGTTCCACCTCAGCCGCAAGTTCCCGGCCCATCGCAATTTCCTTTTCAAGGGACATGAAATTGATGCTTCCCTTGTTGATGTTGCGATTGCCGATGTTGTCGATATCCGAGTTCTTGGGTTTCTTGCCGCTGTCCTTAGGCTTTTCTTCCTTTTGCTTGGTGTCCTTCTGTTGGGCAAACCCTACCGAGGTGCACATCAGGCCGGCCAGCGCCAAGGCCAGAGTGAGTCGGGCGACCTTAAAAATCATTGGTATTCTCCGATGCAAGTTGGTTCATCGTACGGGCCATCGTCTGATACGTCAAGGGCTTTGACGGCATCGTCCACGAATGGTTTGACCTTTATTCATCGCTTTCGGAGCATTCAAAAGCCCAATCAAACGGAGGCCACCGGAAGGGTCACGATGTCGTCGACAGCCATCACCTCTTTCACCACAAACGGCTCCGCATAGTCGACGCCCATCAGATGTCCGTAGTACTTGCACTGCGTGGTCACGCGGTCGAGCAGGCGGCCCCATGCCGGATAGAGTTCGGTGATGTCTTTCATGTCCCCTGAGAACTGTGAAGCGAAACAATTAATCGCATCCAGCTTCCGGGGAAAGTGAGCGGAGATATCAACCAAAAATGAAGGTTTAACATCCCAATACATTGACGCATAAAGGACTTTACTTGGGCGATGCGGTTGGCCGGCTACCGGAAGCTGCTTGAGTCCGGCGGCATAGCACGCTTCATATCCGATCGTCGCGGCGGTGTAGTGATCGGGATGCCGGGCTTCCCAGTAAGGCAGAATGACGGTTTTGGGCCGGGCCTTTCGAATCTGTTCGGCGACGGCGTACCTGTTTTCGATGGACGAAATCAGCCGGGAATCGCCGAGATTCATCCGCTCCCGGAACTTCGCCCCGATCACGGCCCGGGCGGCCTCCGCCTCCTGGGCGCGAAGTTCGGGGGTCCCCCGGGTACCCATTTCTCCCTGCGTGAGGTCCAGGATGCCAACCGAGTAGCCCTGGGCCACCATCCGCAGCAGGGTACCGGAACAGGTCAGTTCAATGTCGTCCGGGTGTGCGGCAATCGTCAGAATGTCTACTTGTTCCACAGGCGCTTCACCTTTTTTTCGAACTCGGCCTCCTCGACGCGGTATTTGAAGGCCTTGTTCCCGTTGATTGTGATGACAGGAATCTCCATGCCATAGGCGGATTCGAGTGCGGGATCGGCCTCCACATTGACGACGCTCAGGACAAATGGATACCGTCGCCGCACTCTTTCGATGACGTCTTTCGCCTCGTCGCAAAGATGGCAGCCGGGTCTGGAGTAGATGTCAACGTGAATGGGATCCGACATTGGCGAATGTGCTGAGACGTCTCAGGAATCGTTGGGTATTGCAGACGTCCGCCGTGATCTGGCGGCGCAGGGCTTCGGGCGATTCGAACTTCATTTCATCGCGAAGGCGTTTGATGCATCGAAGACGTGCGGAAACGACGCAGTCGGGGACGGGGTCGTTCAGCACAAACGTCTCGACCGTGATCGTGGATCCTGCAAACGTCGGCCGAACCCCGATGTTCGTCACCGAGTGCAGGAAAGGGCCGCCGTCGAGCGATATGCGTGTAATGTAGACGCCCCTGGCGGGAAGCAGTTCATTCTCGGGTTGAAGATTCAGCGTCGGGACCGTGACGTTGCGTCCGCGTCCTGCGCCGGAAACGATGGTGCCCTCCAGTTCGGGCCAGCGGCCGAGAAGCCGGCAGACTTTTGAAACAGCGCCGGTCGCAATGAGATCTCGAACTCGCGTGCTGCTGACGGGAATGCCGCGAACCTCGACGGGCGGAACCTCGATCACGTCGAGGCCGCCGTGGTCCCTCAGCGTCTGGACGCTGCCGCCACCGCGATATCCGAAATTGAAATTGCTTCCGACACAAACCATCCGGGCGGCAAGTCCGCGGATCAGGTATTGATCGATAAAGCTGTCCGGAGAGAGCCGGGAAAACGACTCGTCGAAATTCATCACAAAGAGAAGATCGACTCCGGTCTGCTCAATCAGGCGGATCTTCTGGTGTAACGTGCTGATCAGAAGCGGAGCTTTGTAGGGTGCGAGAAAGCGAATGGGATGCGGCGAAAACGTCATCGCGACGGAGCGGCACTGCAACTCCTGCGCGCGGCTCACCACGGTATCAAGGATGGCCCGGTGGCCCCGGTGGAGACCGTCAAAGTTTCCGATGCTGACAACGGAACGCTCCGCCGGCACCGCATCGGTGAGTGACGTTATGACTCGCATCTAGTCCGAATTTAACACATTAAATCCCGCTATAATTCGTCCATGGCCGATGACACGACGGGAAAACGGTTCGAAAAGCTGGTGGAGATCATGACCACGCTGCGTGGTCCCGACGGCTGTCCCTGGGACAAGGAGCAGGACTTCAATACCCTGAAACCCATGCTCGTCGAGGAAGTGTACGAGGTCCTTGAAGCGATCGACATCGAGGACTGGGATGGCGTTTCCGAAGAACTGGGCGACCTTCTTCTTCACATCGTTTTTCAGGCGCAACTCGGAAAAGAGAACGGCCGTTTCAATATCGACACCGTGATCCAGAAGATCTGCGACAAGCTGATCCGCCGCCACCCCCACGTGTTCGGTAACGAAGAAGCGGGCACTTCCCAACAGGTCATCAGGAACTGGGAAGCCATCAAGGCGCAGGAGAAAGCCGAAAAACTGAACAGCCGGACGCCGGAACAGCGATCGTTGCTCGAAGGTATCCCCAGCAAATTGCCCGCGATCCACGAGGCGCATCAGATCTCGGCACGGGCGGCGCGCGTCGGTTTCGACTGGCCGGACGTGGAGGGAGTCTTCGAGAAGCTTCAGGAAGAAGTGCTGGAACTGAAGGAAGTCATCGCGGGGAAGGAACCCGGTCCCAAACGAGATCGGCTGGAAGACGAAATCGGCGACATCTTGTTTGTGATCGTGAACATCGCACGCTATCTCCGGATCGACTCGGAATCGGCGTTGAAGCGGGCAAATCGCAAATTCAAGTCGCGCTTTCAGTTCATGGAGAACGAACTGGCACGCCAGGGCCGGACCCTCGACGGAACCGGACTGGCGGAAATGGAAGCGCTCTGGCAACAGGCAAAGATCGAGACTCCGGGAAAATGAACATACGCCCCTTGACCACTCTCGACGAATTCCAGCTTTGCGTCGATCTTCAACGCGAGGCGTTCGGCTGGGCGGATATCGATCTTCTGCCGCGCCGTTTCCTGGTGGCCATGACGCATATCGGCGGACTTATCCTTGGCGCTTTCGAGGGCGATCGGCTGGTTGCATTCATCAGCTCCATCCCGGCCTATCGCGACGGAATGGTCTACTGGTATTCGCAAATGCTGGCCGTTGCCAAAGACCAGTGGAACACCGGCGCCGGATCTCAACTCAAGCTCGCGCAGCGTGAAGCCGCGCTGGAACGGGGAATCCGTCTGATCGAATGGACCTTTGACCCGCTCGAATCCAAAAACGCGTATCTGAACATCGTGAAGCTCGGCGCCGTCGTTCGACGCTACCTTCCGAATCATTACGGCGAAACCACCGGCGCCCTTCAGGCCGGTCTGGACAGCGATCGCGTGATCGCCGAATGGTGGATCGATCAGCCCAGGCCAGTTCTCACGGGCGATATCCGCCGCGTCGTCATACCGGTCGACCTGCAGACCCTGAAGAAACAGAGCCTGGACTCCGCGCGCGACATTCAGAAGCGTGTCCGGGAACAGTTTCTGACCAACATCCAGGATGGTTACTTCGCCGCCGGATTTGAACGAGGTGACGAGTGGAGCCAGTATCTGTTCACTCGAGGGGAGCCGCGTGAATATCACCCGGATTGAAATGCGAGAGCTGCGCATGCAGCTGCTGCATCCGTTCGAAACCAGTTTCGGCGTCACACAGGAACGCCGGATTGTACTGCTCACCGTCTCCGACGGCGACCGCACCGGATACGGCGAGGTCACCGCGGGAGAAGGACCGTTCTACAGCCACGAAACATCCGAGACGGCGTGGCATGTGTTGCGTGACTTCATTATTCCCAAAGCCATCGGGAAAGAAATCGAAAGCGCTCCCGGCTTCGCGCCTTTCGCGCAGGGTATTCGCGGGCACCATATGGCAAAGGCAGGACTCGAAACCGCGCTGTGGGACCTGGAGGCAAAGACGAAAGGCATCCCGCTCTGGAAGATGCTTGGCGGCAGGCGGGAACGAATCGACTGCGGGGTTTCGATCGGCATCCAGCCTTCGATCGACAAGCTGCTGGCCAGGATCGAGACGGAAGTGAATGCCGGTTATCGTCGAATCAAGATCAAGATCAAGCCGGGTTGGGACGTCGAGGTGATCCGGCAGGTGCGGGAGGCTTTTCCAAAGATTCTTCTGATGGGTGACGCGAACTCCGCTTACACGCTTGCCGATATCGATCTGTTCAGGAAGATGGACAGATACGACGTCATGATGTTCGAGCAACCGCTGCATCACGAAGACATGATCGATCACGCGGAGTTGCAGAAACACATTGAGACTCCGATCTGCCTCGATGAATCCATCCACTCCGCCGACGACGCCCGGAAAGCGATTCAGATCGGCGCCTGCCGGATCATCAACATCAAACTGGGCCGTGTCGGCGGCCACGCTCAGGCGCGCGCCGTACACGATGTGTGCCGCGACCATGGCATTCCGGTATGGTGCGGCGGCATGCTGGAATCCGGCGTCGGTCGGGCGCACAACATTGCGTTGTCGAGTCTCGATAACTTTTCGCTTCCCGGCGATGTTTCGGCCAGCAAGCGTTATTGGAAAGAAGACATCATCGCTCCGGAGGTCGAGGTATCGCGCGAGGGCCAGATCGCTCAACGCAACGACCCGGGGATCGCGTGCGCCGTCAAAGAGGATCTGGTCCGCAAACTCACGGTCCGGACGCAGGTTTTCCAAAAATGACCATCTACGAAGCGGACTGGGTTTGCCCCGCTTCGTCGGGTCCTTGCGCCAACGGGGCAGTTGCCGTTGAGAATGGCCGGATTGCCGCCGTCGGAACGGATCTGCAGCTTCCCGGCCCGCGCATCCGCTTTTCGGGCTGCGCCATCATCCCTGGATTCGTGAATGCCCACGCTCATCTGGAACTCACGATCCTGCGCGGCTTCCTCGAGGATATCGATTTCATCAAATGGATCCGGACCGTCACCGCTTCCAAAAAAGAAAGGCTGACGCGCGAGGATCTGTTGCTGTCGGCCAGGCTGGGGATCGCGGAGTCGCTGGCGGCGGGCGTCACCTGTGTTGGGGAGGTCATGGATGCGGGAGTATCGTGGCAGGCGATGCGCGAACTGGGTTTGCAGGGCGTCGCCTATCAGGAATTGTTCGGGCCCGCCGACATTCACGTTGAAGAATCCCTGAAAGGACTCGCCGGAAAAATCGAAGCCCTGCGAACCCAGGAAACAGAGACCCAGCGGCTCGGGGTCTCTCCGCATGCGCCTTTCACTGTTGCGCCCCGGTTGTTTCGGGCGGTGAAGGACTATGCCAAAAAGGAAAGACTCCCCGTCACGGTTCATATTGCAGAATCCGCAGAGGAAGACCTTTACGTTCGACTGGGCGCCGGACCATTCGCGGATCGGAACCGGGAACGCAATTTCGAAGTTGAAGTCGCAGGCTGCAGTCCGGTGCAACACCTCGAGAACTGCGGCATGCTGGACGCCGATACCCTCCTGATTCATGTGATTCGTATCGAAGACAAAGACCTTCAGGTTCTGCGACGGACCGGCGCGGCTGTGGTGCATTGTCCGAAATCGAATGCGAAGCTCGGCCACGGCGTGGCCCGGGTGGTCGAGATGTGCGATGCCGGCGTGCGCCTGAGTCTGGGTACCGACAGCGTGGCCAGCAACAACGTCGTCGACATGTTCGAAGAAATGCGCGAGGCGATCTTCATGCAACGCGCGCACACCGGAAAGCACAACGCGCTTGGTGCTCATGGCGCCTTTCGTATAGCGACGCTGGGCGGAGCGGAATGTCTTGGACTCGAAAAGCGCCTGGGCAGCCTGGAGGCCGGGAAGCGGGCGGATTTCGTGGTGGTCGATCTGAACGATCCGGCGATTCAGCCGGTGTACGATCCCGTACAGGCAATGGTGTATTCGGCTTGCCGGAAAAATGTCCGCGCAACCTACCTTGGCGGCGAGGAAATACGGATCGACGCCGGCCCGTGGATGAAACAGGCGGGCGAAATTGCCCGAAAGCTGGTCGCAGCCCCGTAGTCGGAAGATCCCGGTTTACACCTTGGACAGGAGGTGCCCGAGTTTTGTTTTCTTGGTCTGGAGATAGTTCTGGGTGCTTGCGGAGGGTGTGATCTCGATCGGAACACGTTCGGTGACGGTGATGCCGGCCGCTTCCAGCCCGTCGATCTTCCTGGGGTTATTCGACATCAGCCGGACGTTTTTCACCCCGAAGTGTTCAAGCACGGCGGCACAGAGATCGTAGTTGCGGTGATCCGCTTCGAAGCCGAGCTCGTGATTGGCCTCGACCGTATCGTGACCTTCATCCTGGAGTTCGTACGCGAGCAGTTTGTTCATCAGGCCAATGCCGCGGCCTTCCTGCAGTTGATAGATGAGAATGCCGCTTCCGTTTTCGGCAATGGTCTGCATGGCGAAGTGAAGCTGGTCGCCGCAGTCGCAGCGGGCGGATCCGAAAACGTCTCCGGTCAGGCACTGGGAGTGGATGCGAACCAATACGGCAGTATCCTTCGAGGGATCGCCGATGACCAGCGCCAGGACGTTTTCAGTTTTACCGGGAGATTCGAATCCGAAGATCCGGAAGCCGCCGAACTTCGTTGGGAAGTCCGCATCGGCGACTTTGGTCGCAATCATGGGCGGATTATATCACGGCACAAGGATGTCATCCTGAGTACCGAGACGGCCGTCGGGTCCTCTGGAAACCAGGCGGAACGTGAGTCCCGACGGTTTGTATTCCAGAGGCCGCCCCCAACCGTCCAATCTTACGAGGTCCTTCATGTAATGCGGATGAAGAACATTCGTGAGTTCCACGATGTCTTTGCCCGGAGGCAGGCTGCCGTCTTCGAGAATGAACCGTTCGATGCCGGCGACGAGTGTCTTCATCGTGGCAATTGTGTCGCGCCGGCGGCCCTCGTTGAGTGTGGCGACCAGATCGTTGGTGTCCACCCACGATCGATCACCCAGGCGTGCGGCGTCGATGGCCCAGTCTCCGGTTTTTGAATTCCTTTGAAACCGGAAGCCGAGAGTCACTGACGTTTCGGCAATCGTCCGCTTGTCGTTCTGCGCACTGATGCGTTGGAGCAGAATCTCGCGGGGCACGTGTGAAGAGAGACCGATTTCCGTCATCCGTTTCCGGACCTGTTCGAATTCGGTCGGATTGACGTGAACTCTTTCGATCGGGCTGGGCTCCCGCGTTGCCGGTGCGGAACCGGTTTGCGGAGGAATGTTGCCGTGGTAGATCGCGCCGAGCAGTTCCTGCATATTCACCCAGTCCCGGTCGGCCAGGCGAACCGCATCGACAATCCACTCGCTGCCGGCATCGTCCCTTCTGAACTGAAACGCAAGCGTGACTGTCGTATCCGCCACCGCGGTTTCCGCAGTTTGCTGATCGATTTTCCGGATTTCGATCGCACCGAGCGGCAGATCCGCGGAAGCAAACGCGGCGATCCGCTTCCGCGCTTCGTTGCGCGATAGTTTGGGTTCGGCGACAGCCGTCGAGACAAGGCACAGTGTGAGGATCCAGGCGAGGCGGCGCATCTCGGGGCAGTTTAACACTGTGCTAATATCCCAACAAATGAAGGTCCGGTTGCTCTTCTTCGCCTCACTCAAGGACATCGTTGGATCGCGCGATTTGCGCCTGGACCTTCCAGCGAACAGCACGGTTGGCGACCTGCTGACTGAACTGGAGAAATCGTATCCGCAAATGAAGGCTTACCGGCCCGTGATCCTCACTGCCGTGAACGAAGAGTACGTCGACAAGAGCGCTTCCATTTCCGAAGGCGACGAAATTGCGATCTTCCCGCCAGTCAGTGGAGGGGCCCGGTGATCAGCCGGCCCGGCGAACTGTACCAGATCACCCGCGAACCCATCGAGGTCCAGGGCATTTCGCGCAAGTTGCTGCGCGCCGCGGATGGGGCCGTTTGCGTTTTCGAAGGTGTGGTGCGAGATCATTCGAAGGGGAAGCGCACGTTATACCTGGAGTATGAAGGCTACGAGACGATGGCGCTGAAGAAGCTTGAGGAGATTGGGCTCTTTGTGCGGGGCGCATGGGAAATCGGGACGGTTGCGATTGTCCATCGGCTGGGCCGCATGGATATCGGCGAAACCAGCGTCGCGGTGATTGTCACGTCGTCTCATCGCCGCCCCGCGTTCGACGCCTGCCACTACGCCATCGACAAGCTCAAGAAGGTCGTTCCGATCTGGAAGAAGGAATTTTTCGAAGACGGGGAAGTCTGGATCGAAGGGCAGTAGAAGAAATCCCAGCCTGACCAGTCAGGCTGGGATTTCTTCACTTCGTCAAGGCTTTGTCGACTTCGGCTTTGAGGGCGGTGAATTCCTTCAGCACATCGTTATAGCGCTCGAACGCGCTTGCGCCGACTTTTTGATCCGCGCGATTGATCTCCGCCGAGATGTTGCTGATCTGGTTCAGCATCATGTTTGCGGGATACGGTCCTGGCCTGTCGACAAACTTATCCCACAGCTCCTGCAGTTTTACCGGGTCGCCGGTTTTGTTCTCTCTCGCAACGCGCAACCGTTCAACGACCATCCGGGCGTCGCCCAGAAGGTCGCGCACCTTCAACGCAAAGGTCGATTGCTCGACCAGATCCGCCTGTGTCACGCCATCCCTGGTGACGCGTGGATCGATCTTCACCTCGATGTTTTCCGTTTTCGTGACTCCATCGACCAACAGCCTCGCCTTGTAGGTTCCCGGCGGCGCCATCGGCCCGTTGCCCTCACCCTGAGGCGATCGTGCCGACCAGGGACCCGGATAACGCAAATCCCAGACAAATCGGTTCATCCCCGCTTTCTTCGGCAGCGCGCCCGCGCCGCCCGCTTCACTGGAATAGCGCCTAACGACCTTGCCTGCGTTGTCGAGAATCTCCAGCGTGACTTCGCCGGCGGGAGGAGCGGAGAGAGCGTAGTCGATACGAGCGCCGATGCGGGGATACTCCGGGAAGTCCGGCTCTCCGGCGGACGCCGAGTAGCGGGTCCGGTATGCGATTGCGGGCTGGAATAAAAAGACCCTGGCGGCGGGATCAAACGGAACGACAGCCGGCGCTTTTGCCGCAGGCGCCGGAGCCGGCGCATTCTTTTTCGCGGCCTGGACAAATCCAAACGCCATCCCACCGCCGATGAATGAAGACGAGGCCTGCTGCGATGTATTGCGGGCAAATCCGGCCGCGAGTTGCCGGAGCGGCGTGATGTTGTCCATGATCCAGAACGAGCGGCCCATCGTCGAGATGACCAGGTCGTTCTGGTGGACTTTGATGTCCGTCACCGGCGTTGCCGGAAGGTTCTGCTGCAAAGGCTGCCAGTGTTTTCCCTGATCGAACGAAACGAACGCGCCGTACCAGGTTCCTGCGTAGAGCAGCCCTTCCTTCTTCTGATCTTCGCGAACCACATGCATCGGATGGTCGGCCGGGATTCCGTTGTTGCCGGGCGTG
This sequence comes from Acidobacteriota bacterium, assembly GCA_023265365.1. GTDB lineage: Bacteria > Acidobacteriota > Terriglobia > 20CM-2-55-15 > 20CM-2-55-15 > JAHFTY01. The sequence continues at coordinate 21,841 of JAHFTY010000011.1, forward strand.
AGCAACGTCCAGTGTTCGCCATAGTCGCCGGTCATATAGAGGTATGGCTTGAAATCTCCCAGGTAGAGCCTGTACACGGAGACGTATGCCGAGCCCTTGCGGTGCGGCGAATCTTCGATCGTATGGACGCGGCCTCCGGGCGGAAGCTCCTTCGGCGTGACATTCTTCCAGGTCTTTCCGTCGTCGCGGGTGACCCAGACAGGGCCGTCGTTCGAGCCGGTCCAGATGACTCCAGGTTCGATTCGTGACGCGCGAATGGCGTACAGGGCGCTGTAGACTTCCTCGCCCGTGACGTCGCGCGTGATCGGTTCGCCCGAAGGAATCTGTTTGTCCGGTTCGTTCGCCGTGAGGTCGGGGCTGATCGTCTGCCAGTGAATGCCGCCATCGGTGGAGCGGTGAAGATACTGTGATCCGTGATAGACGACCTTCGGGTTCTGCGGACTCACTTCGATGGGAGCCTGCCGCACGAATCGGTATTTCATGTCCTTCGGATTGAGCCCGTATCGCTGCTGCGGATAGATCCAGTAATGCTGCTCCTGACCCGTTTCGACGCTGTATCTCCCGAACTCTCCCTTGCAGTCGCCGTACACAATCTTTCCGTCAGGCGTCGGACGGATCTGCCCGCTCTCGCACCCGGAAGCCTGCATCCAGGTTTGTGTCGGCTGATCGGGCGCCCATGAAAACGGCGGCGTGCTGGCAATCACCACGGTGCTGTTGTCCTGCTGGGGTCCGTACACGCGATACGGAAACTGTTCGTCCGTATCCACGTGGTAAAACTCGGCCGTCGGCTGGTTGTAAACCGTCGACCAGCTCAACCCGCCATCCTGCGATACGGCGGCGCCGCCGTCGCTGCTGGCGGCCATGATGTTCGGATTGTCGGGATTGAACCAGATCGCGTGGTTGTCGCTGTGCGGAGTTTCCACGTTGACGAACGTCCTGCCGCCGTCCGTCGACTTGTGCATGGAGACTTCGCCGACCCAGATTTCGTTTTCGTTTTTCGGATTCGCATGGACGTAATTGAAGTAGAACGGTCTCGCCCGAAGGTTCGCGCTCGAGTTGACAAGTGTCCAGGACTGACCTGCATTGTCGGAGCGAAAGAGGCCGCCTTCAATTCCGGGCGCCTCGACCATGGCATAGACGATGTTGGGCTTCGATTGCGGAAGATCGACCCACACTTTCCCGATGAGGTTCTTCGGCATTCCGTTGGTGAGATGGGTCCACCGCTCGCCTCCGTCCGTCGTCTTGTAGATGCCGCCGTCGGCCGCGGGACCGCCGCTGATGATCGTCCATGGCTTGCGTTGTCCCCTCCAGGCGCCCGCGTAGATCTCGTCGGGACTGGATTCGTTCATGGCGAGAGACACGAAACCGGTCTCGTTATTGATGAACAGGATCTTCTGCCATGAGCGTCCGCCGTCCCGGGTGCGATAGACGCCGCGATCCGGTCCGGCCGCGAACGGGTTTCCGAGAACGGCAACGTAGGCGATATCCGGATTCTTTGGATGAATGCGGATGGCTCCGATCTGTCCTGCATCCGGAAGGCCGATGAAGTTCCATGTCCGGCCCGCATCGCTCGATTTGTAAACGCCGCGTCCCAGGATCACGTTGCTCCGGATGGCGGAGCTTCCGGTGCCCACGTACACGACATTTGGATTCGACTCGGCCACCGCGATGGCGCCGATGGAACCCGTCGAGATTTTGCCGTCGGTCGCCGGCAGCCATGTGATTCCGTAATTGGTGGTCTTCCAGACGCCTCCGCCCACGGTTCCCATGTAGAACGTGTTCGGCTGCGCACGGACTCCACTAACCGCGGTCACGCGTCCGCCACGGTGTGGCCCGATCGTTCGCCACCGGAGTTCCTGATAGAGCTTCGGATCGACGACAGTGTTGCTTGTTTGCGATTGAGCGCCGGAAAGTGAACACAGCGCGGCGGCAAGAACAAGGGCGACGCAGAGTTTTCTCATGGGGTAGATCTGTACTGCCGAAGGGTGCGAGTTGTCAACTGTAGTGGCGGACACCAACCCGGCGTTTCGCGTTACCCTGCCTCGTGGAGGCACTGCTGTCCAAATAAGGCGAAATCGAGGAAAAGCGGTTTCCCCTCCTCGACGAGAAGGGGTGGCGCGAAGCGCCGGGGTGGTGCTGTTCAAGAATTGTTTTGTTGAACGAACCGCCCCGCCGCTTCGCGGCACCCCGCCTTGGCCAAGGCGGGGAAAAGTCTTTATCCTGCGACTCCATGGCTTCATGTAAAAACAAGACCCTTCTCGCTTAGGGAATATTTGGATCCAAACCGTGAGGGGTGGCGGAAAACCCGGGGTGGTCTTTCCGCCGATTCATTCAAAGGTTCGCGCTCAGGCGCTTAACGGGCTGGCGACGTTGGTGACTTCCAGCGGAGAACCGGCTTGCGGGCAGCACCGGCTTCGTCGATGCGGCCGATGCGCGTGGTGTGTGGAGCCTTCTTCACGATTTCGGGGGTTTCCTCGGCTTCCCGGGCGATCACGCGCATCGCGTCGATGAAAGCGTCGAGTTCCTGTTTCGGTTCGGTTTCGGTCGGCTCGATCATGATGGCTCCGGGAACGATCAGCGGAAAGGAAACCGTGGGGGGATGAAAGCCGTAGTCCATCAGGCGTTTCCCGATATCCCCGACGTGGACATCCTTACGGGCTTGAATACGGTCCGAGAAAACCACCTCGTGAAGTGTGGGGGAGTCATACGGAAGGGCATAGGAGTCTTTCAGCTTCGCCCGAATGTAGTTTGCGTTGAGCACTGCGATTTCCGAAACCTCTTTCAAGCCTTCCGGCCCGTTCGCGAGGATGTAACAGAGGGCGCGGACGTGCATGCCGAACTGGCCGTTATACGCTTTCATCTTGCCGATGGACTGCGGGCGATCGTAGTCGAAGAACAGGGAATTGTCCGGCTTCACGCCGACCGTCGGGTAGGGAAGGAACGGCTCGAGAATCTTCCTTACCGCGACCGGACCGGAGCCGGGCCCGCCTCCGCCGTGCGGCGTCGTAAACGTCTTGTGCAAATTGATATGGAGCACATCGGCGCCAAAATCTCCCGGGCGCGTGATGCCCATCATCGCGTTCAGGTTGGCGCCGTCCATATACACGAGCGCGCCGTGGGAGTGGAGCACTTCGGCGATCTCGCTGATCTGGCTCTCGAACACACCAAGCGTGTTCGGGTTCGTGATCATGATGGCGGCGACTTCGCCGTCGACCGCTTTTCTCAAGGAATCCAGGTCGACGGTGCCGCCGGCATTCGACGGAACATTTTCGACCACGTACCCCGAAATGGCGACGCTTGCCGGATTCGTTCCGTGGGCGGAGTCGGGGATGAGAATCTTCGTTCGTGCCCGGCCTTTGGACTCGTGATAGGCGCGAATCATCAGGATGCCGGTTAACTCGCCATGCGCTCCCGCGGCGGGTTGAAGGCTGACCGCGTCCATTCCGCTGATTTCCGCGAGACACTGTTCGAGCGCTTTCTGTACTTCGAGCGCACCTTGAATCAGTTCGTTCGGCATGAGCGGATGCGCGTGCATGAACCCATCGAGGCGAGCCATCCGTTCGTTGATCCGCGGGTTGTATTTCATGGAACACGAACCCAGCGGGTAGAGACCGAGGTCGATGTGATAGTTCCATGTCGAAAGCCGTGTGAAGTGGCGGATGACATCGACTTCGCTCAGCTCCGGCATTCCATCGATCGATTCCCGGAGCATGCCCTGGTCCACGACTTCCGAAATCCGGCGCTGCGGAACATCGAGCGCGGGAAGGTTGAATCCCCGGCGACCGGCCGATCCTTCCTCGAAGACCAGGCGTTCATTGAGTTGAAAGTGGGTGCTGGTACGGTTTTGCTCGCTCATTCAAGTCCCTCTACGAACGCGTCGATCTGCGCCTTTGTCGTCGTTTCGGTCACGCACACGAGCATTGCATTGCTGAGTTCCGGGTAAAAGCGCGACAACTGCAAGCCCGGCACAATCCGGTTCTGCAGCAGCTTCCGGGAGCGGGCCGCCAAGTCGTCTTTGAGCTGGATCACGAATTCGTTGAAGCGGGGCGCATTGAAAAGGACATCGTGGACGGTACGTGTTCGCACCTGCTGAACGGCGTAATCGGTTTTCAAAATGTTCTGCTCACCGGTTTCGCGAAGTCCTGCCGGCCCCACGGTGGCAATGTACATCGTCGCCATCAGGGCGCAGAGGGATTGGTTGGTGCAGATGTTGGAAGTCGCTTTCTCGCGCCGGATATGCTGTTCGCGTGTGGACAGCGTCAGGACAAAAGCGCGCCTTCCCCTAAAGTCCTGACCCATGCCGACGAGCCGGCCCGGCATCTGCCGAACGAACTTCTCGCGAGTCGCCATAAACCCGACGTGCGGGCCGCCGAAACTGATGGGTACGCCGAAAGACTGTCCTTCACCCACGACGATGTCCGCCGTGTCCGGCGCCCGGAGGATGCCCATGGACATGGCCTCGGCCACATTGACGATTGAAAGGGCGCCGTGCCGGTGCGCGATGTCCGCGATCTCGTGGGCGTTTTCGATGGTCCCGAAGAAATTCGGGGTTTGAAGCACCACGGCGGCGACATCGTCGCTGATGCGTTTCTCGATGTCCGCCGTGTCCACCCTTCCGGTGTCGGAGTAGTCGATGGTTTCGAGCTGGAGTCCGAGGTTCTTTGCGTATGTGGTGATGACGGCCCGATATTCCGGATGTACGGTTTTGGCGATGAGAAACCTGTTCTTTTTCGTCACGCGCTGCGCCATCAGGATCGCTTCGGCCAGCCCGGTGCTGCCGTCGTAGAGAGACGCGTTCGCGACTTCCATTCCGGTGAGCTGCGTAATGAACGTCTGAAATTCGAAAATCGCCTGCAGCGTGCCTTGTGCGATTTCCGGCTGGTAGGGCGTATACGCGGTGAAGAACTCGGACCGCGAGATCAGCGCGTCGATGATGATCGGAATGTGATGCCGGTACGCACCGGCGCCAAGGAACGAGGCATAGCCGGCCGCATTTCGTTCGGCGCGCCGGCGGAAGTATTCGAGCAGTTCCGGTTCGGTCAACGACTTTGGGATATCGAGCATGCGCCTCAGCCGGAGACGTTCGGGGATACCGGCAAAAAGCTGTTCGATCGAATCGACGCCGATGTCGTCGAGCATTTGCCGTCGATCGGAGGTGGAGCTGGGGATGTATCGCACGCGCCCGGATTACTCCTCTTCCTTGGTGTAGTCGCCGTACTCTTCGGCCGACATCAGGTCAGCCGTTTCGGATGGATCCTTCATCCGGACCTGAATGAGCCAGCCCTTGCCGTAAGGATCTTCGTTCAGGATCTCCGGCGCGTTACCGAGGTCGTCGTTCACCTCGACGACTTCGCCCGTTACCGGAATAAACAGCTCCGACACGGCTTTCACGGACTCGACGTTTCCAAAGGCGTCGCCGGACTTGAATCTGTCGCCGACCTTGGGCAGTTCGACGTAAACCACTTCTCCCAATTCCTTCGTCGCAAAAAGAGTGATTCCCACCGTGCCGATGTTGTCGGAAACGCGGATCCATTCATGTTCTTTCGTGTAGAGCAAATCATCCGGGCTGCTCATCGACTATCTCCGTTTGTAAAAAGGTGTTGCCACAACCTGCGCATCGCACAAGCGACCGCGTACCGAAACGTGAAACCGGGAACCGATTGCCGAATGCTCCGCCGGCAGGTAAGCGAGCCCGATGTTCTTCTTCAGCGTGATTGAAGGAGAACCGCTCGTGACGTGGCCGGCCTCCTTGCCGTCCACAAATACCGGGTAGTGTTCGCGGGCAATATCGCGTCCAACCATCTCGAAGCCGGCGAGCTTGCGCCCGACACCCTCCAGTTTCTGCCGAAGCAGGGTATCGCGGCCGATGAATTCTCCCTTATCAAATTTCACAATCCAGGCCAGACCCGCTTCGAACAACGTCGTCGTTTCATCCATATCGTTTCCATAGAGCAGCAGTCTGGCCTCGAGACGAAGCGTGTTTCGGGCTCCCAGTCCCGCAGGAATCAACCCGTGAGGCTCTCCGGCCTGGAGCAGGGCATTCCAGATGGATTCGGAATGGCCGGAATCGAAATAGAGTTCGAAGCCGTCTTCCCCGGTGTAGCCGGTTCGCGAAATGACCGCATGCGCGTTCAAAACCTTGTCCTGCGCAAAGTGGTAGTACCCGATTTTGTCGAGCGGGCAAGTCGTGAGTTTCTGCAGGATCGTGGTCGAATGAGGTCCCTGCAGCGCGAGAAGGGAGATCCGATCGCTGGTGTTCTCGACCGTCGCATCGAAACGATTGTGCGAACTGATCCATCCGAAATCCTTTTCGATGTTTCCGGCGTTCACCACGAGCATGAAATGCCGGGCGTTATAACGATAGACCAGGAGGTCGTCCACGACAGTCCCTTCCGGATAGGGCAGCGCGGAGTACAGCGCCTGGCCGTCGGCGAGCTTTGAGGCGTCATTGGACGTCACCCGCTGGATCAGGTCGAGCGCCTGAGGACCGTGCACGACGAACTCGCCCATGTGGCTGACGTCGAAGAGTCCGGCCGCCGTTCGAACCGCCGTGTGTTCCTTCGCAATGCCGCTGTATTCCACGGGCATTTCCCAGCCACCAAATGGAATCAGGCGTGCACCCAGGCGTTTGTGAACATCGAACAGTGCCGTCTTTTTATTTTCGGACAAGTCTCCTCCTGTGATCGGGTGCCCCCGCCGAGTCACAAGCATAGCGAGCAACCATGCGCACCGCAATGAGCAGCATTCCGGGTCTGATGTTGGAATCCGCCAACCGTTTCAATAAGTCCGGCGCTTTCCAATTCAAAGAGAGCGGCCGGTGGGTCGAGGTCTCCACAAGCCAGTTTGCCGCGCGTGTCGAAACACTGTTTCACGGCCTCGGCGCTTTCGGTGTTCAGGCAGGAGACCGTGTTGCCATCCTGTCAGAGAACCGGTTGGAATGGGCAATTTGTGATTATGCCATTCAAAGTCTCGGCGGAATCGTCGTTCCCGTATACCCGACGCTTTCTTCCGTCCAGATCGAACATCTGCTGAAAGACTGCGAAGCGCGTCTTGTTTTCGTATCGGGTCCGGAAACGCTCGAAAAGGTGATCGTGCCGCGTAAACGGCTGCCGGATCTGAAGTTCATCGTCACCTTCGACCGGAAAACCTGTCAGCCCGGCGTCCTTGGTCTGGAAACGCTTTTCAATGTCGGGCGGCAGGGCGTTGCCGACCGTCCAGAGGATTTCCGCAGGGCGATCGCCAGACTGAGTCCGGAGGATGTTGCCACCATTATCTATACCTCCGGAACCACCGGGATTCCCAAAGGGGCCATGCTGACGCACCGCAACCTTGTTTCAAACGTCCTGGCGACGCTCGACGTGCTGCCGCTGAATGAAACGGATGTCGGGCTCTCGTTTCTGCCGCTCTCCCACATTTTTCAGCGCCATGTCGACTACGCCGCGATGAGCGCCGGCGCGACAATCGCCTATGCGGAAGGTCTGAACAAGGTCGTCGACAATATGACAGAAGTTCGTCCGACATTCGCTGCAGGAGTGCCCCGGTTTTTCGAGAAAGTACGGGCCGGCATTCTCGCCCAGGTCGGGAACGGGACGGCGGCAAGGCGTGCGGTTTTTAACTGGGCAATGCGATCGGCGCCCGCCGGCGCCGGGCACCGCCTTGCCGATCGCCTCGTCTTCAGGAAGATCCGCGCAAGACTCGGGGGCCGTTTGCGCTGGTTCATTTCGGGCGGCGCCGCTCTCGAAAAGGAAGTGGCCGAGTTTTTTTTCGCGATCGGCCTGCCGATTCTCGAAGGCTATGGGCTGACGGAAACATCGCCAGTCATCTGCTTCAACAGGCCGGAACAGGCGCGAATCGGATCGGTCGGCAAGCCGGTCGGGGACGTCGAAGTGCGGATTGCGTCCGATGGCGAGATCCTGGTTCGCGGATCGAATGTGATGAAGGGTTATTTTCGAAGACCGAAGGAAACCGGGGAGGCTCTTCGTGACGGCTGGTTTCACACCGGAGATGTCGGCGTGTTGAGTGGCGACGGATTCCTTCAGATCACGGATCGCAAGAAAGATCTGATCGTCACGTCAACGGGGAAGAATATTGCGCCTCAGCCCATCGAAAACCGGCTGAAGCTCGTGCCGTTCTTCGAGAATGTCGTGCTGATCGGGGACCGGCGGAATTTCATCACGGCGCTGGTCGTTCCTGACCTTGATGCGTTGTCCGCGTTTGCCCGCGCCAACGGGATTCCCTTTCGAGAACCGCGCGAACTCCTGCGCTCGGAAACCGTTCTGGAACTGGCCATGCGCGAGGTTGAGAAGAAGACCGAAGATCTGGCCGACTACGAGAAGATCCGGAAGATTGCTTTCCTGGAAAGCCCTTTCACCATCAGCAGCGGTGAGTTGACCCCCACGCTCAAGGTGAAACGGAGCGTCGTCGAAGAAAAATTCCGGGCCCGGATCGACGAGCTTTACGCGGCATAGTCGCTTCCAGCCGGTGTTCACGTGACCTACCGGCGTTTTCCGGCACCGATGAGCTATTGGCGGACGTACTGTTTGGCGATGGGCTGACTGGGGTCGAGTTGCAGGGCAAGCCGGTACCAGCGCTGCGCTTCGCCTTCGCGTCCGGACTGACGCATTGCTTCGGCAATGCCGACCAGCGCCTGAATATTATCGGGGTTCAGGTCCAGCGCTTTCTGGAACTGCTCGATGGCTTCCGCCATCTTCCCGCGTTCTTCGAGATAGAGTCCGTAGTTATTCAATGTCAGCCAGTCTTCAGGAAAGTCATCGATCGTTTTCCTGAACTCCACGCCGGCGAGATCATGCTGAAAAGTCTGTCCATAAGCGATGGCCAGCAGGTTGCGGGCTCGCGCATTGGCTGGATCTTTCGCGATGGCCTTGCGAACCGTCTGAATCGCCTCATCCGCGCGCTGCTGGTAAAAGAGCAGGGTGGCCTGAATATAGGTGGCCTTTGCATTCCCGGGATCGAGCGCCAGCAGCTTTGCGATTGTGGCCGGCAGTTCCGGGCTTCCCATCTCGACCTGCACTTCGGCCAACGCCTCTATCGCCGCAACGTTCCGGGGCTCATCGGCCAGTACGGCAAGAATGAGGTTTCCGGCCTTGTCATTCAGCGACTCCTGCGAGTAAAACTCCGCACCGGCCAACCGCACCGTTGAGGTCGGATGTGCGCCCAGTGTCCGTTCGATGAACTTTGCGATCTCCGGGCGAACCTGAACGGCCCGCGCAACCTTCAGCAGGCCCTTCCACGCGACGCGGTCATCCGGATCGGCTCCGAGCGCGGCCTGGAATTCGCGTGCTGCGTCGACGTGACTTTCGGAACTGAGATACATCTCGCCGGCGAGCCGGTGCTTTTCCCCGGTCGCCGTTTTCACGAGCTGCTGCACATAAGCAGGCGCTGCGACCGTCCGCCGTACGGACTGGAGCGCGGCGTAGTTTTCATCGGTGGTGTTCGCGTAGACGAATCGCGGAGCGTGGAATTCGAGCACCGGGTTCGAATCGGTATTCAGTGCCGCCCCGCCGGCGAACGTATCGAGGTCGCTGTCTTCCAGCATGTACATGGAAGCAATGCTGTAGAGATCGACGATCCCGATGCCTTTTAGATCCGCGGCGGACGCTGCAAAGTTCCGTGCCAGCACATTTTCGTCGACGACGATGGGGGAAGGAGATCCGAGCAGCAGAAAATCATTCTGGTTCAACGCCCACAGTTGGGCGTGCGGAAAAACGCTCCGGAAGGTTCCGATCACGGTTCGCAGATCGTCGGTCGACATGTTGTAACTGTGAAACCACTGACAGTGAATTCCGTTGGGCGAAAGGCGGGAAAGCGCCTCCTGAAAGAACTCACGGCTGAAAAGCGACGCCATTCCGGACATCCAGGGATTCGACGGCTCGGAAACGATGACGTCGAACTGCCTGCGGACGTAACGCAGATGGTTTCGTCCGTCGCCGATGACGAGTCGTGTGCGCTGGTCTGAAAGAGCGTTGTGGTTGACGTGACGAAACAGTTCGGAGGCTTCAGCGACTTCGGGCGAGATTTCCACAACGTCGAGCGACTCGACCGGATGCTGCAAGGCCGCCCCCGCCGTGACGCCGCTTCCCAGCCCGATGATCGCGACGCTTTTCGCGTGGTCGCTCAGCAGGAGTGGAAGGTGTCCGAGCATCTTCTGGGTCGTCATGTCGCCCGAGTCCGTCGCATCCACCTTGCCGTCGATCGCCATCGAGAGCGTGCCGCGATGCTTTCGCACCGATACGGTCGTCGTGGCGCCTTCCTTGAAGTAAACGAGATCTCCCGCCTTCAGCGTCGACTCGAGGTCGGCCCGCGGGTTGTAGTACGGAGCGTACTTGTAGGCGCCTGAACTCATCAATTCGGGATCCCATCGGGGAATCAGGAGAGCCCCGGGCGCGATCAGAACTGCCGCCACCAGCGGGGTCCAGCGCTCGGGCGGAGGCGCCAGCAGAATGCCCGAGGCGGCGTTGACGGCAGCGGCCGCGATGAGGGCCCACTGGGAACCGATGTGCGGGATGACGAAAAAACCGGCGATCAGCGAGCCGAGAATTCCTCCGACGGTATTGAACGCATAGATGGCGCTGACCTCCGTCCCCAGAAGGGAGTCCGACTTTGCGTAAAGCCGGGATGCGAGAGGGAATGTCATGCCCAACAAGGTGGTGGGCACGAGCATGAGCGCAAAGAAGATCAAAAACTCGACGGTCTGGATCATCGCAAACTGCTCGACGTATTTCGTGACGATCTGTCCGATCCAGACCGGCATTCGCCCGAAAGCGGGAACGACCGCCAGCGATGTCAGGCCGACGAGAACTTCGACCCATGCCAGCGTCGCCATCGAGACGTTGCGCCGGGCCGCCCATCGCGAACCCAACGCGGCGCCCAGGCCAAGCCCCGCGATCATCGAAGTCAGCATCAGCGTGAAGGCATACGTCGTCGGACCTACCACCAAACCCAGAACCCGCGTCCACGCCACCTCGTCCATCAGCGCCGCAAATCCGGACAGCAGCATCGCCACGAGGATGACTCGAGGACCGGCCCCGGCCGGTCCGGTCGATTCCGGCGCCGGCGACCGGACAGCGTCTCCACGGCTCCACGCGATCCCGGCGACGAGCAGATTGACGCCGACCGTAGCGAGCAGCGTCAGATTCACACCAAGATATGGAACCAAAAGGAACCCCGCCGCGGCCGTCCCCACGGCAGCGCCCCATGTGTTCGCCGTATAAACCTTGCCGGCTTCCGAACCCACCGACGAAATGGTCTCAACGTAGAATCGGATCAGGATCGGCAACGTCGCGCCCATCAAAGTGGCCGGAACGATTAGAAGAAGGAGGACGACCAGCAGCCTCGCGAGCGTCAACAGAAAGAACGAATCGTAAGCTCCTGCGTACAACGCTCCGAACACGGGATTCGCGGCCTTCAACAGAAGCGGAAGCGCGAGGTTGTACAGGGCAATTCCGGATTCCAGCAGCGCGTAAGTTCGAATCAGCGGAATCGGCCTTCTGTCGATCGTGCGGCCGGCCAGCCGGCTTCCCAGCGCGAGGCCTGCCATGAAGACCGCGAGGATGGCGCTGACCGAAAAGACCGTGTTGCCGATGACAACGACGAAAAGCCGCGTCCACACGACCTCGTAGACGAGGCCACACGCACCGGAAACAAAGAAAAGAAGAAGGAATAACCGCGATCTGTTTCTCAAAGGCGGAGAATTTTAGCATACTGCTCGGGCGGCCTTGAACGTGGGTCCCCGGCTTTGAAGTTGGGAGGGAATCGACACCACCCGGGCGCTTCGCGGCACCCCGCCTCGTCGAGGCGTTGAGGCGTTGAGGAGGGGCTTTGCACAAGAAATCGGTTCGGCAGTGAGAGGAAGGGATGGCGCGAAGCGCCGGGTGATGTTGATCAGGAAATCGACTTTGTTGAACGAACCGCCCCGCCGCTTCGCGGCACCCCGCCTTGGCCAAGGCGGGGAAATTTCTTCGTCCTGCGACTTTTTGTGCAAAGCCTCGAGGAGGGGAAGTTTCAGACACGGTGGCGCGAAGCGCCGGGGTGGTTTTTAGTCGGGCGCAAAAAGGGGGATGATGCTGGGTAAAGTGTTCGTGACGCGACCGATATTTCAGGAAACCCTTGAGACGCTCCGTCAGGAGATTGATCTTGATGCGAATCCGGAGGACCGGATTCTGTCGAAAACGGAGTTGATCGAAAAGTTGTCCGGGGTCGACGGTGTGATCTCCCTCGTTACCGATACCATCGATCGAGAAGTCCTGGAGCGCAGTACGAAACTGAAAGTCGTGGCGAACTTCGGCGTGGGATTCAATAACGTGGATGTCGACACCGCCACAAGGTTGGGTATTGCCGTAACGAACACCCCGGGCGTGCTTACGGAAACCACCGCAGATTTTGCCTGGACGTTATTAATGGCGGCAGCACGCCGCATCGCCGAGAGCGCCCGGTTCGTACGGGCAGGGAAGTTCAAGGCGTGGGGGCCGAAGATGATGCTGGGTTATGACGTCTTCGGCAAGACGCTCGGTTTGATCGGCCTGGGACGCATCGGCCAGGCGATGGCCCGGAGGGCGCGCGGTTTCAACATGAAGGTCCTTTTTTACGACACCGAAACTATTCCCGGGAATGTTGTCCAGGAACTTGGCGTCGAGCCCGCGCCGCTGGACGAACTGTACCGTCGTTCGGACTTCATTTCGCTTCACGTGCCGCTGCTTCCGGTGACGCAACACCTGCTCAACGACGAGACCTTCTCGATGATGAAACCCACCTGCATCGTGGTGAACTCCTCGCGCGGCCCGGTCGTCGATGAGAAGGCGCTGGTCCGGGCGCTGAAAAACCGGAAGATCGCGGCAGCCGCTCTGGACGTTTATGAAAGCGAGCCCCACATCGAACCGGAACTGCTTGAAATGGAGAACGTGGTATTGGCCCCTCACATCGCAAGCGCATCTTATGAAACACGCGCCAGGATGTCGTCCATGACTGCCGAAAACGCGCTGGCTGTTCTAAAGGGCAGGCGGCCTCCGAACCTGGTCAACGCCGATGCCTGGGATCGACGTCGTCGATGAACTGGATCAAACCACCGGCGCTCAAGACTGGCGACACGATTGGAATCGTCGCGCCGGCAAGCAGTATCAAGCCCGAACTGTTCGAACAGGGCTGCCGTGAACTGGAAAGTCTCGGCTTTCGCACGTACTTTCGGCCGGACATCCTCTCGAGCTTTCGATTCTTTGCCGGGCCCGATCAGCGACGCCGCGAGGAGTTTCTGGAGATGCTCCGAAATCCGGAAATCAAAGCGATCTTCTGTGCCCGGGGAGGCTACGGCAGCGGCCACCTCATTCCGGATCTGACGCCGGAGGTGCTTCGCGACAACCCGAAAATCATATGCGGCGCCAGCGACATCACGGTCGTATTGGGCGCCATGCAGCGTGCAGGCGTCGTCGGGTTTCACGGCCCGATGGTTGCGACGTCCATTCGTCAGGGAGCCGGCGGCTATGACCGGACGTTGCTTCGGGACGTATTGCAACATGGGAATGCGGTTCGTTTTCCGTTGCAGGGAACGAAGATTCTCAATCCGGGAGTTGCGGAAGGCCGTCTCACCGGAGGTTGTCTCTCCCTGGTGGCCGCCGCGATCGGAACAGCGGCGGAGGCGGACACGGCGGATTCCATTTTCGTTCTGGAAGACATCGACGCGAAACCCTATCAGATCGACCGGATGATCACCCAATTGATACAGGCCGGAAAGTTCGATGCGGTGCGGGCAGTGGTTTTCGGCGAGATGCTCCGGTGTTTTCAGCATTCCGATCAGGGTTACATGCTGGAGGATGTTCTGGGCGACCTGCTTCGTCCGCTCGGCATCCCGATTCTGTTCGGGTTTCCGACCGGACACACGTCCAGGCCGAATCTCATTGTGCCTTTCGGCGTTCGGGCACGCCTCGATTTGAATGACGCTCCGGTCTTCGAGCTGTTGGAACCTGCAGTAACATCGAATTCATGAAGATTTATCTCATCGGGATTTGCGGGACGGCCATGGCGTCGCTTGCGGGAATGCTGCGCGAGAAGAAATACGACGTGAGCGGCTCGGACTCTGGCGTGTACCCGCCGATGTCGGACTTCCTGGACCGTCTTGGCATTCCCGTGCATCAAGGCTACAACCCCGACCATCTCCGCCAGGACAAGCCGGACCTTGTTGTCATCGGCAATGCGCTGTCCCGTGGAAACCCGGAGATCGAGTACGTCCTGGACACAGGAGTCCGGTACGCGTCGATGGCGGAGACCGTCAAAGAGCTTTTCATTCGCGGCAAAAACTCCATTGTCATCGCCGGCACCCACGGCAAGACGACGACGACGGCAATGCTCGCGTGGATGCTCGAGGTGGCGGGGCGGGAGCCGTCGTTTCTCGTCGGGGGGATTGCGGAAAACTTTGGAAAGAGCTTTCAGGTGGCGGATGGCTCCGACTTCGTCATCGAAGGCGACGAGTACGACACCGCGTTTTTCGACAAGGGTCCCAAGTTTGTCCACTACCTGCCGCGGATTCTGGTGTTGAAGAATATCGAGTTCGATCATGCGGACATTTACAAGGATCTTGAAGCGCTCAAGGTCTCGTTCAGACGGCTTCTCAATATCGTTCCGCGAAACGGGCTGATTGTGGCCGGCGTCGACAGCCCGGTCGTGGCGGAACTCATTCCGGCTGCGTTCTCGCGTGTGGCGACGGCCGGTTTGGGAGCGGGGGAGTGGCTGGCGCGCAACATCGTTTCGTCGGAGGAAGGCATGTCCTTCGACGCGTTCCGGGGAGAGGCGAGCATCGGGAGTTTCTCGATACCGATGCTTGGGACGTTCAACGTGCAGAACGCGCTGCACTGCATCGTCGTCTGCAGGGAACTGGGGATTGAGAACAGGGTTATTCAGCAGGGTCTGTCGACATTCAAAAGCGTGAAACGGCGCATGGAGGTTCGGGGTGAAGTCGAAGGCGTCCGCGTTTATGACGACTTTGCGCATCATCCCACGGCTGTGTCCGAAACGTTGAAAGCCATTCGCCGGCGCTTTCCGAAGGATCGCGTCTGGGCTGTGTTCGAGCCCCGCTCGAACACCTGCCGGCGCCGGATTTTCGAACAAGCGTTTATCGAGGCCTTCGATCCGGCCGATCAGGTGGTGATTGCGCGCGTTTTTGGCGCATCGAAACTTGCGCCCGAAGATGCGTTGTCGCCGGATCGCGTGGTGGAGGGGGTTCGCGCCCGTGGCAGGGAAGCCGTAACCTTCGATTCCACCGGAGAGATTGTGGAGTTCATTGGCGGGCAGGCCCGGCCCGGCGATCGTGTGGTGATCATGTCGAATGGCGGCTTCGAGAATATCCATAACCGGCTTCTGGAAAGGCTTCGACAACGATGAGACGAATGCTGCTGTTGTTGCTCTTGCTGGTTCAGGCGGTCCCGGCCTTTTCGCAGTCCATTCGCTACAGCGTGGCCATGCCGCAGCCGTCGTCACATGTTTTTCGGATCGAGATCACAATCGATCATCCGGGCATAACGCCGGTCGAGCTTCGGTTGCCAGTCTGGAACGGGCTTTATCAGGTCCGGGATTTTTCGCAGTTTGTCCAGAATCTCCAGGCCAACGTGCCGGTGAAACGCGTCGACAAGGATACCTGGCGATTCAGTGTCGGGAGCGACGACCTGCTCAAAGTGACATATGGCGTCTTCGCGAACGAGTGGGGCGCTTTTTCGAGCGAGCTCAACGAGAGTCATGCTTTCTTCAACAGCGCGGACCTTCTGATGATGTGGCCGGCAAAAAGAAGCCTTCCTGTGGAATTGACGGTCAGACCGCCTGCCGGCTGGCAGGTTTCCACAAGCCTGGCCCCGGCAGGGAGTCCATTGACCTACAAAGCCGAGAACTACGATCACCTCGTGGACTGTCCGGTCGATGTGGGCAAGCTCGATACGTTTACATTCGTGGTGAACGATGTTCCCTTCAGTATTTCGGTTGACGGGAATCACCGCGAATACGATCGCACCGAGCTTCAAACGATGATCCAGCAGATTGTGCGAACCGAAACCGGGTTCATGAACGATATCCCTGTCGGGAAGTACACCTTCCTTTTCCACTTCAATGACGGCGATCGCGGCTCGAGCGGAGGAATGGAGCACCGGGACTCCACGGCCATTCATACCGTCTTCCGGGGAGGCCGAAGCGTTCGCACTGTGGCCGGCGTGGCCGCGCACGAGTTCTTCCACTTGTGGAACGTGAAACGAATCCGGCCCATGGGTCTGGAACCGGTGGATTACTTCAAGGAGAACTACACGACCGCGCTCTGGTTCTCCGAAGGCGTGACGAGTTATTACGGCGACCTTCTGCTTCGCAGGGGTGGCCTGTTGAGCAGGCAGGAGTATCTCAATGCGCTCTCCGAAGAAATCCAGGCGCTGCAGAGCCGCGCTGCGCGGAAGACGCAGTCGGCGGCGGAGTCGAGCCTGTTGACGTGGTACGACAAGTACGACTACTACCGGCAGCCCGATCAGAGTATTTCGTACTACAACAAGGGGCTTCTGATCGGACTGTTGCTCGACCTCCGGATTCGCGATGCATCGGACAACAAGTTTTCCCTCGATACCGTCATCCGTCACCTGAATGAAAACTACGCCAGGAAGGAACGTCTTTTCGAAGACGATTACGGAATCGCCAGGGCGATCGCCGAAGCGACCGGATTGAATCTGGACCGGGAATATCAATCGTACGTCCACACGACCGAGGAGTTGCCTTACGCTGAGGTATTGCGTGCCGCGGGACTCGAACTGAACGGCAGCCGCATTCGGGAAGTGCCGAATCCAACGCCGCGCCAGAAGCGCATTCTGGAGTCCTGGCTGACAGGGAGGTAAATGAGAAACGCTCAATTGATTTATTGCATTGTTTGTGACGACGTTCGCATCGAGATGGGAAACAAGCTCTCGATGATGGGAGTTTTCGAGAACGTGTTCCTGCCGGCATTCCCGTCGATCCTCTTGAAGTTCTCCGTGGTGAACCACTGGGAGGGCGTCGGCCAGTTCGAAACACAGGTGAAGATCCTGAATCCCGAGCGCCGCGAGGTGGTGGCCTCGGCTCCTTCGCAGTTTGTCATCGAAGAGCAGGGCTACGCCGACAACATCACGTTCTTCACGAACGTCGCGTTCGACCGGCCAGGGCCCTACGCGGTTCAAATCTGGATTGATGGGAAGCCGGCTGCCGAGAAACGAATCTTCGTACATCACGTCGCACCGCAAACTCCGGCGCAAACGAACTCCACGTCGGTGAACTGAGACCCGGCAATGGCAACGACGGAACGGCTCTATTACCACAACCCGAATCTTCTCGAGTTCGAAGCGAACGTTCTTGAGGCGATCCCGCTTGGCGATCGCTTCGGCATTGTTCTGGACCGGACCGCGTTCTATCCCACATCCGGGGGACAGCCTCACGACCTGGGCTCGATCGGCGGAGTCGAAATTCTCGACGTGTATGAAGACGAGCGCACCGGAGCCATCGTCCATGTCGCGGCCCAGCCCTTCGCCGCCGGGAAAGTGCACGGCCGAGTCGATGCGGCCCGGCGACGCGACCACATGCAGCAGCATTCCGGCCAGCATGTCCTGTCGCAGGCTTTTGTCGAGCTGTTCAACTGGCCGACGGTGAGCTTTCATCTCGGCGCAACGAGCTGCACTGTTGATTTGCCGGTCGAGCAGGTGTCGCGCGAACAGGCATCCCGGGCTGAGGAACTGGCCAACCGGATCGTCGACGAGAATCGAAACGTCGCGGTCTGTTATGTCGCTTCGGAAAACATTGCGGAGGCCGGTTTGAGAAAACCGACCGAACGCGCCGGCGACATTCGTGTGATCGATATTGCCGGGTTCGACAAATCCGCCTGCGGGGGAACACACGTCCGGATGACCGGCGAGATCGGGCCAATCCTGGTGACCCGCATCGAACGGGTAAAGAAACAAACACGCATCGAGTTCTTTTGCGGCGGCCGCGTCTTGCGCTACGCGAGGGATGCGAATCGAGTGCTGGAGTCCATCAGCCAGACGATTTCCGCGTCGCCGCTGGAATCGGCGGCCGCGGTGAAGACGATCTGGGACGATCTGCAGCGCGCACGGAAACGTATCGAAGCACTCGATTCGAGCCTTCTGGATGTCGAGGCGGCGCAGTTTCCGGTCGAGAACGGTCTGGCCGTCGGGGCCTTCGAAGGCCGCGGGATCGAAACCATCAAATTGCTGGCTCTGAAGATCTGCGCCCGGCCCGGGCTCACCGTGCTTCTTGCCGACAAAAGCGATCAGATTCGCGTGGTCTTCGCGCGATCCGCGGACCGTTCCATGGACGCGGCTGCGGTTCTGAAACAAACGCTGGAACGGTTCGGCGGGCGCGGCGGCGGAAAAGCAAGCCTGGCCCAGGGGGGAGGACTCGTCGCGGAGAATGCCGCGGTGGTGGTGGAGTTTGCAAAGTCCCTGGTGACTTCAGTCTAAGATGGCGAGTTGTTTCACCTTCGGGAATACCGCTGACTGAAATTCCTACTGGAACTAGCTCAGCGCGGCAGCAATGGCCTGGCCGAACCGTAACGATTCCTCGGGGCCTTCAGCGGTGATGATGTTCTGGTCCACCACCAGCGACTTCTTTACATAGATGGCGCCGCCCGTCTTTAGTTGCTGAATGGCCTGGGGGAGGGAATAGACGGTTGCTTCGCGGTTCGCGAGCAGCTTGGCTTTGGCGAGAATGACCGTGGACAGAGAGATTGCGGCGACGACTTTTCCGGCGGCCGCCATGGCTGTGGTCAATTCGATAAGTTTTTTGTCGTTCCAGAGGAAATCGGGCACGGAACTTCCGCCGCAGATGACGAGTCCGTTGTAGTCGTCGGCCTTGGCGTCGGCGATCGCGATTTCCGCCTGCACGGTTCCTCCCTTCATTCCGTGACAGGTTCGCGCCGAGGTCGATGCGACCACGACTTTCGCACCCTCGTTTTCCAATGTCTTTCTGGGTTCGAAGAATTCTTCGTCACGAAACTGCGTATGAGGAATCACCATCAGAACCGTCTTGCCGTCGAGCTTTGTATCGGGCATCCTTCGTCTCCATCAATAAACTTCGCGCCGAATTATAGCGTGCGGCTTGCTAAAATGAGCCAATGATCCATTTGAAGAGCGCTCGTGAAATCGAGCTGATGAAAGGCGCGAGCAGGATTGTCGCTGAAATCCTGCTGGAGTTGCGGGAACAGGCCAGGCAAGGCATGTCGACGGCCGACCTCGACCGGATCGCCGAAGACCTTATTCACAAAAAGAAAGCCCGGCCCGCATTCAAGGGCTATCGGGGGTTTCCGGCATGTGTCTGCATATCCATCAACGAGGAAGTCGTTCATGGGATTCCCTCATCGAAACGGATACTCAAAAACGGAGACATCGTCGGCCTCGATTTTGGCGTCATCTATGATGGTTACTTTGGCGACGCGGCGTTCACCGTCGCCATCGGCGAGATTCCGGATCACGTCCGGGACCTTCTGAGGGTGACGGAACAAGCGCTTTACGAAGGGATCAAACAAGCTCTCCCCGGAAATTACATTGCCGATATTTCTGCTGCCATACAGAAGGCCGCCGAGGCCCATCATTTCGGAATCGTCCGCGAATTCTGCGGTCACGGTATTGGCCGCGCCCTGCACGAAGATCCTCCGGTTTTGAATTATGCCGGCAACGGGAAAGGTCCGAAGATCAAACCCGGTCTGGTTCTGGCGATCGAGCCGATGATCAACCTTGGAACTGAAAAAGTGAAGGTTCTGGATGACGGCTGGACGGTCACAACGCTTGACGGAAAGCCCTCGGCTCACTTTGAGCATACGATCGCCGTCACTCCGGATGGGCCGGAGATCCTTACCCGAGTGTGAGAATCCTGGATTCATTCCGAAGATTTGAGAACTCGAATTCCTTCATTTCAGAATCGAAATCGGAAATCTCGACAATTGAGATTGGAATCAGGGGAGGGGGCCGTAGTAACCATGCCGGTAGTTGGCGTTGAGGTTTTTGGGGAGGCCTGGAGGCGGAATAATCTCGACGCGCACGGAGCGCCAGCTTCCATCGCGATCGGCGCTTGACGAGTAGCCCAGCGTATATTGCTCCCGCAGGTCGCGCGCGATGCGTTCCATCATGGTCTTCGCCTGTTCGGGGTTTTCCGGAAAATACGCTTTGCCTCCACTGGCCTCGGCGATTTTGAGCAGATCGAGTTCGGCCTTTTCGCCCTCGAGTGCGCTCAGCAACCCCACCGGATAGACGGCGACGCGGCTGCGTTTGAGGCGGTCGAGGACGTCGTTCAGGTTCTGCCTGCTGACATTGTCGAGTCCGTCCGTAATGAGCAGGATCGCCCGTTTCGGATATTTCGCTTTTTCCATTTGATCGATGGCAAGGATCATCGCGTCATAAAGCGCGGTCTGGCCGAAGGGTTTGACGCGCCCCAGAACTTGTTCGAGAACCTCTTCATCGCCGGTGAAGTCCTGGGCGAGCCGGGCGTCGAAGTCGAAATGGACGATGAAGGCTTCGTCCTCGGCGTTGCTTTTGCGGACGAAGGAGAGCGCGGCGGCGTCCAGCCTGGCTTTGCGGGGCTCGATGCTGCGGCTGTTGTCGATCACGAGGCCGAGGCTGACGGGAATATCCTCATGTTTGAACACTTTGATCGGTTGCTCGACTCTGTTTTCAAGAATCCTGAAATTGTCCTGTGCGAGACCGCTGACGGTCCGGTCCTTGTCGTCGACCACCGATACGTGGAGTTCGACGAGGTCGACGTTCACGTTCAGTTTGTAGACGGGAGCTTCCTGCGGGGCGAGTGCCGTCGAGGTCAGCAAACACAGGACAGTCGAGAGTCTCAGGAGTTTCATTACAGCCAATGTACTACGCGGACTTCCGGATCTTCCACCACTCATACAGTCCCGGAGAGATCGAGAGAAGGATGACAATGGCGATCACCAGGTGAAGGTACTTCTCGATCTGGGGGATGGCCCGTCCCAGCGTGAAGCCGAGCAGGGTTGTGCTCAGCACCCAGAGGAGGCCTCCAAGAATATTAAAGGTGACGAAGCGCTTGTAGTCCATTTGGGCGGCGCCCGCAACGGCGGGTACGAAGGTCCGCACGATGGGGACGAATCGGGCGAAGACGATGGTCTTGTTTCCGTACCGCTCGTAGAAAGTGTGCGCCCGATCGAGGTGCTGCCGGAACTTCGGATATTTTTCTCGCAGCGTGTTTCCGGCCTTGCGGCCGATGAGGTAGCCGGTCTGGTCACCCACCACAGCGGCGATCGCCGGGAAGAGGATCAGCCAACGGATGTCCAATTGGCCCGCCGCCGCGAGAATGCCGGACGTTACGAGAAGGGAATCTCCCGGCAGAAAGAACCCGAAGAAAAGGCCGGTTTCGACGAAAACGATTCCGGTGATTCCGATGATGCCGCCCCACTGGATGAGCGCCCGCGCGTCGACGAGCTGGCGCAGTGAATCGATCAAACTTTCCATCACGTGATGGTAATGGAGGAAGGGGTTTCGTGTGCTACATTTGTGCCCTTCGAACCCACCTCAGGAGGGAATATGAGTCATCGGCGAACTGTTTGGTTCCTCGCCGTCCTGTTCGTTGCGATCTCGAGTGTTGGCGCAACGTACGAAGCCCAGACTGTGCGATCGGTTTACGCGATCACGGACGCGAAGATCTACACCGTTTCGGGTCCCGTGATCGCGCGCGGCGCCATCGTGATCCGGAACGGACTGATCGAGGCTGTTGGCGCCGGTGTGCCGGTGCCGCCGGAAGCGACCGTGATCGACGGCAATGGTATGACGGTTTTCCCGGGCCTGATCGACAGTTTCACCGATGCCGGACTTCCCAATACGGCCGCACCCGCCGCAGTCGGCGGCCAGCGGGGGCAGCGAGGAGGAGGGCCACAGCAGCGGGCGCCACAAAACGCGCATGAGGCGATTTTCCAGACCCCGCTGGGCTTGAATCCGGACCGCCGGATTGCGGAAGAAGTGCAGCCCGATGGAAAGAACGTGGAAGCCTCGCGCAACGCGGGAATCACCAGCGCGTTGTCGATCGCGCGAAACGGCATATTCACCGGTCAGGCGGCTCTCATCACAGGCGCTGAGGGCATCGACGCTGTCGGCGGCTGAAATATTTGGGATGGGGAATGCACTCGGCAGTCTGGATGCGGGGAAAATCGCGAATCTTGTCGTTGCGTCAGGGGAGCCCTTTGCCCGGGGCACTCAGGTTCGACACGTTTTCGTCGACGGCAAGCCCTACCAACCGGCTCCCGTCCAGTCCACGAATAATCCGCAACAGCCTCCGGCCCCTAAAGTGATTCCGCGGCCGGGCAGCTACATCACGCCCACGCCGAAGGAAGTGCTGATCCGGAATGGAACGATCCTCACCATCACCAAAGGCACCATCAAGAATGGATCGGTGTTGATCCGCGACGGCAAGATCGCCGCCGTCGGCACGAATCTAGCCGCCTCACCTCAGGCCAGGATCATCGATGCGACCGGCAAGTTCGTCATGCCCGGCATTATCGATGCCCATTCGCATATGGCTTCCGGCGGTGGAATCAACGAAGGGAGTTCGCCGGTGACGCCTCAGGTCAAGCTGGAGGACTTCATCGATGACGAGGATGTGGCCATCTACCGCGCACTCGCAGGAGGCGCCACACTCGTGAACTGCCTCCATGGGAGCGCGAACGTGATCGGCGGTCAGAGCGCCATCTACAAGTTGAAGTGGGGACGACCGGCCGATGAAATGACGTTCGGCGCTCCACGGGGCGTGAAGTTCGCGCTGGGAGAAAACCCGAAACGTTCGAACTCCAACCAGCCCGCCGATAACCGACGCTGGCCCGCAACGCGGATGGGCGTCGAAGAGACCCTGCGCGAGTCATTCACCGAGGGCCGCCGTTACATCAGGGAGTGGGAAGACTACAACGCGGAGAAAGCTCGCGGCCGGAACGTGGTTCCGCCGCGAAG
>JAHFTY010000270.1 GCA_023265365.1 Acidobacteriota bacterium
TTCACTTTAACACTCCTACATTATTCTGTAAATGTTTTAGTGAAACGATATACTAGTCACTCTCACGATAACCCCCATATCGGGCGGAACGATCGCCGCTCAACTTCCTGGCGCGATTACTCTGGGGGATACGTACGGCAATACGACGTATGCGCTTTTCCTAGCCTGCCGTTCGGACGATACAACTGACACTTGGGGATATCCAAGGGCTCGGCTCTATTACACCATCAGCAGCTCAGGGAGCGCATGGTCATCGCTGCAGGAATTGGACCTTGGAAAACAGTTGAATGTCCTATCGCGGATCGCCGCGGTACGAGACCCGAATGATGGCGACGTCCCTGTGGCCCTGTTTTGGTGGTCACCGATCTCCAATAAGATTCCGAACCTGCAGATAGGTCAAAGCCCATTAATTTACCTCCAACAGGCTCCGCTTTCTAGCGGCCAACAGATCTCAGCAGTGATTAACCCTGATTCCCGCATCGAAATCTTCTTTGTTGGAACAGACAACAACATCTACCACGCATGGCAACAGACATCCGGTGGTTGGAGTGATTGCTCCTTGCTGGCCAGCATAAAGGCGACGTCCGTGACGGCCATCGAGATGAAGACGTCCAAATTCGCGGATTTGACGGTCTTCTTCGCCTCGCAGGATGATCAGCTATACCGAATGTACCGGACATCGAGCAACGTGTGGTCTACTCCAACGGTTATCGGCGGCGCTGGTTCGGGGAATCTGCTTGTTGGTTACAAGTCACAGAACGGCGGCTTCAGGAGTGCGGTGGCGTTCACGTGGTAGTCACCATTCCGGTGGATCGCTGGATAGCTTTGACGCTTTCGAGGAACGCATCGAGTTGACGCACGCGCTCATCAGGCGTGAGGCGAAGCTTCCACAACGATTCGGGCGACCGCGGCCGCTTCCTGATGACGGACCTGACGGGCGCAAATGCACAGTCGGTGACGATCGAAGGGTTCACGCCGACGGATGTCGAGGACATGGCGATTGGTCCGTATACTGGCAATGAAGTTATGATGGCATCTCGGGGATTTCCCTTCTGTTTCCTGATTCTTACCTTTGTTATGACGGCACGGCAGCTGTAGTTCCACACGCGCCCAAGAACGGTGATCTTTGTGGATCGTTTTGAATCAGTCGACTGACCAGCCTGTCGCAGGAGCCAGAATAGAACTATCCAGGTTGCGGGACACTAGACGGCGGGTTTGTCCTCGAACTGAAGCGTGGTTCCGCCGACTTCGATCACGTCGCCGTCTTTCAACAGTTCCTTGCCGGACACGACCCGGCCGTTCAGCCTGGCATAGTTCTCTTTCACGGGGACGAGGAAGTAACCGTCGGCGCGATTGGCGATCATGGCGGCATTTTCGGGGGCGGAGCCGAAGAGGCCGGTGCCTTTGATGCGGATCTGCACCTTGTCCGATTTGCCGATGTAGGTCGAGGATGCCTTGAGTTCGTATTCCGGCGCATCGACGACCCCTTTGATCACCCGCACCACGGCGGGTTTCTTCTGCGCGGCCGAGGCCGCGGCGACGGCGATTTCCTGCTGTTTCTGAGGCGAGATCATCATGGTCGCGTCGGCGGCGGGTTGGGGCGCTGCGGGCGCGGAGACGAGGGTGGACTCTTTTCGGTCGTCGATGAACTTCAGCGCGTGTTTGGCGATGCCGATGATGTCGTTGTGCTTCAGTCCGGCCTTCATCGTCTTCTTCGCGTTGACGAAGACGCCGTTGCTGGAGTTGAGGTCTTCGACGAAAAAGGTGTCGTTCACGAGCGAGATTTTGCAGTGGTGGCCGCTCACGGTGGGATTGTCGATCACAATGTCGTTGTCGGACTTGCGGCCGACGGTGAGTTCCCCTTTGGTGACTGGGATTTCTTTGATCACCGCACCTTCGAACTGCAGAAGAAACTTAGGCATCGAAGACGACCTCCTTTACTTGAACAAGCTCCTGATCCACTCGCCGAAACTTTCCTTTTGAACACGGGCCACAGCCACCGTGATGTTATCGCGGCCCCCCGCCGCGTTACACAACTCGATCAGGCGCGCCACCAGTTTCCGGGGCTCCGGGGTTTCCTTGACGACGTCGAGAACCTGCTCGTCGGTCAATTCCTTGTTGAGACCATCCGAACACAACAGAAGGACATCTCCGGGGAAAAGCGGATGTTCCTCGAGATCGACTTTGACCTCGGCTTCGGTGCCCAACGAGCGCGTCAGGATATTCTGGCCGGAATGGACGGCCTCGTCGTCCCTGGAAAGAAGCCCCTGCCGGACCTGTTCCATGACGAAGGAATGATCCTGGGTCAGTTGTTCGATATCCCCGTTACGGATGACGTAGCACCGGCTGTCGCCCACATGGGCGACGCTGAGCCGGTCGCCCTTGATGAGGACGGCGGTGCAGGTGGTGCCCATGCCGCGGTCCTGCGGGTAGCGCCTGGCGGCTTCGAAAATCATCTGGTTGGCCATCTTCATGCAGAAGCCAAGCCGGTTGGTTTCCTGCGAGAAATTCTTGTCCGTGACTTCCCCGGCGGTTCCCGCCCTGGCCAGTTGTTTGTAATTCGCGGGGATGCTGGTGGCGGCCATGCCGCTTGCGATTTCGCCGGCCTGGTGGCCGCCCATGCCGTCGGCCACCAGGAGCAGTCCGGTGTCCTGGTCGACCCAGACGGCGTCTTCGTTGTTCGACCGCGTCTTGCCTTGATCCGTCATGCCGGCAACCCTGAAGGAAAGTCGGGTCACGGCTTTTCACCCGGGTCGATTTTCAGTGTTCCGTCGCCGGCCGAAGACGGCGCCGTGGGGGCATCGTTCACGACCGTTTTCTCGTAGCGGTCGGATGCCGGCGCAGCCGCGGCGCGAACCGCATCGACTTTCGGAGAAGCGGGCGGCGGGGCGCCGCCGGTCCTCGTGCGTTCGATGGCTTTCCGAAGTTCCGCGGCGATCTCCGCGCCTCGCTGGTACCGGTCGTCGGGATTCTTCCTGAGACACCTGTCGATGATCGCCACGACATCGGCTGGAAGGTCCGGCCGGTATTCCGCGGGCGACGGCGGCGTATCGTTCGCAATCTGGAACAGCAGCGTGCCGATCGCGTCGCCGCCTTTGAACGGCTTCTCGCCGGTCGCCATTTCATAAAGCATGACTCCCAACGACCAGAGATCGGCGCGGCCGTCGACTTTCTTGCCGGACACCTGTTCCGGACTCATGTAAGACGGCGTGCCCATGACGGTGCCCGTGGCCGTCTTCGACGAAGAGGCGATCCGCGCGATGCCGAAGTCGGTGATCCGCAGCGAGCCGTCCTTCAACAGCATGATGTTGGCCGGCTTGATATCGCGGTGGATGACGCCCGCCGCGTGCGCATAGTCGAGACCGTCGGCCGTCTCGGCGCAATACTCGAGAACCGTCTCCAGCGGCAGCAGCGCCGACTTGTCGCAATACCGCTTGAGATCGTGGCCTTCGAGAAGTTCCATCGCGATGTAGGCAATTTCGTTTTCCTCGCCCGCATCGAAGATCCGGACGATGCTCGGATGGTTCAGATTGCCGGCGGACTCCGCTTCCCGGAAGAAGCGCATCTTCACGTCCTTGACCTGTTCCGGCGTGCCTTCGATTTCCAGCATCATGGTCTTGATCGCCACCTGGCGGTTGATCTTCGGATCCTTGCCGAGGTAGACGATGCCCATCGCTCCGCGTCCGAGTTCCTTTTCGACTTCGTAACGGCCCAGTGTCGGTTTCATCCCGGCGCCGTCCGTCATGATGGTGGCATCCTTGGAACGGCCGACCGAGCCGCCAAACACCGCGCCGTCGGAAGCTCTCTTCAGCGTTTCGAGTTTGGAAACGGTGTCTTTGTAGTCCTTGAATTTCGTGCCGATGTATTCGTAAACCGCGACCGCCTTGTTGTACTGGCGTTTCCGTTCGAAATCCAGACCCAGGTTGTAGAGCAGGTCCGCGATCGTATCATCGAGCGGGCATGCCCTGAATTTCTCGAATGCGAGGTCGAGCATACCCTGCCCCTGGAAGGACAGGCCCAGCATCTTGCTCGTCTCGATCTGCGACGCTTCCACGAGTTCCTTGCGCTTTTCGGTGGTGAGGAATCGTTTCGACACGATCACCGTATAACCGGCAACCAGCAATACCGATGGGTAGGTCACCTTCAACCACTGGCTCTGCGACACGAACAGCCACGTCCCCGCGGCCAGCAGCACGACCAGCAGGACGAGCGAGACGACCGCGCCCATCCCCGCCTTCAAACGCGGCAGGACGAAGCTGATGAAAACGCCAATCACCAGGACGAAAGCCAATTCGGCAAGGCCCGCCCAGGACGGCCGCGTGAGGAACTTCTTGTTCAAAAGATTCTCAATGATGTTGGCCGTCAGTTCGACGCCCGGGAAGTTCGAACCGGCGGGCGTCACCCAGCGGGTGTCGAGTCCATTGGCGGTCGGACCGAGAAGGACGATGCGATCCTTGAAACGATCGCCGTTCACCTTGTCGTTCAAGACATCGAAGAACGAGTAGTACGGAAATGTCTGCTCGGCCGGACCGCGATAAGTCACGTTCATCAGGCTGTTCTGGTCGACCGGCGCGTCGATGCGGCCCAGCGTGACTTTCTGCGCGGGAGCAAACATCAGGTCCTTGTGATCGAGGCCCAGGTAGACCCGCAGCAACTCGAGCGCGTAGGTGGGATAAAGCTGATCGCCGTAAGCGATGGCGACGGGCGTCTGCCGCACCGATCCGTCGGCGGGATCGGGATAGACGTTGATGTGGCCCAGGCCCGCAGCCACGCTGGAGAAGAGCATGAGGGGATAGGT
The DNA here is from genome assembly GCA_023265365.1 of Acidobacteriota bacterium. Taxonomy (GTDB): domain Bacteria; phylum Acidobacteriota; class Terriglobia; order 20CM-2-55-15; family 20CM-2-55-15; genus JAHFTY01. The sequence continues at coordinate 4,799 of JAHFTY010000270.1, forward strand.
GACCTTCTCGGACGTCAACCCATTCTGCGCCCCGGTCATCATGAGCGTCATTGCGGACGCTGCGACCTCCGGTGGAAGAGGCTGAGGCTTTCCGCCAAGACTGGCGCCCCCCAGATCGAAGAACATCGGAAGGACAACCTTCTTCCCTTTCAATGCCTGGGCCAGCTTCGCGTCTTCATCCAGTTTCTGGCGGGCCGTCTCAATTTCGCCCAGAACCGGCGAGGTTGCGTCGGCGGCCAGCGGCTTCGCCGGATTAGCCGGGTCGTGCTCGACGACAAGTTGGGAGTTGACCAGTTCCTTGTAATGGGTGGCCAGTTCGTCCAGCGCCGCCATGCCGGGATTGCGGTCAGGTTCGGAGAACAGGATGTTGAGCCCGATCACCTTGGGACCGTACGAGTCCAGCTTTTCCAGCATCGCCGCCACGCGCGACCGGGGCCAGGGCCAGCGGCCGAGCTGGCCGAGGCTATTATCGTCGATCGCGACAATGGCCACCTCGTTGGGTTTCTGGGTGGTGTCCTGCCGGAACCGTGCGCGGAAGTCGTAGAACTTCAGCTCAACCGTTTCGAGAAGCGCGCTTCCAGTGACGTAGGAGCCTGCGACAAACAGAGTCAGCAGGATTCCGAAAAACCGGTCGGAAAGGAGAAACTTCTTCATAAAGCCCTCTCAACCCGTGATCAGGCGTGCATTGTAGAGCGATGCCCCGAACGCGGCAAGCCTCTTCCCCTGGAAATTTCCGACCGGACGGGCTCCATCGATCACGGGATCTCCAAAACATGACCCGGTACGGCAACCTCAGTACCGGTCCAAAGTTCATTTCCGATTCTTTTCCCCAAGCCCGTGATTGTTTCCGCACAACGGACACAGGGTC
>JAHFTY010000117.1 GCA_023265365.1 Acidobacteriota bacterium
AAGTTCAGCGGCTCAAGCATGGAGATCGCGTGTTCGAGTTCCATCACTTCCTCGAACCGCAGCGACTCCTTATACGGGTCGATCGGCCGGGCCCCCGCGCCCCGCGCGAGCTTGTGCAGCCGCACGCCAGCCTGTCCAAGGCGCTCTGAGATTTTGGATGCCGGGAGGTCCGCAAACGCGCCGAAGGTATGGACGCCCCACCGGTGAAATGTCTCCAGCAAGTCCGGATCGGAAGACAACACGTGAAGCGGCAGCCCGGACAGACGTTGCCGCTCCGTTCCGGAAGGAATCACCAGGATTCCTTCAAACCCGCGAGCCGCATGAATCGCCGCATCCGGATTCGACGCGATCGCAACGTTGGGCTGCAGTCCAACCAAAATCGTCTGATCGTCAATTTGCGCCGCGATCTCGTGATGCGATCCGAACAGCCGCTCCAGCCCCTCCAGATCGACGACGACCGTGTCTGCCGCTGTATCTTCCACGCGCGGAGAAAACGAACTCGCGCAATCGAGCAGAGCGGCATGCGCGGCCATTTCCTGTGCGGAAGAACGCCGGCGGATCGAAGCGTCGAAGAAATGTTCGACTTTCAGTTTCGCCATCCCCAGCTCGATTCCCGATGCAAACGCCGCCCGGTTGGCCGAGATCACTTTCAGCAGCGGCGGGTCGCCATCCACGACGGCGACCCGTTTGCCAAGCAGATCCGGCTCGCTACGAACGATCGCCTGGACGGGAAAATACGGGATGAAGATTGAAGCGAACATGGGAAGAGCGGGATTTCGGAATTCGGATTTCGGATTTCGGATTGGGTTGACGGTTTCGAATAACCTCGGCGTTCACTTCAAATCCGAATTCCGAAACCCGAAATCCGAAATGCCCGCCTGTGGTTTCAATCGCCAGGGAAGCGCAGGTCCGGGCCACCCCGCTTTCGCTCACGATGGTCAGAAGGGTCGGTGTCCTTTCGATGGCGCGTTGGAATCGAAACCAGGTTGCAAGTGGAACGGCCTGGACCGCGGCGGCAGGCAGATCGCTGAGGTCCATGGCCACGACACCGAACCCCCCGCTTTGCAAAACGAGGTCCGTGACTTTCAACGTCTGGCCGAGGTTGTGGCAGCGAACCCATAGTAAACGCTTGAGTTCGACTCCTGCTTCGACTCCGCTTGCCGGCGAGAATGCATCGTTGCCGTCAATGATCGCACAGACCTCTTCCCGGCCCGTGGCCGCCGCCAGAATGGACAACAGGATGCTCGTTTTACCGGAGGACGCGCGGCCAAAAATCTCGGTGATGGCGCCCCGCGGCAGGCCGCCGGTTCTCGAATCCACGCTGTGGATTCCGCTCGAAACCGTTTCGGAAACACATTTATTGAGATCGGTGAAAGGCGTGGAAATCCGCTCACCGAGAACGGATTCGAGTTGGGCGCGAAGACTCGTCATCGTTCTTACCTGAATGAAGATATACCGTACAAATGTTCGGTATGTCAACACGTATGGACCGAAATAGCCTGACCCGCGGCCACACCCCCGTTTATCCTTCCTATCCGTTCCGGTCTCCTTTTCGCCGGATGGGAAGTTCATTCAGGCGAGTTTGCCGTAATGTGGCCAAAATATTCTTGCCACAAATCCACCGTTTGCATCATTTTTCTGACGCAAAGGCACTAGTTCGGTATATAAGTAGGCCGGAGGTGACAGAAATGAGTGCAGCGGACTATAAGACGATTCGTGAATCGTTGAAAAAAACACAGGTAGAGCTCGCCCAGGAGCTGGGGATTGAATCCAGCACAGTCGCCGGGCGCGAGCTAGGGGCTATTCCGATCAGCAAAGAGGCAGAGATTGCGATCAAGAGTGTAGCCACGGTGTTGCCGCGGCGGCGCAGTAAGGTTATGTTTTTTTGAACCAACCACACCAGGTGACACCTCTGCATGGCGCACCAAATGGTCTGTCAGTTGCTAATTCGTCGATCCGGCGACAACCGCTTGTAGTGACGAAAACCATGCCGGAGATGCCGATTCAGACGGCCTGATCCGCCGGGTCAGGCCGTCTGAAGGTTTTGATCGATGACGCGGTTTTCAGCCCCACTGCTCACACAACCCATCCCAAAGTCGTACGTTCTCTCACTGCCAAAAGCGAACTACTTGAATGTCACGTGGCGGGACGCGGGGCAACCGTGCTACGCAGTTCAAACTTCATTGCCGCTTTTTGCTTTTGCGCAGAACATTTCAAAGCCGGATACTGTTTTCGCCCCATTTCACTAGCTCTAGCCTGGGGCTGGTGGATACTTCCGGCAGTCACATCGCGAAATCGTGGGATCCGTTTTTGAGTACCCGCTAGGCGCGACCGCCAGCGATTCGTACATGCAGCTCTGCATGGCGTACAACGACATGCACCCGGGCGACATCGGCGACCCGCTGGTGCGCGCAAAGATCGTTGAGATCCTCTGCCATTCCGGCAACCGTAATCCGCGCCGATTACGATCTTCCCATCTGCGTCCTTTATCGGCGACGCGCCCTTTGCACGCGGCTACGTGGACGTGGCAACCGGCGCCCCAGCCGCTTCCTATCTGCCGTCGCGCCTCCGTACGACCTCGGGGCTGGAACGGCCCGGCATTTTCATGAAGGGCATTGAACTCAAGCTGGTTTTCGAGGACGAACGCGAGGGCTCGATTCGCGACATTTTTTGGGTGCCGATGAGCGAGCTTCCGACCAATCTGCGCGACAGGAAGCCGCTGCTGGCCTCGGATCTCAATTTCACCATGCCATCGCCGCCGGAGGTCCAAAAGGACGGCGCGAAGGTCAAGTCTAAGGAAGAGGCGCTGGCCGCCATGCGCAACCTCGCCGCCGACGTGGAGCACAGCCACCGCGCGCAGGCCGACCTCGCCAACCGCGCCTTCGTGCTCGGCGTGAAGACCGGTAGGCTTCCGTATTAGGCCGGAGCCATTTTCTTCCGGAATGGGCTGTCTGGGGAGACTTACGAACAAAGAGATCAGCGATCATCCTCCAATGGTCGTGATGATGTTGTACATCAGGCTGAGATAGACCGAAATGTCGCGCATCGCGCAGATTGGGGGTTGCGGAATCGCGCCCAGCCCCTATAATGGGTCGCGAACCTAAGTCCCCGCCTTGGAGTCCACAAGCACCTGCTTCCGTTCTCTTCTGCGGTCTGAGCGTCCCAGCTCACTTAGCAACTTCGAAAAATCAAATTCACTAGGAGTCCATTGAACGACTTTAAAGCACTTAATCTGTCCAGCGACCTGATGCGCGCGCTGGAGTCCATGAAATATTCCGTCCCGACGCCGATTCAGGCGCAGGCCATTCCTGTCGGGCTCGAGGGCCGCGATCTGATCGGCTGTGCCCAGACCGGCACGGGAAAGACGGCGGCCTTCGCGATCCCGATGATCACGACGCTCATCAACCATCCCGGCAAAACCGGATTGATCCTCGCGCCGACGCGCGAGCTGGCGGCGCAGATCGTCACGGTGATCGAGGAACTCAGCCGGTGGCTGCCTCTGCGGGCCGCGCTTCTGATCGGCGGTGTGCCGATGGGATCGCAGCTTCGGGCGCTCGACCGGCGTCCGCGAATCCTTGTGGCGACGCCGGGCCGGCTTGTCGATCACCTGCAGCAGCGAACGGTTTCACTGAGCAGCGTCGGCGTTTTCGTTCTCGACGAAGCGGACCGCATGCTCGATATGGGGTTCCAGCCCCAGTTGAACCAGATCCTCCGCCATTTGCCCGCGCAGCGTCAGACCATGTTGTTTTCCGCCACGCTTCCACCGGATGTGATGTCGCTTGCGGCAAAACATCTGCAGGATCCGGTGCGCGTGAACGCCGGACCGGCCTCGAAGCCCGTCGAGTGCATCACGCAGGAAGTCCGGCGCACCACGCACGCCGATAAAAACAAGGCGCTGGCCAGCGAAATTCAGGCGCGCCGCGGTTCGGTGCTCGTTTTTGCGAGAACGAAAGCGCGGACGGACCGGGTGGCGCGGATGCTGCGGAATCTCGGCCACGACGTCGATCGCATTCACGGCGATCGCACGCAGTCCCAGCGCACACAGGCGCTCGAAGGATTCCGGCAGGGACGGTTCCGCATCCTGGTCGCCACGGACATCGCCGCGCGCGGCATTGACGTGCCGCACATCGAACACGTCATCAACTACGACCTCCCGCAGTGTCCGGACGACTACGTTCACCGCATCGGCCGGACCGGCCGGGCGGGCGCCGGCGGATCCGCCCTGGCGCTGGTCACGCCGGAAGATGAACAACAGTGGCGTGAGATCCGGCGAAAGAATTAGAATCTCCGCCTGATGAGTCAGGCCACCGGGCGGTTACGCAAGATTGCCGCTGTTATCGTGGGAGGCGCCGTTCTGGTGCTTCTCGCGGAGCGGTATTTTCTTGCGCACCGGCCGCCCATGCCGGACTCCCCATCCGTGGTCGTCCTGCCGGCCCGGGTTTCCGGCCAGGCCCCTTTCTTCACCGATGCCATTTCCGTCGCTCTGAGCCGCCATCTGGGCGGTGTCGCCGGAATCGAAACGAAAACGCCGCACCACCCAAACGGAGTTTGCGGCAGTTGGCGGCGATTTCCGGAGAGTTTCGCTGGCCTACGCCGTCAACCTCGTCGTCGTGCCGGAAGTCACCGCGAGTGCGGGCGAGTTCCATCTCGCGATTCAGGCCCTCGATCCGGTCACCCGGAACGTCCTGTGGAGTGGTTCCTTCAACGGTTCCCGCAGCCACTATCTGGAAACAATGAACGATGCCGGCGAAGCGCTGCGCAATGCGATCCGGCCGGCTTCGTCCGGCGCCAGTCCCCGGCCTGCGACTGGATCCGAGACGGAACTGGCCTTTCGCGAAGGCGAATACCACCTCGATCGATTCCGCGTCCATCATGAACCGGCGGATTTCGACGCCTCGATCAAGGCGCTGCAGCATGCGCTCGAACTCGATCCGAAACTGGCTGACGCCGCAGCCGATATCGCGCATTTGCATGGATTGCGCGAACCGGCGGATGCCGGGGAGATCGAGAAATGGGCGCGCCGCGCGATCGAGATCGACGCGAAGTGCGGCCGCGGGTACTTCATGCTGGCGAGCGTCACGAAGGCTTTGAACGATTCGCTGCGTGCCGCGGCCTTCGCTCCGGAGTATGCGCTGGCCCAGCTTGGTCTGGGGCAGGCTCTGGCGTCCTCGACGTCGCTCGCGTTTGCGGCGAGCCGTCAGGCGCGACTGCTCGATCCACTTTATTTGTACGCTCCGCTGGCCGAAGCGGGATATCTGCATCAGCTCGGTCGGACGAGTGAAGCGTTCGCGATCCTGGACCGGCAGGTGGTCGGGATCAATCCGGAAATGAGCTACGGACGCTGGACCGAGACGTCGCTGATGATCGAACTCGGCTGGCTCGACCGGGCCGATCCTTCGTTCAAAGACATCGACAAGGAACTCGCCAAACAGCCGCCCATGCCCTACGCGCTCGGCGAGATCCGCCGTGTGCCCACGCTCGCGAAAAACGGCTACATCGACGACTCCTACGCCATCCTCAATCGTGCCGTGGAAGGCGGCGCGCCAATCCCCTATGACTGGCTCGTTCAGGACCGCCGTCTCGACCGGCTTCGCCGAGACGACCGCTACTTCCGCGTCCACGAATACGCGAAGGATCGCTACGAGTCGATGCTGAAAACGCTGGATGAAGCGTCATCACGCGGCGAATTGCCGGCGTACCTGGACCAACCGATCGCCGACTTGAGAAGTCAGATCCGGAACTAAGTCCACCGGCCCACGCGTCGTGGATATGTCGGCCGATGATTGAGACAAGCCGCGGTTCTTACGACGTGCCGCAGGTGTTTGTTGACAGGCGGTCCTGCCATCCGTACGCTCGCGTTGCACGTCGATCCGCGCGTTTATCCAGGATTGGCGGCTTTGCGCGAAAGGTCGCAGGACGGTTGGTTCAAGAGGGGGGATGCTATGGCTCGATGGAGTGCTTACTTGTTGCGGCTCATTCTCATTTCGGCGCTGGCCGGAATCGGTTATGCCCAGGCCATCAACGGGACGCTTGTCGGAACCGTCAAGGATCCGACCGGCGCGGTTCTTCCCGGTGTCGGTATCAAACTGACGCGTGTCGATACGGGGCAGTCGCGGGAGATGATTACCGATGAGCGGGGCGACTTCCGATTCGTTCAGCTACCGGCAGCCACATATCGGCTGGCAACGGAACTGACGGGCTTCAAGAGCGATGTTCGGAGCGGGATCACGGTCAAAACGGACACGACATCGAGAGTGGATGTCACGCTGGAAATCGGTGACATGTCCGAAAAGATCATGGTGACCGAAGACGCGCCACTTCTGGAGTCGGAGACTTCGTCCGTCGGGCACATCATCAATAGCCGGACGGTTTCCGAGTTGCCACTGAACTCCAGACGTTTCGAGCAGTTGGTATTCCTCTCTCCCGGCGCGGCGCTGCCGCGTCCGGGCTCCAGCATCGGGTTTCGGGGCGGCGTTCAATTCGGAGGTTTGCGGGAGACGTCGAACATGTTCATTCTGGACGGCGTCGATATCACGGATCCGAACGTTCGCCAACCGTCTGTGCGGCCGTCGGTGGACGCGATTCAGGAGTTCAAGGTTCTGACCTCGGCGTATTCCGCCGAATACGGCCGCCAGGCCGGCGGGATGGTTGTGGTGACCACAAAGTCCGGCTCGAACAATATTCATGGCACGTTGTTCGAGTACGTCCGCAACAGCATGTTCGATGCGAAGAACTATTTTGAGCCGGCAAACCGTCCGATCGCAGATCTGCGCCGGAATCAGTTCGGCGGAACGATTGGCGGGCCGATTCGGAAAGACCGCACGTTTTTCTTCTTCAATTACGAGGCGCTCCGCGAGCGGAAGGCGGACACCCGCGTGGCCGCGGTTCCGCGAACCGAATGGCTGGGGGGCGATTTTTCTTCGCTTCTGAATCCCGGCCCCGGCCGTTCACGTGTGGTTTTGCAGAACCGGTTGACGGGCCAGCCGTTCCCAAACAACGTGATACCCGCCAACATGCTGAGTCCGGTTGCGCTGGTCGCCGCGAAGATTTTTCCCGCGCCGACTCAGAACATCGATTCTCATGGAGGGCAGTTTGTGGGCTCGCCCCGTCAGAAGGTCGACACGAGTTTGATCACAACCAGGGTGGATCATCAGTTTTCGCAGAACATGAACCTGTTCTTCCGCTATTCCTATACTCGCGAGAACCTGCTTTCGCCGTTCGACAGCCGGACCACGATCAGCGATCTTCCATTTTTCTCGATGGACGATCAGACGCGGCCGCATGCGCTGACGGTCTCGCACACATGGACACTGACGCCGACGACGGTGAACGAGCTTCGCGTCGGTTATTCCAGGTTCCGCCAGGCGCGGCAGAACAACAACCTGTTCGATTTTCACGCAGCCGCCGGCCTCACCGGCTTCGATGCGTCCACCGTCACTCCTGAAAACGTCGGTTGGCCCGCGATCCGGATTCCGGGATTCGACATCGGTAAGAACTCCCTGCCCGACGGCCGCGGCGACAACAATTATTCGGTCAGCGACACCCTTTCTTTTACCAAAGGTGCGCACCACCTCAGGGCCGGCGCGGATTTCACGCGATATGAGGTGAACCGGTTCAACAACGGCGGCTCGCGGGGAACATTCACTTTTGGAACCCGCTACAGCGGGTTCGCCTTCGCGGATTTCATGACCGGTTGGGCCGACAGTATTTCCAGAACCGTCGGCAGTCCGCATTCATTCCTGCGATGGTCGGCGGCTGCAGGTTTCCTTCAGGACGACTGGAAGGCGACATCGAAGCTCACCGTGAATCTCGGCGTCCGCTACGAGTTGTTCACGCCGATTTCGGATCCGGTCTCCGACCGGTTTGTCAGCTTCGATCCGGCGACCGGCCAGGTCATCGTCGTTGGCGACGGATCGAACCCGCGCCGGGACTATGGCCTTCCGGAAACCCGGTTCCCAGGCATCGCCACACTCGCCCGCACGATTCCGCGCCGCAACCTTCCGGACCGCGGCAACGTCTGGAATACGGACTACAACAATCTCGCGCCACGCATCGGTTTTGCGTACCGGATGTTTGCGGACAGGACCGTTCTGCGGGGCGGATACGCAATGTTTTACGACATGCCCTACACGAATCTCGGCATCAACGGCCTCGGCACCGGATTCCCGTTTTCCGTGAACCAGCAGGCAAACGGCGCCGCCAACGTACCCAACGTTTTTATGGCTGCCGGCGATCCGCTTGCTGCGGCGGGCGCCGGAAGCATCCAGCCGGTGGCGGTCGAGATGAATCTGAAAACCGCCTACGTCCAGAGTTTCCAGCTCGGTATCCAGCACGCCATTCAGGGCAACCTGCTTCTGGACTTTACCTATGTCGGAAACAAGTCCTCGCACCTGATGCGGCAGCGCAACATCAACCAGCCGTACTCGGATGGGACGGCCGCTTCGATAGCCAGCCGGCGCCCTTACACGCTGTACGGGAACATCAACCTGCTCGAAGCCGCCGGCTCAGGTCACTTCGATTCGCTTCAGGCCAAAGCCGAGAAGCGCTTTTCCGGCGGTCTTCAGTTCACCGTGGCATATACGTTTGGCCACTCCATGGATGATGGCGAGGGAAGTGTCCAAAACAGCTACAACTTCCGCGCCGAGCGCGGGACTTCGGACTTTGACATTCGCCACCGTCTGGTCGCCAATTACGTTTACGACCTCCCCTTCGGAACGGGCAAGGCGTTCGGCGGTGGCGCCGGCAAGCTGGCCAATGCGTTCATCGGAAACTGGCAGGCGACCGGCATCTATACGATGCAGACGGGGAACCGGCTCACTCCGACAATTTCCGGAAACTGGAGCAATGTCGGCGGCACCGATCGGCCAAACCTGGTTTCAGGCGTCAACCCCAATCTGCCGAAGAGCGAACGAACCCCGACACGATGGTTCAACAACGCCGCATTTGTTTTGCCGGCTCAGAATTTCTGGGGGACGGCCGGCCGGAACATCATCGAAGGGCCCGGCGTCAAACAACTGGACTTCAGCCTGTACAAAAATATTCCCGTTGCGGAAGGCAAGCGCCTGCAGTTCCGAACCGAAGTGTTCAACGTCACGAACACGCCGAATTTCGGATTGCCGAACGTTCAGGTGAACAGCTCCACGGTTGGTTTGATTCGCGATACCACAACCAGCTCGCGTCAGATCCAGCTTGGAATGCGACTCACTTACTAAACGCCGCGTTTCGCTGTGCCTGAATGCGCACGGTGTTCACACGGAAGGTTCTGTTCTCTCTTCCGGCTGCTCGTTTGTTCCTTTTTCGAGGCCGAGTTGGCGCAGAATCTCCTGAATTTTGGGGTGAGAGCGCATCGACTGGAAGAGCGGCCGGACTTTCAGCCAGATCAGATCGGTGGATCGTAGCTGCACGGCGTTCATCAAATGCGTCAGTGCCGCTTCTTCATTGCCGAGGCCGATCTGAATCTGGGCCAGCAGAACCGGCGACACGTACTGGCGGCTTTGTTCCAGATCCCGCAGCGCCGACCCCGCTTCGTCTTCACGGCCGGCCCGAGCCTGCGCACAGGCGAGCGCGGCGATGCTTTCGAACGAACGTCCGGCCAGATCCGCGGCGATTTGCAATTCGGCGATGCCTTCATCGAACGCGTGTTGTTCCACGAGAACCTGACCGAGGAAGAAGTGAGCCAGATAGTACGTCCGGTCCAGGTCCAGAACTGAGCGAAGGGCGTCGGCGGCCTGTTCGTTTTTCCCCTCAAAGAAGTAAAGGACGCCGAGGGACGCTGCGACGATCTGAGAGACGGGTTCCAGTTCGCCCGCGCGAACGAGTTCCTGCCGGGCTTCTTCGAACTGACCCAGCGGGAGAAGGCAATGCATTGCGCGCCACTGCCGCGCTCGAGCATGCATCGGGTCGATCGCGATCGCTTCTGCGAAACCGGCATCTGCCGATGCCCAGTCCCAGTCGAAGATCGCGTGAAGGCATGCGCGGGAAACAATCGCCTCGACGAGTCTCGGATTCAACCGGAGCGCCCAGTCCGCGGCGGTCTTTGCCTGCACCATCACTTCCATCGGCGGCGATGCTCCCTGCAGCCCGAGAGTCAGGTAGGCGTCGGATAGTCCCGAATAGGCGAGCGCATATTCCGGCTCTTCGGCAAGAGCGCGCTCGAATTGCTCGACGCTCTGGCGGAGGCCTTCTTCGGTCCGCTTGTTCCAAAAAAAGCGTCCCTTCAAATAGTGCTCGTAGGCGCGAACATTCTGCGGCCGGCCCTCGACGGGATTGCCCGGAGACGTGAACGTGTTTCGCAGTTTGGCGACAACGGCTCGGGAGATTTCGTCCTGCACCGCGAAAATGTCGTCGAGGGTTTTGTCGTAACGTTCGGACCAGACGGGGAATCCGCTCTCCAGATCGACCAGCTTCAGCGAGATCCGAACGCGATCGCCCGATTTCTGCACGCTGCCTTCGAGCAGTGCGGACACTTTGAGGACGCGCCGGATCTCCGACAGATCCAGATCTTCGGCTTTGAAGCGGAACGCGGCAGTTCTCGACGCGACGCGAAGCTCCGCAACATGTCCCAGCGCCGTCATCAGTTCTTCCGCAAGGCCCTGGCAAAAATATTCCTGATCTCGTTTCGGACTGAAATCCGTAAACGGCAGGATCGCGATGGCGGTCGGCTCGACGGCAACGGGCGGGGCGGCCGGAACGGTCGGGTTCAGATGGGCCGGACCGGCCGGCGGAATGCCGATCAGTTCGGCCCAGAGTTCCCTCGCGGACGGAAACCGATCCGACGGTCGTTTGGACAACGCCCGGCGCAGGATGCCGGACAGCGTTGACGGAACATCCGGGACGAGTTGTTCGATACGCGGAGGATCTTCATGAAGGATGGCGTCCATGCATTCCCGGGCGGAGTTCTTGCGGAACGGATTGACGCCCGCAAGCATCTCGAACAGGACGATTCCGAACGCGAACACGTCCGTGCGCGGATCCAGGTTCTGGCCGCGGATCTGTTCCGGAGGCATGTAGGCGGGAGTTCCCGCCACTTCACGCTGGGCCATCGTCAGCACTTCCGTCGGGTCATCGGTGGTGTTTCGGGGCGCGCTCCGGGCCAATCCGAAGTCCATGAGTTTGACATGCCCGTTCTTGACGATCATGACGTTCGCGGGCTTGAGATCGCAGTGAACCAGGCGCTTTTCGTGGGCATCGGCAAGCGCTTCCGAGATCTCCGTCGCGATCTTCAGGACTTCGGAAAGAGGAATGCGGCCGGCTCGCAGGCGTTCCGAGAGAGTGTCTCCCTGAAGGAATTCCATCGCGATAAACGATTTGCCTTCCCAGTCGCCGGCCTCGAAAACCTTGCAGGCGTATGGATGATCGATGGAGGCGGCGGCCCGGGCTTCATCAAGAATTTGTTTGCGGGCCTGAGGCCCGTCCATGGTCAGGAATTTCAGCGCCACGTGACGATTCAGAATCGTGTCTTCTGCGAGAAACACTTCCCCCAGTCCGCCCTGGCCCAGCTTCTCGAGAATCCGGTAATGAGAAACAGTCTTGCCGATGTTCACTGGTCGCGGAGTTTAGCGAAGGCACGCGGCGAAAGAAACGGTTTGAATGAAAAAACAGGTTACAATCGTCGCGTTTTTTTTGTGCAAAGCCATTCGAGTCGAGGTGGGGCTGGACGAAATGACTCTCTGCATCATCCACGAGTCCTTCAAACCAAGGTGATCGCCCGCGGCCGCTGGTGGCTGGTTTACATTCTCGCTGCTCTGATTTCGACCGCGGTAGGACTGGCCGCAAGCCAATGGCCGTACATTCGGCAGTTCGAGCTGCGAGCCTACGATTACCGCTTCGGGTTCCGCGGTTCGCCTCCCGCCGGCAATATTCCACCGATTACGATCGTCGTTATCGACGAGCGGTCGCTCAGCAGAATTCCGGATCCGCTAATGGTCTGGCACCGCCATTTCGGCCGCGTCATTCAGGGCCTTTTCGAAGGAGGCGCCGCCGCAATCGGCCTGGATTTTATTTTTTCGGACATCGAAAGGTTGGACGCCGAGTCCTCGCGAGAACTGAACGCCGCGGTGGCTCAGGCCGGAGCGTCCGGAACTCCGGTCATTCTGGCGTACCGCGTTCTGGACGACGGGGTGGAGCAGCCTCCCCTGTCGTTGCGGATGGCAGCGGCGGTGAGCGGCCAGCTCTTTGCGTTCGCGAATCTCACCACGGATCCGGACGACTTTGTGCGCCGCCAGCAGCTCAAGGGAGCCGGGCTTGAAGGCGAAGCGGTCCAGGGCTGGGCTCTGGCGGTTGCGCAGGCGTACGCCCGGAAATCGGGCCAGCCGATGCCCGAGCCGCCTTCGGACAATATTCTGATCAACTACCTGCCGCGGGGATCTTTCCCCACGGTTTCATTTGCCGAAGTTCTCGAAGCCAGGCAGCGGAACGACAAGGAATTCCTCGAGAGCCGATTCCGCAATCGCATCGTCCTGGTCGGGTCCGCCGGAGGCCGTGGATCGCCGGATCTGCATTCCACGCCGCACTATTACTGGTCGAGCAGCGCCAAGGACGGATTCCGGACCGCGGGCGTAGAGATCCACGCGAACACGATTGCCACGTTGCTCGCGGGGAATGCGATTCGAGAGGGGACCTTCAGTACACAGGCCCAGTTCATTCTCCTCGTTGCCGGACTGATGGTGATCGCCTGGCGGTGGCTGGCGCCATCGCGCGCCGCAGCGCTGACGTTGGCGATCGCCGCGGCAGGCGGCGCCACTCTCGTCTGGTTGTTCGGACGCGGCGTGTGGATCTGGGCGGTTTCGCCGGCGATCGCCGGCGGCTTTGCCATCGGACTGACGCAGTCGATGAACTACCTTTTCGAAGGCCGCGAGCGCCGGCGGCTGCATCGGTTATTCGGGCGGTACGTCAGCGATCAGGTGATCACCGAGTTGCTGGTTCAGCCGGAGAGCGTGGTGTTGACCGGAGAACGGCGCCGCATCGCTGTAATGTTCTCGGACATTCGGGGATTTACAACCCGGTCCGAATCCAGCACGCCTGAAGCGATCGTCGACTTTCTGAATACCTATTTTTCAGAGGTCATCGAGGTCATTCAGAAGCACGGGGGAACCGTGAACTCGCTGATGGGCGACGGCCTGATGGCGATGTTTGGCGCGCCCGTGGCCGATCCGGACGCCGCCTTCCACGCCGTGGAAGCGGCGCGGGAAATGATGAAAGCGGTGGAGCGGCTGAATGTGCGGTTGAAGTCGGATCGATTCGAGCCTTTCCGGATTGGAATCGGCATCAACGCCGGAGAAGCCGTGGTGGGCAACATGGGGTCACCCCGGATGATGGAATACACGGCAATTGGAGATGTGGTCAACACGGCCTCGCGTATCGAGGGCAAGACGAAGGACGTGCAGGCCGACATTCTGATCAGCGAGTCGGCGTACGAGTGGCTGAATGGTCGCGTTCTGTGCGAGCCCAGAGGGGAAGTGGCCGTCAAAGGCCGAGCCGCAACGGTCCGCGTTTATGCCGTGCCCTGGGCGTGAGGCAGTGTTGTTCCAACAAGCGAGATCGAGGGAAAGCGTTTTTCCCCTCCTCGACGAGGAGGGGTGGCGCGAAGCGCCGGGGTGGTGCTGTTCAAACAAATTGATTTTGTTGAACGAACCGCCCCGCCGCTGCGCGGCACCCCGCCTTGGCCAAGGCGGGGAAAAAGGCCTCGTCCTGCGACTGCACGGCTTCATGGCGACCACATCGCTGGAACCCAGGACCATCGTGCGTTTCCGACAGAACAGAAACCGCAATGGACAGCTCTGCCTCCCTGGCCCAGGTGGGAAAAAATCTTCGTCCTGCGACTGCACGGTTTCATGGTGACCACATCGCTGGAACCCAGGACCATCGTGCAACCGCAACCGGACAGCTCTGCCTCGACGAGGAGTGGCCAGGGCGGGGAAAAGGGGCATTATCCCGGCGGCCGGCGTTCCAGTTCTCGTTTTGCCGCTTCGGTCAGTCCGGCGTTCCAGTAGAGCCAGGCCAGGTGGCGCGAGATCCGCGTGTCGCCGGGATTCCTCGCCTGTAATTGGCGGAACGAGTCGGCGGCCTCGCCGAAGTAGCCGGCGTTTTCCAGCGTGATTGCGCGGAGCATGCCGGCGTCGCGATCGGCGGGAATGGTGGCCAACTCCGCGTTGGGCTTGATGGTGAACGTTGTGGACTGTCTCCCGACAATCTTGCCGCCGGCCTCGGCGGTCAATTCCCACCGGTATGAAATTCCGGGCTTCAGTACCACGGCATGGTCGATAGCGATTTCGGAAAGCGGAGCCGGCTTTTCGGCGGACCACACACGGGTGTCGTCGTTGTCGTCGATCACGGTCAGCTTGTAGGAGGTGGCCTCCTTCACGGGCTCCCACTTCAGGAGGGGATGGGGCGTGGTCAGATTGCCACCGGTATAAAGCGGGATCGGCGGGTCTCCGCGTCCGCGTAGCGCGCCGGCGCGCTCCAGGTTTTCCGAACCCAGGGCCACCCGCGGCAGGGCGCATTTGAAAGGCACAGCCTGAGGCGCCTTGCCTGACGCCGTTCGAAAAGCGGCGGCGCCCAGTTCGACGGTCGAACCGGCTTCGAGGGACAGCTTCTGGTTGGTCGGGCAGTAGGCCACCGTGATTTTCGCGCCGCCTGGCGCGGTCACGCGATCGCCGTCATACAACATCTCAAATACGC
>JAHFTY010000012.1:0-35134 GCA_023265365.1 Acidobacteriota bacterium
AAACAGGGTCGATCCGAGCAGAGGCAACATATGAATCCTTTTTTCGCCCGCCCCTCAAGCCACTGCGGTCCCAATAAAGCATGATCGAGGAAAAACGTTTTCTCCTCCTCGGAGCCTGTCCAAGTAATACGAGAGTGGAAATGTGCGAAAAATTTTTTTCGCACATTTGCCCCACAAACGACGATCGAAGAATCGCCAGGCCGTTTCGATCCCCCGAAAAACGTCCAAATTCGAGTTTTTCGTATTACTTGGACAGGCTCCTCGACGAGGGTGGCGCGACGCGCCGGGGTGGTGCGGTTCAAGAAATCGATTTTATTGAACGGACCGCCCCGCCGCTCCGCGGCACCCCGCCTTGGCCAAGGCGGGGAAATTCACAAGACCATCGTGGCACATCCTAAGGGTTTTGCCGCCCGATGAGAATTGGCAAATGCGGCGGACGGTTTCCCGCACCGTTGAAAAGCAGCAGCCGGCCGGCGTGTGCGGATACGCGAGATTTCGATTCTGGAACCTTGACCGGGCACTATAAGATTCCCGCCATGAAACACGCATGCCGGATTGTGATTGTCTTTCTTTGCCTGCACGTGGTCGCTCATGCGCAGGCGTTCGAGGTGGCTGAAGCCTCGATTGCCGATCTTCAAAAAGCGATGACGGACGGCAAGGTCACCTCGAAGGCGCTGGTGCAGTCGTACCTCACACGCATCGAGGCGTTCGACAGGAAAGGCCCGAGGCTCAACGCTCTCATTGCCATCAATCCCAACGCCGTCAAGGATGCCGAAGCGCTCGATCGCGAACGCGCGGCGAAAGGACCGCGCGGTCCGTTGCATGGCATTCCGGTCATCGTGAAGGACAACTACGACGTCGCCGGTCTGCCGACCACGGCCGGCACGATGGCGCTGCTGTCGCACATTCCGGACAAGGATGGATTCCAGGTGCGAAAGCTGCGGGAGGCCGGCGCGGTGATCCTTGCCAAGTCCAACCTCCACGAACTCGCATCCGGAATCCTGACCGTCGGCTCGGCCTTCGGTCAGACGCTCAATCCATACGATCCGGAGCGCGTTCCCGGTGGATCGAGCGGCGGAACCGGCGCGGCCATCGCCGCCAGTTTTGCGGCGGCGGGGATGGGGAGCGATACGTGTGGTTCGATTCGAATTCCATCCTCGCACAACAACCTGGTCGGATTGCGGCCCACGAAAGGTCTCTCGAGCATCAACGGAATCGTTCCCTTGTCCGTCACTCAGGATGTCGGCGGGCCGCTGGCCCGCTCGGTTGCGGATCTCGCCGCGATGCTGGACGCCACGATCGGTGAAGCCCCGGGAGACGCCGCCACTCGCCTGGCCGCCGGCCAGGCCCGGCCGACATTTGCCGACGCGCTGAACGCGGCCTCGCTGAACGGTGTGCGAATCGGCGTGCTGGAGCCGCTGTTTGGCGACGCGTCGGACGACCAGGACGTCTTGCGTCTGGTTCGGACGGCCATCGATGACATGAAGAAACAGGGAGCCACCGTCGAATCAATCAAAATGCCCGAGTTGAATGACCTGCTGAACGGCTCCTCGGTGATCGATTACGAGTTCAAGGAAGACCTGGCCGCCTATCTCGCCCGCTATTCGAACCCGCCGGTGAAAACGCTCCAGGAAATCGTGGACAAAGGCCTGTACCACTCCATGCTCGAGGCCGTACTCAAGAGACGCCTCGCCGCCAAAGGACGCGACAGCGACGACTACCGCAAGGCGGTCGAGAAGAGAAAAGAAGTCCAGCAGGCCATCCTGAAAGTGATGGCGGACCAGAAACTCGACGCGCTCGCTTATCCAACGATTCGACGAAAGCCCGTCCATATCGGCGAGCAGCAACCGGGAAGCACCTGCCAGTTGAGCGCGACCACCGGTTTTCCGGCGATCAGCATGCCTGCGGGATTCACGCCCGATGGATTGCCCACGGGTCTGGAGCTGCTCGGAGTCCCCTTCGATGACGCCCGGCTCGTCTCTTTCGCGTACGCCTTCGAACAGGCCGCGCACCACCGGAGGGCGCCGGCCCTGACACCGGCCCTGGGGTTACGGACCATGGCCGGCGTGTTGAGCTGGGAGACGAAGATCAGTGTGCCCGGCGGCGCGCAGGTTTCCGGGCGTTTTGCCTTCGATCCGTCAACCAACGAGTTGCGTTATTCGCTCGCCGCCTCGGGGATGAAACAGGATCCGTTGATTTCCGCCACGATTCATCGCGCTCCCAAAGGAGCGTCGGGCCCCGTGATTCTCGTCCTTTCGAATCGTCCCTTCGAAGAACTGTCGGGCACACAACGGCTCACCAGTGCCGATCGTGAGAAGCTGACAGGGGGCGAACTGTACCTTGAAGTCCACACACGCCAGGGACGGGCGGAGAGTTTCAGGTCGGCGCTGACTCCTCGGTGAGTGGACGCCACCCCAGCTAAATATTCCTGTCCACAAAAGCGAAATCGCGGTTCAAGAGTTGATTTTGTTGGTCGAACCGCCCCGCCGCTCCGCGGCACCCCGCCTTGGCCAAGGCGGGGAAAAGAAAAACCCAAGCGTGTCGGGTTCGACATTCCAAAATCTTCGACTCGATTCTTGGACCGGCCGGACTCGCTGCGCGTTTGCTATATTGTCGCCCGTGATCTCCTCCATTCCACGCCGCGTCGCCGCTGTTCTGGGGATCGGCGCGATTTATATCCTGACTGCGAAGTTCGGTTTCAGTCTCGCCTTCGTCGCGGAACAGGTCACCGTCGTCGGGCCCCCGGCCGGATTAGCCATCGCATCCATCGCGCTTCTCGGATTCGGCGTCTGGCCCGGAGTTTTCCTTGGCGCTTTTGTCGCCAATGTCACCGGCAACGAACCGGTGCTGACGGCGATCGGTATTGCCGCCGGCAACACGCTTGAGGCGGTGGTTGCCGTCGCATTGATGAAGCGGATTTCGCGGTTCGACAAAGCGCTCGCCCGCATCCGCGACGTTTTTGCTCTGATCCTGCTGGGCGCGGGAGCCGGCTGTGCGGTCGGCGCCACGATCAGCGTTGCGAGTCTTTGCGCGGGAGGAGTCCAGCCCTGGAACCGGTTTGGCGCGCTGTGGTTCGTGTGGTGGTTGGGCGACGGATTGGGCACCCTGATTGTCGCTCCGATGCTGCTGACGCTGTTCACAACGAACTTCAGCCGGCAGCCCGCACGCCGATGGGAAGCCGTCGGGCTTGGAGCGGCACTGATCCTGGCCAGTGCGGCGGTGTTTGCCGGCCGCCGGCAGGAGATTTCCGCCCGATCCATCGAGTACGTCGTTTTTCCGATGGTGATCTGGGCCGCGCTCCGCTTCGGACCGCGAGGCGCGGCCTGCGCCACATTTCTGATTTCGGCAATCGCGGTTTGGGGAACAAGCCGGGGAGTGGAGCCGATCGTGGCCGGCGATCCGGCCGGAAATCCGGTCTATGTTCAACTCTTCGTGGCTGTCGTTGCGATAACCGGTCTTGTCCTTGCCGCTGCGATTTCCCAACGGCGGGAACAATACGCTGTGTCCATGGCTGTGATCGAAGGAACGACCGATTCGGTGTTCGTGAAGGACTCGCTCGGCCGGTACCTCATGATCAATTCCGCCGGCGCCTCTTTCATCGGCAAGCCGCCGGAGATGATTCTCGGACAGGACGACTCCGGCCTTTTTTCAGAAGAGACTGCGGCTCGATTGATGAAGCAGGATCGGCACGTGATGGAATCCGGAGAGACGGAGACGATTGAGGAGACGGTGACAGCGGGAAACGCATCCCGCATATATCTGTCGACCAAGGGACCGTATCGCGACTCGCGTGGAAGAATAATCGGGGTGATCGGTGTGTCGAAGAACATCACGGAACTCAAGCGCATCAGCGAAGAGTTGCGGGAAAACGACAAGCGCAAGGACGAGTCCCTCGCCATGCTTGCCCACGAATTGCGCAATCCGATGGCGCCGCTCCGGCTCGCGGCCGACCTGATGAAGCTGGACCCCGAACGGGCAGCCGAGCAAAACGTGCAGGACGTGATCGCGCGCCAGGTCAAGAAACTGGGCCGCCTCGTGGACGATCTTCTCGATGTTTCACGCCTGACCCGCGGCAAAGTCGAGTTGCAACGCATGTCCATCGATGTGCGCGTCCCGCTCCGCTCTGCGGCCGGAATCATACGGCCGGCGGCGGCGGCGAAAGGGCAACACCTCGAGATGGCGATACCGGAAACTCCGGTTGTGGTTTACGGAGACGCGCTCCGGCTCGAACAGGTGTTCTCAAACCTGCTGAACAACGCCTCGAAGTTCGCCGGCGTCGAAGGCTCGATCAAGGTCTGTCTTCGGGAAGAGCAAGGCGAAGCCGTCATCGGTGTTTCGGACAACGGCGCCGGAATCCCGCGAGAGTTTCTCTCGCGCGTTTTTGACATTTTCACCCAGGGGGATGGCTCGTCGACGCGAGCGGAAGGCGGGCTGGGCATTGGCCTGACCGTGGTCCGGAGCATCGTGTTGATGCACGGCGGCCGCGTCGAGGCATTTAGCGAAGGTTTGGGCAGAGGCGCAACGTTCACGATTCGTCTGCCCATGACCAGTGAATAAACGCGCATTCGAGGAAAAGCGGTTTTCCCCTCCTCGATGACGCACAGCTGAAATCGAGGAAAAGCGGTTTTCCCCTCCTCGACGAGGAGGGGTGGCGCGAAGCGCCGGGGTGGTGCTGTTCAAGAAATCGATTTTGTTGAACGAACCGCCCCGCCGCTCCGCGGCACCCCGCCTTGGCCAAGGCGGGGAAAAGTCCTCGTCCTGCGACTCCATGGCTTCATGTAATAACCAGACCGCATCGCCCAACGTTTTTTCTCGCTTAGGAAAAGCCCAGCGCCGGGGTGGTGGACACCACCCTCGGCGGGTCTGTTCAAGACACTATCGAATGAACCCGGACAACGACGCCGGAACGCTGGTGACAACGTCTCGAGTGAACTTCAGTCCGGCCGCATAGATCGGCTGATTCGAATCCAGTCTCACCGGTCCCACGTGCTTCTCCGGAATTCCGGCCACCCATTCGTTCAGGAATCGCGATACCGTCGTCTTCCCGGCCACCGTCAATTGAGCCGCTGAGAGAAGCCTTCCATAGAGATCGAATACCTGAAGGCGAACCAGCGCCGGAATGGTCAGATCGTTGGTGATGGCCAGGGCGAGACGCCCGTCCTCGCGGGCGTCATCGATGAACTGGATCCCGGTCGCGCTCGCCGATGAGTTGACGGCGGTTTCGGACGAAAGGCGGAGCGTCCCCTGCGGACTGCGTGCGTAAGTGGAATAGACCGTATAGGCGACGATCGGACTCGAGCAGCTCACCGTGGCGTAACCCGTCGTCAACGGGCCGGCCCCCGAGGTTCGCAACAGGTCAAAACTATTCGGCGGCAGGAATTGCTGAATCAGACCGCCGACCGCCACCGATCCGTCCGGAGCCGTGAGGGCGGGCGCCGAACCGACCAGTTCGATCCAGCAGGAAATAGAACCCAGTCCGCCGTTCTGCATGACCAGCGACGTCCGGTAAGTTGTGCCATCCGGCTGGCTTCCATTCACCACCACGGGGAATACGTGAAGCACGCTCGCGCTCCGGTCCTGCGCCCGGGCAATGCTGGCGGATAGCGCGAGGACCACCACTCCGATAAGTCTCATGAACCGCATCGTTGGATCATAGACGACGGTCTGAACGAAAGGTATGTTTTGTACAGCAGTGCGCGAACCGCCGGGGTGGTCGCCGCGAATGACCGGCTCATTGTCTGCTGATGGCGGACTTCTTTCCTCGGAGCACGAACTTCTGAATCTTTCCGGTGGCGGTTTTCGGCAGTTCTTCGATGATTCGAAATTCCTGTGGAACTTTGAAATGGGCCAGGTGGGCGCGGGCGAATTCGCGAAGATCGCCTTCGCTGGCGTGGCCCCCCGTTCGAAGGACCACAAAGGCGCAGGGAGCCTCTCCCCATTTTTCGTGCGGCAGGCCGACGACGGCCACTTCCTGCACGGCCGGATGGCGCAGCAGGATGCCTTCAACCTCGACGGAGGAAATGTTCTCGCCACCACTGATGATGATGTCCTTCATCCGGTCGCGGATTTCCGCGTACCCATCCGGATGCACGACCGCGGCGTCTCCCGTATGCATCCAGCCGCCGCGGAAGGCTTGGGCGGTGGCATCCGGATCGTTGTAGTAGCCTTTCATCACGACGTTTCCGCGAACCACAATCTCCCCGAGCGTTTCGCCGTCGTGAGGGACTTCCTTTCCTTCCTCGTCCACGACCTGCAACTCGCCCGAAGTGATCAGTTCCACGCCCTGGCAGGCCTTAACGGCGGCGCGCTCGCGAACGGACTTTGCGGTGTGTTCCGGCCTCGGCTCGCAAATCGTGATGAACGGGGACGTCTCGGTCATGCCGTAGGCCTGGGTGATCACCCAGCCGAGTTCTTCTTCCACACGCTCGATCGTCGCGGCGGCCGGAGGCGCGCCGGCCGTCACCACTCGAACGCCTCGCGGCGCGTGTTTCCGCATTTCTTCGGGCGCGTTGGCGATTCCGATCAAAACCGTGGGCGCGGCGCACAGCATGGTGACGGCTTCGCGGGCCACGAGGTTGTAGACCGCGGCCGGATCGACCTTGCGAAGGCAAACGTGGGTTCCGCCGACGGCGGTGACAGTCCAAACGAACGTCCAGCCGTTGGCGTGAAACATCGGAAGCGTCCAGAGATACCGGTCGGCCACCGTCATCGGCAGGTGCACCAGCGTCCCGACAACGTTCATGTAGGCATTGCGATGGGTGATCATCACACCCTTTGGCTTTGAAGTGGTGCCGCTCGTGTAATTGATGCTGATGAGATCGCCTTCCGCAATTTCCGGCCTTTCAAAAACAGGACTCGTTGAGGCGACCAGCGACTCATAGTCCAGCCAGCCGGCCCGGGTTCCCTCCAGAGCCACAAAGTGCTCCACCCCGGGAATCGATTCCCGGATGCTGTCCACGGCATCCAGATAATCGGCATGCGCGCAAACGACGCGAGCGCCGCTATGACCGATGATGTAAGCGAAGTCCGCGGCGGTCAGCCGGAAGTTCACCGGAACCACCACTGCGCCGATCTGTGGAACGGCGTAGAACGACTCGAGCTGGGCCGTCATGTTCGGCGCAATGTGTGCCACACGATCTTGCCGGCGCACGCCCAACGCCTGAAGGGCGGCGGACCACCGGTCGCACCGGTCGAAAAACTGCAGGTAACTGAAGCGCACTTCTCCGTCGACAACGGCTTCACGGTTCGCATACAGTCGGCGGCTGCGACGGGCAAATTCGAGGGGTGTCAGAGGAGTTTCCACGCAAGGTGTCTACACTACCGGATCTCATGAGGCAAGGGCTTCTTCACGCGCAGCAGGGCGAGTGGGAGCGGGCCCGCCAATCCTTCGAGGCGGCTTGCGAAACCGGGGGGTCGATGAGCGCGGCCTTGTCGAACAACCTCGGCGTGGTGGCGTTCCATCAGGGCGACTTCGGGAAATCCAATGAACGGTTCAAGCAGGCGGCGGAGTTATGGAGCCGGGATCCCGATGACGCCGGAATCGCCATGGCCCGATGCAACCTGGCGGCTCTTTACTGGCGCCAAGGTTTCTTTTCCGAGTCCGAGCATCAACTGCAGATGGCCTTTCGCATTCTCGACCGAAAGCCGCCAAACGTCTCTCCCGATGTTCTGACCATCGAGGTCAAACCGGACCTCAATCCGGACAATCTCCCCGAAACACTTCGGAGGCTGGGTCCGTGGTATCAGAACATCGAGGTTCGTCCCGGTCTCATGACAAATCCATCCGGCGGCGATCACCCGGGGTACCGGTGGAGAATTCTCGAAAAATTCCTTCCAAAGGACCTCGCCGGAAAGACGGTGCTCGATATCGGGTGCAACGCAGGCTACTTCAGTTTTGAAATGAAGAGGCGAGGGGCCGCCCGTGTCGTGAGCATCGACATCATGCCGCACGTTCTTGCCCAGACGC
Organism: Acidobacteriota bacterium; assembly: GCA_023265365.1. Classification (GTDB taxonomy): domain Bacteria; phylum Acidobacteriota; class Terriglobia; order 20CM-2-55-15; family 20CM-2-55-15; genus JAHFTY01. The sequence goes on from JAHFTY010000012.1 coordinate 7,967, forward strand.
GGTTCCTGTCGGCATGGTTCGACCTGCCGGTCGAGCTGCGTCAAATGGATGCCTACGATGTTGGAAACCTGGGCGAGTTCGATTACGTCATATTCGTCGGAGTGCTCTACCACCTCAAACATCCCCTTTACGCACTCGAGAAAATCGGAGCGGTTTGCAGGGACATGATGCTGTTTCAGTCGGTGATTGCGGGGCCTCGGGGTGATTTCACGCCGGAAGAAAACTATCCGGATGGGGAAAAGAAGGTGTTTGAACAGGCCACCTATCCAAAGTTGTATTTCGTCGAAAAATCTTACAATGGCGACGAAAGCAACTGGTGGTTTGCCACGCAGAGCTGCCTGAAAGCCATGCTGCGGACGGCCGGGTTCCGCGAAATTCTGGCTACCGAAAACGCCGATACGTTCGTCTGCCACAAGTAATCTCACCAAACCGGTTCCCAATCCGTCTGAATCACCTGTGTTTACGTATTTGCGAAAGCCAGGGGAAGAAAAGAAATGAACCGTTTAACGAAATATCAATTGTTCGTCGGGGCCTCCGTGATGCTTATTGCGGGCGCTCTTGCCGGAGCCGCCGTCGTCCATGCCGGACACGCGCCGGAAGCAGCCGGGACGGCCGCAGCTCCGCCGGTCCGCGAGGCGGCGGCCATGCCGACGACGTTCTCGCCGGTGGTGAAGAGCGTCATGCCGGCCGTCGTCAACATCTCTTCAAAGAAAATCTATAAGACATCGAGCCGGACACCCTCCGAACCGGACCCGTTCGACATGTTCCGCGGCTTCGGTTTCCAGCCGCCGATCCCGCGCCAGCCGCAGCGCCAGGAAGCGGAGGGTTCGGGCGTCATCGTCAGCGCGGATGGTTATGTCCTGACGAACAACCATGTTGTGGATGGCGCGGATCAGGTGACGGTGACGTTGTCCGACAAACGAGAGATGAAGGCGAAGGTGGTCGGCGCCGATGCAAAGACCGACATCGCGCTGCTGAAGTTGGACGCCACGAATCTGCCCTTCGTCAAACTCGGCAGTTCCGCCGGCGTCGAAGTGGGCGACATCGCGCTTGCGATGGGCAATCCGTTCGGTCTGGGCCAGACCGTGACGATGGGAATCATCAGCGCCGTGGGCCGGGGCGGCATGGGAATCGAGGAGTATGAAGATTTCATCCAGACCGACGCCGCCATCAATCCGGGCAACTCGGGCGGCGCTTTGGTCGATACCAAAGGTGAACTGATCGGAATCAACACGGCCATCCTTTCCGGAAGCGGCGGGAATCAGGGAGTCGGATTCGCTGTGCCGATCGACATGGCTCGACAGGTGATGACGCAATTGAAGGAAAAGGGCTCCGTCACGCGGGCGTATCTCGGCGTCTACTTCCAGGAACTCACTCCGGAACTCTCGAAGGCCCTCGATGTCAAAGCCAACACCGGCGCAGTCGTCACCGAGGTTATTCCCGATGGACCGGCCGAAAAGGCGGGCCTCCAGCGCGACGACGTCATCGTCCGCCTGAACGGAAAACCCATCGACGGCCGGACGCTTCGTTTGATGACCGGCTCTCAGACTCCCGGCACAACGATCGACCTGGGAGTGCTTCGAAACGGAAGCGAAAAGACGATCGCGGTGAACCTCGGCACAATGCCCGCCGAGCCCTCGCGAGCCGAAGGACGGCGCCGGTAACTCCCGGAAAGCGGTACTCCTCGATCTCGCCTCAGGAAAAACTCTGGTGTGCATTCCCCGTTTTCCCCTCCTCGACGAGGGGTGGCGCGAAGCGCCGGGGTGGCGCTGTTCAGGAAATGGATTTTTGAACGAACCGCCCCGCCGCTTCGCGGCACCCCGCCAAGGCGGGGAAAATTCTACGGTTTCCCTCGACGCGCTTTCCATTTTTTGACACGTTTCGTGTCCTTCCTGTCAGAGGCTTGACCCGTTTCTGGATCGTGGGTTTTATTTTTCAAAGAGTTAAGTTGCTGTAGCGACAGGAAAGAAAACTGCTTTGACGTCATCGTCATGAGCAGACTTCAAATACTTTCAGGAATCGCGTGGGTGCTTCTGGTGACCATCGCGGTGTTAACGTCCCGGTAGCCGACCACACCAGGCGCGATAAACCGGCCTCACCTCGACCTCTCGTTGCACATTTCCGCTTCGACGCTTAGTGTTAGGAAATGGAATTTCGACCTGGCGATGCGTTGCTCGTCGTCGACATGCAGAATGACTTCTGTCCCGGAGGCGCTCTCGGCGTTCCCGAGGGAGATCGCATCATTCCCGAGTTGAACGAATTGATGGCGCGAGCCGCCCGGCTGAACATTCCGATCTTTGTAACGCGGGACTGGCATCCGCAGAACCACGTCAGTTTCAGAGATCGTGGAGGCATCTGGCCCGTCCATTGCGTTCGGGAGACCCGGGGCGCCGCCTTCCATCCGGATCTGAAGGTACCCGCGGGCGCGGCGGTCATCAGCAAGGCCACTCATCCCGACAAGGAAAGCTATTCCGCCTTTGGCGATACGGATCTGGCGGAGCGCTTGCGCGCCCTGAAAGTAAGACGCCTGTGGGTCGGCGGTCTCGCGCTGGATTACTGCGTCAAGGAGAGCGCCCTTGATGGCCAAAAGCTGGGTTTCGAGATTCACGTCCTCAGGAATCTCGCCCGGGCAGTTAACGTGAAGCCCGGTGACGATCGGCTGGCCGTCGTCGAGATGTCGCGGGCCGGAGTGGTGATCGAGCCGTGATCGACGACAACATCGCGCTGCTCACCGATCTGTATGAGCTCACGATGTTGCAGTCCTATTTCGAAGAAGGCATGAACGGCACGGCCGTCTTCGATCTCTTCGTCCGGCGCCTTCCCGCCCAACGCAATTACCTGCTCGCCTGCGGTTTGGACGAAGTTCTGACATATCTGGAAACTCTCCATTTTTCGGAGGAATCCCTCGCGTACCTTCGCTCGCTGGGCACGTTCACGAACGCATTCCTGGACCATCTCCGCCGTCTTCGGTTCACCGGCGATGTGTACGCGGCGCCTGAAGGAACCGTGGTTTTCGCGAATGAACCCCTTGTTGAAATCGTTGCGCCTCTGCCTGAAGCCCAACTCGTCGAGACGTATGTCATGAACCAGGTCCACCTCCAGACCCTTGCCGCATCCAAGGCTGCCCGGGTCGTCAGCGCGGCGGCGGGCCGGAGCGTGGTCGATTTCGGGTTGCGCCGGATCCATGGCATTGACGCGGGAATCAAGGCGGCGCGCGCGTTCCATATTGCAGGCGTTCAAGCGACGTCGAATGTTCTTGCGGGCCGGAAGTACGGAATCCCGGTGGCCGGAACGATGGCTCACAGCTATATCCAGGCGCACCCGGACGAGATGAGGGCATTCGGGGCATTCGTGAAGACTTTTCCGTCGACGATCCTGTTGGTGGATACCTACGACACGCTCGAGGGCGTACGGCACGTCATCGAACTGAAACAGAGGCTGGGCGCCGATTTCCTCGTGCACGGCATCCGGCTCGATTCCGGAGATCTGGCGGGCCTCGCAACCGGCGCCCGGTCCCTTCTAGATGAAGCCGGACTGAAGGACGTTCAGATTGTGGCGAGCAACAGTCTGGACGAATACTCCATCCGGGAGCTTCTCGCCGTTGGAGCGCCGATCGATAGCTTCGGCGTCGGCGTGCGGATGGGCGTCTCGAGTGACGCGCCGTACCTGGACACGGCATACAAGCTGGTGGAGTATGCCGGCGTACCGAAGATGAAGTTTTCTGCCGAAAAGCTCAATCTGCCCGGACGAAAGCAGATTTTCCGGCACGCGGATCATGACGTCCTTGGATTGCAGAACGAGCCGCTCCCCGGAGAACCGCTGCTCGTCAAGGTGATGGAGAATGGACGCCGGATGGAGCCGAAGGGCGACAGCATGGCGCGCGCCAGAACATTGTTCCGGAACCAGTCCGGAAGGCTACCTCGTCATGTGTTCGATATCGAACCTGCAGATCCGCCTTTCCCACTGAAAGTCAGCGCCGGCCTTCTTTCGCTGCGGGACGAGACTTTTGGCCGCTTTCGCGGTTGATCGACGACTTCAGCACCCGGAGGAGCGTCAAGGATCAACCTCTCGACCGGCGCCACCAAAGCTGAAAAAGAAAGCCCTGAATCGCCGACAGGAAGACCAGCATCAGATCCGTGACGGTATAGAGCGGAAAGAACCTCCAAACCGTTCGAATGAAAAACGCGCCAACCACGCCGATGCCGGCATTCAACAGAAGGAACAGAATGAACGCGCCGATACACTGTGAAAATTCTTCGAAGACCGGGCGGAGAACCTTGGGGTTCAAACGGAACCGCTTCACGGCGAGGTAATAGACGAGGCCGGAAGTCAGCGCGACGAGGATGTAGATGTAGAGGTCATCGAGAGTCATCAGATGTATCCGGCAATTTTGTAGTAAACCAGCCCGCTGGAATGAATGAGGATGTTTATCAGAAGCTTCAACCGGTCGTGAGGATTGCCGGCAATCGCGGGGTAGTTGTCGGAAGGAGCCGCGAATACGCTCAGTCCCGCCATCTCGAATATCCGTTTGGCGCGCCGCATATGCAGCGCTTCGGTCACCAGCAGGACCCGGCTCGGATTTCGCGGTTTTAACAGAGCCGCGGTCTCCTGGGCCTCGTCGCGCGTGGTTAGGACGTCCGTCATTTCCAGAATGGCGCTCTCGGGAATGCCGAGTTCCGAACCAATCCTTGCGCGAACGGTGGCTTCGGGCGCGACGTTCCGGCGGCCCGGCCCGGACATGATCAGCAGGGGCGCCAATCCCTGCTTGTAGAGTCTCAACCCGAAAAGAAGTCGTTGCTGCGATTCATAGCCCAAGGTTCCATCGCCCAGGATTCCGGACCCCAGAACGACGATGGCATCGGCGGGCTTCAGCTCGGAAGGAATGACGAGGGCTTCTGCCGTCATGTTGGTAATGGGAGTCATGGTCACGACGAGAAAACCCACGATGGTCGCCGTGCCAATCCACATGACCGTGCGATTCCATTTCATAATTTCCCGATACTAACAGAAGCGGATAGAATCCCGCGCATGGAGGCATCAATGAAACGGCTTGCGTGGTTCGGCTTGCTCCTGATCGTGACTCTTCCGGCAACCTCTCAACAGGTCGATCCGCATCTGGCGGGACCGGACCCGTGGTTCTCCACGTTCTCGATCGTCGCGCTCGACCCCGCAACCCAGGAATTGGGCGTCGCCGTTCAATCGCGCGCGTTCGGCGCGGGCGCCGCGGTGCCTTACGCCAAGGCCGGGGTCGGCGCGGTTGCGACACAGGCCGCCGCGAATCGATCGTACGGACCGAAGGCCATCGCCTCGCTGGAAGCGGGCCTGAGTCCAGCCGAAGCCGTCAGGAAAATGGTGGAAGAGGATCCGGCCAAACTCCGCAATCAGGTGGCCGTCATCGATATGAAGGGACGCACCGCCGTTTACACATCCCCCACCATCGACGCCGGCGGCAAGGATGCGCAGGGCAATCCGGCGTACGCCGGCTCGATCGAAGGCAAGAACTACTCCGTGCAGGGCAACACGCTCGCCGGCGAAGAAGTCGTCAAAGCGATGGCCAAAGCATTCGAAACCACCCCGGGACGGCTCGAAGACCGCCTGATGGCCGCGCTCGACGCGGGTCAGTCCAAAGGGGGCGACCGGCGCGGCATGCAGTCCGCCGGCATCCTGGTGGTGCGGCCGGTGAAAGACCCCAACAACGACGTGGAACGCGCGGTCGATCTGAGGGTGGACGATGCCGCCGATCCATTCAAAGAACTCCATCGCCTGCTGGACATCCGCCGAGCGAACGGTTTCAGCCAGCAGTCCTCCCAACTCGCCCAACAGGGGAAGTTTGCCGAGGCCATCGCGCAACAGAAAAAAGCCGTCGACATGAACCCGAAAAGCGATGCGCTGCACTACGCGCTCGCCCAGCGCTACGCACAGGCCGGCGAGTACCTCAACGCTTTAACCGAATTGGAAATCGCGGCGAAGATGCTCCGGCGATACAAGGAGCAGGCCGCCCGGGACCCCGTCTTCGAAAAGATGCAACAGTTCGTCGAATTCAAACGGTTTCTGGGGACGAATTAGATTGCCGGATTTAATTGGTTCCCACCATCCGTTTGAATTCCGGCATCTCTTTCATCTTCGCGAACGCTTCGTCCCCTGCGGCATTCTTCTTCAGCGTGGGCTGCATTTTCACCGCTGTTTCGAGAGTTTTCAGGGCATTCGCGAACTCGCCGGCCTGCGCGTAGCGTTGAGCCAGGGAATAGTGGAGTTGTTCGCTGCGCGGGTTGATGTCGAGGGCTTTCTTCTGTTCGGCGATGGCTTCGGCAAACCTGCCTTGTTTGGCCAGTTCCTGTGAAGCGGTGGTGAACTGGTTGGCTTTGCCCAGCGTGATGTACAGGATGCGTCGAAGTTCCTTAAAGGGATTCCCGGCATCATCGACGCGGACGTCGACGATGCGTTCGACGGTGGACTGGGAATTGGGAGGGATGGGCCGGACCACGAGAATGCCGGCGGACTGCATCCCGCGAACGTCGCCGCCTTCGGACTGTCCGGCGTCCAGAGCGTCCATGAGCCGCTCGGCCATCGCGCCTTTGCCGAGTTCATAGGCGGCGGCCATCGCTTTCACAACGTTCTCGCTCGCCAGCGTGTTGCCCTGGACGGAGTAGTTTTTTCCGGTCACGTGTCCGGCCCAGGCGCCGTAATGAACCGGATCGTTCGCATTGAAGTTCCTGTCGATGACGTTCTTGCCGGTATAGACGGCCGAACGTCCTTTCGTATCGATCACGGCAACCTGACGGGTGTCGCGCCCTGGATCCTCGTCCGTGATTTTCTTCACGATTTCCGCAGGACTCATGCCTTTCTTCAGGAGTTCCATCGCCTTGGGCCCATAGGAGCGATTCGCGGAAGCCTGAGTGGCGACCGCGCCGACGCCGGGTTCGGCCCACGGAACGGCGGCGCCGGCGCCGAACGCGCGCGATTGAACGCCGACGCCGAGTTCGTTGGTTGCAGGATCGAACGCGATGATCGAGAAAGTGGAGAACCACGGATCCTGGGCGGCGATGGGCAGGGCGAAAGTCAGCAATAACAAACCGAACGCCAGACGTCTCATGTTGCCTCCTGTAGCGGGGGATTTTACACCACAGGGAAAATTTATGGCGCCTGGCCGGCCTGAACCCGCGGGAGATTCACGGGTTAGATGTGGAACGGCGATTGCACCTCAACTCCTGCATGGGGCAATGTTTTCGGAGTGTGAATGGGGAGAGGACGCGGCGATGCGCAACTGCGAGCGCGTCCTCAAGCGCCAGTACACGCAAATCAAGGAGACGCACGACCGGATCCGGAACCTGGAAAAGAAAGCGGCATAGCCGATTTCATTTTGGAGGGGCTTTATGACGACGAGTGAAAAAATTCTCTGCCTGATGGCGGGCACCGGTGTTGGAGCCATCATGGGGATGCTGTTCGCGCCGCGCTCGGGCTCGGAGCTTCGCGCCGCGCTCGGATCGCAAGCGCAACGCGGCGTGGACCTGATTACGGAAAGAGTGGATGAAGGCAGATCGGCCGTCCGCAACATTGTCGAGCGCGGGAAACAGACGTTCGGTGAATCGGTGGTGGACTTCAGGAGCCGGTTCAACGAATCGGTCGAAGCGGGCAAACAGGAATACAACGCCAGCCGGAACCGGGAAAGCCATGGTTGATCGGAACCGTCTCACCGCTTACCTGGCGTGAATGGTTGGCACCACCCCGGCGCTTCGCGCCACCCCTCCTCGTCGAGGAGGGGAAAACGCTTCGCCTCGATTTCGCTTCATTGGGACAGCAGCGCCTGGTATCACAGTCCGGTGCCTGTCCAGGCCGGACAAGGTGTGATTTTCTTACATAAAACCGGGAGTCGCAGGACGAAGACCTTTCCCCGCCTTGGCCAAGGCGGGGTGCCGCCGAGCGGCGGGGCGGTTCGTTCAAGAAAATCAATTTCTTGAATAGCACCACCCCGGCGCCTCCATCCGGACTATTTCCTTGCGGCGACGGCTTCTTTCACCATGCCGATGAATTCGTCGAGGGACTTGGACTTCAGGTCTTCGCCCGAACGCAACCTCACGGAAACGGCGTTGTTTTCCGCTTCGCGATCTCCGGCAACGAGCATGTACGGGATTTTCTGAAGCTGCGCATTCCGGATCTTCGCCTGCATTCGCTCGCCGCTCGAATCGATGAACACCCGCATTCCGGCGGCGTACAGAACTTCGCGCACCTTGTTGCAATAGTCCGCGTGACGGTCCGCAATCGGAATGATCGCGGCCTGCACCGGCGCGAGCCACACCGGAAACGCACCGGCAAAGTGTTCGATCAGAATTGCGATGAAACGCTCGAAACTCCCCATGATCGCCCGATGGATGACGACCGGGCGGTGCTCCAGATTGTCGGCGCCTGTGTATTTCAGGTCGAAGTTCTCGGGCTGCTGGTAATCGAGCTGGATCGTTCCGCACTGCCAGTTCCTGCCAATGGCATCCGTGATGTCGCAATCGATCTTCGGACCGTAGAACGCGCCGTCCTTTTCGTTGACCGTGTATGGCATGCCCGCCTTCTCGAGGGCAGTCTTGAGTTGGGCTTCCGCATGGTCCCACGTTGCGACTTCGCCGAGAAACTCGTCAGGCCGGGTGGAGAGCTTTACGGAAAACGACAGGCCGAAGTCGCCGTAGATACGCTGGATCAGCCCGATCAGCCGCCCCACCTCTTCGCCGATCTGATCCTGAGTCACGAAGCAGTGCGCGTCGTCCTGTGAAAACTGCCGCACACGCGTTAATCCGGAAAGCACGCCGGACGTTTCGTTGCGATGAAGAGGCGTCTGTTCGTGAAACCGGACCGGCAGTTCGCGATAGCTGTGGATCTCGCTGGAATAGGCCAGGAAGTGACCGGGACAGTTCATCGGTTTCATGCTCATCATCTCGCCTTCGGACTCGATGAGGAACATGTTCGACCGGTAGTGTTTCCAGTGGCCGGATCTTTCCCACCACGCCTTGTTGTAAACCAGAGGCGTTTTCACTTCGACATAGCCTGCCGGAAACAGTACTTCGCGCATGTAGCTCGAGAGAATGTTGTACAGCGTGGTTCCCTTCGGCAGCCAGAACGCGGCGCCCGGCGCGAGTTGATGGAACGTGAAGAGACCCAGTTCCCGGCCGAGTTTCCGGTGATCGCGCTTTTTGGCTTCGTCGACACGGACGAAGTACTCCTCGAGTTCCTTCTTCGTATCGAAGGCGACGCCGTAGACCCGCTGCATCTGTTCGCGCTCCTGGTTTCCGCGCCAATAGGCGCCCGACACGCGCGTGAGCTTGAAACTCTCAGGATCGATTCCTTTGGTTGTCGGCACGTGCGGGCCGCGGCAGAGGTCGGTAAACGTGCCGGTCCGGTAGACGCTCACTTCGGAAACGCTTCCGCCGGCCAGGCTGGCGTCGCCGAATTCCGCGACAGCCGTGGTGCCGCGCGTCCTGAGGTCGTTCAGCAGTTCCACCTTGAAGTTCTGCTGCATGCCGCCGAACGTCCGGAGGGCGTCATCCATGGGAAGCTCGGACCGGTCGAACGAGAGGCCCTGCTTCACCTTCTCCCGCATCCGCTTTTCGATCTTCTCCAGATCTTCCGGCGTGAGCGGCCGGCTCAAATGAACGTCGTAGAAGAACCCGTCTTCAACGACGGGCCCGACGCCGAACTTCGCTTCCGGAAACATTTCCTGAATGCTCGCCGCCATCAGATGGGCGAGCGAGTGTCGCTTCGTATCGAGTGCTTGGTTCTTGGACATAAGTCACCAGTGTAATTGGAATTGCGGATTGCGGATTGCGGATTGCGGATTTTGAGACATGTGGACAGTTCCGAAATCCGAAATCCGAATTCCGCAATTCTCTGAGTTCCCCTCGCGCCTCAGGTGGTGAGGTGAGGGGGCTACGTGAAAAGTGTTCTTCCCTGTTGTTCGATGGAAAGGAGCTTCTGCTTGAGTTGAAGTCCCCCGGCGTATCCGGTCAGCGAACCGTCCTGCCCGACGACGCGGTGGCATGGAATCACGACCGCAATCCGGTTCTCGTGATTCGCCATACCCACAGCCCGGGAGGCGCCCGGCTTGCCGATCGATTTGGCGATATCGCCGTAGGAGCGCGTTTCCCCATAAGGAATGTCGAGGAGCGCGCGCCAGACGGACATTTGGAACGGGGTTCCCTCGAAATCGAGAGGGCATTCGAATTCGGTACGGCGACCCTGGAAGTACTCCGACAACTGGCGGACAAACGGCCGGTTGAGGGACTGATCGACAATGCCGTCCGGCGGTATGGTCATGCCGAAACGGACAGCGGACAATCCCTTATCGGAGGAAGCCAACGTCAGCGGACCCATTGGCGTTTCCATGATCGCGTAGCGCATGAAACGAAGAATAACTTAAAGAATCTGCGGCTTACAACAGCCAATCCCGGATGAAACCAATTCCGACCATCATCGCCATCGACCCGACAAACGCAATAAACTCCGTAAACAGCACGAAGGCCGGCCGGCTTTCGCTGTGAAACGTGACGATGCGGCTATGGAAGCTCATACCTTCGGCGTGGCACGTCAGACTCCAGAACGCCGGTCTGGAGGCGCCCGGACAATCGAATTGAAAAATCTAGGTTGCTTTGTTATGGTTAGCGTTTGTCTCTTGCTGCCGGACGCACTCCGGCAGCAAGTTTGTTTCTGGAGGTCTCAGCCATCGATAAAAACATAAGGGTCAACGGCAGAATCCGGGCCCGCGAGATTCGCGTCATCGACGACAAGAACGAGCAGCTTGGAATCTTGACTCCGCAGGCGGCATTGGTCATCGCGCAAGAGCGCGGTCTGGATCTGGTGGAGGTCGCACCCACGGCAACCCCGCCGGTCTGCCGGATCATGGATTATGGGAAGTACCTTTACCAGTTGAACAAGAAGCTTCACGAGGCGAAGAAACATCAGAAGAACATCGTCGTCAAGGAAGTGAAGTTCAGGCCCAACACCGATGAGCATGATTACGAGTTCAAAAAGAACCACATCGTCCGGTTCCTGAAACAAGGCGATAAAGTCAAAGCGACCGTGTTTTTCAGAGGACGAGAAATCGTCCACCAGAGTATCGGACGGGCCCTTCTGGACCGATTGGTCCAGGAGCTCATCGACATCGGCGCCGTCGAAGCGCGGCCCAAAATGGAAGGCCCGAATCTGATCGCGATATTCGCGCCAAAGAAGAGTTAAGGACGTTATGAAACAGAAATTAAAGACACATCGAGGCGCCGCCAAGCGCTTCAAGGTTACGGGAACCGGAAAGGTCATCCGGCGCCATGCGTTTGCCCGCCACATTCTGACGAAGAAGTCGTCGGGCCGGAAACGCAAGCTGGGTAAATCAGCAGTCCTCGACGAGGCCGAAGTCAAAAGCGTCAGGGACATGCTTCCTTACAGTTTTTAAGGAGTTTTCAAGTGCCTCGAGTCAAACGTGGAACAAAGCGCAAGGACCGCCGCAAGAAACTGCTCGGTCTCGCCAAAGGTTATTACCTCAATAAGAGCAAGCTCTACAAATTCGCCAAGGAGGCCGTCGAGAAAGCGCTCGTCTACGCCTACCGCGACCGCAAGGTCCGAAAGCGCGAATTTCGAAAGCTCTGGATCATCCGCATCGGTGCGGCGGCCCGCCAGAACGGCACGAACTACAATCGATTGATCTCCGGCCTGAAGAAAGCCGGCGTCGAACTCGACCGCAAAGTTCTGGCCGACATCGCCCTGCAGGATCCGGCCAGCTTCACCCGGCTCGTGGATCAGGCGAAAAGCGCAAAGTAAAGGTATGGGATTTACGGGATGTCTTCAAAGACGGGAATCGACCAACTGCGTGAACTCGAACAGCGGTTCGACCGGGAACTCGCTGCGGTCGTCGACCACCGTTCTTTAGAGGACATCCAGGCACGCTACCTCTCCCGCAAAGCGGGTCTCCTCACCCTCCAGCTTCAGAACCTGGGCAAACTGCCCTCATCCGAAAGGGCGGAGTTCGGCCGCGTCGCGAACCAGGTCAAGACGCGCATCGAATCGGCGCTCGGCCTGCTTCAAACCACGATTCTCGAGCGCGAAAAGAACGAAGCGCTCGTCCGCGAAACCATCGACGTCACGCTGCCGGGCGTTCGCCGGCGGACCGGCCATCGTCATCCGCTGACGATCGTCTGGAAGGAAATCGAGGACATCTTTATCGCGATGGGCTACTCGATCGAAGAGGGCCCCGAAGTCGAAACGACCTATTACAACTTCGACGCGCTTAACACGCCACCCGCTCATCCGGCCCGCGATCCGCGCGACACGTTTTACATATCCGGCGATGTCGTTCTGCGGACCCATACGTCTCCGGTACAGATCCGCACGATGGAGAAAATGAAGCCTCCGGTGCGCATCATCTGCCCGGGCAAGGTGTTCCGCCGTGACGCGTTCGACCCGACCCACTCGCCGATGTTCCATCAGGTCGAAGGACTGCTCGTGGACGAAGGCGTGACGTTCTCCGACATGAAAGGGACGCTCGAACGGTTCCACAAGAAATTCTTCGGCGAAAGCACGCAAACTCGCCTGCGGCCCAGTTTCTTCCCGTTCACTGAGCCCAGCGCGGAAGTCGATATCACGTGCGTGGCCTGCGGGGGAACCGGCTGCCGCAACTGCAAAGGCACAGGCTGGATCGAAGTGATGGGATGCGGCATGGTGCACAAGTCGCTTTTCCGGAACGTCGGCTACGATCCCGCCAAATACACCGGCTTCGCTTTCGGCGGCGGAATCGAACGATACGCGAAACTGCGCTACAACGTGGAAGACCTCCAGTTGTATTTCCAGAACGACATGCGCTTTCTCGAACAATTTTGACCTCGGCGCCGGCGCGGAAATGGTGTCAGTGGTGCCTGACACCGAATGTGTAAAACATGAAGATCAGTCTCAATTGGCTTAGAGAATTCGTGGACCTGCCGGACGACCCGCAAACGCTGGGCCGCAAGGTCACAAGCGTGGGTCTCGCCGTCGACCTCCTGGAATCGAAAGGTGGCGACACGCTTTACGAATTCGACATCACGACGAACCGGCCGGATTGTCTCAACCATCTCGGCATGGCCCGCGAGGTCGGCGCGATCTATGGTTCGACGGTGAGAAAACCGGTCTTTGAAGTGAAGGAAGCCGACGAAGACACCGCCAATGTCTTTTCGATCGACATCGCCGACCCCGACCTCTGCGGCCGATATTGCGGGCGCTACATCGAGGGCGTGAGGATCGGTCCGTCTCCCGAGTGGCTTCAGAAGCGCCTCGAGTCGATCGGCCAGCGCTCCATCAACAACGTGGCCGACGTGACGAACTTCGTGATGATGGAGCTCGGCCAGCCGCTGCATGCGTTCGACGCCGACACGCTGCACCATCAGCAGATCATCGTGCGGCGAGCGGACGTTGACGAACGGATCACGACACTCGATGGGCAGCAGCGGACCCTGAATCCATCCATTCTGGTGATCGCCGACGCCGACCGTCCGGTTGCGATTGCCGGCGTCATGGGCGGAGCCGAAACCGAAATCTCGAACAAAACGGCGAATGTTCTTCTGGAAAGCGCTTACTTCTTCCCCGCCGGCATCCGGAAGACCGCACGATCGTTGAGCATGTCGACCGAAGCTTCGTATCGATACGAACGCGGCGGCGACATTGAGCTGGCCCGTTACGCCTGCGATCGGGCGGCTGCGCTGATTCAGCAGGTGGCCGGTGGCCGGATTTATCGCGGTGCGATTGACGTCTACCCGGCGCCGCACCAGCCGGTTGTGGCGAGCCTGCGGCGCCATCGCATCGAGGAATTCCTTGGCGCGCCCGTTCCGGACGACGTCGTGGACCGGATCTTCCAGCGCCTGGGTTTCCAGCCCGCGCGCACGCCGGAGGGCTGGACGGTCACCGTGCCCAGCTATCGCGTGGATGTCGGCGACGAAGAGGATCTGCTGGAAGAGGTCGCGCGCCATCACGGTTTCGACAATTTCCCGGCGACGCTTCCTCCCTTTGCCGGGTCCGGATCGGGCAAACCGTACGATCAGGAGGAGCGGCAGCTTCGGAATGATCTGTCCGCGTTCGGCTACTCCGAAACGTACGGACTGTCATTCACCGATGAAACAACCGAGGCTCGATTCGGTCACGCCGAAAAGCCGGTTCGGCTGCTCAACCCGATGAGTGAAGACTGGACGTTGCTCCGCAGTTCACTGGTATCCGGCATTCTTCAGGCCGTTGAATGGAACATGCATCGCGGCCGGCGCGACCTCCAGTTGTATGAATTGGGCAAGGTCTATCGGGAAGGAAGTGAGAAACGGATGCTGGTTCTCGCTGCGACGGGCATGCTGCTCCAGAAAAGCGTTCACGAAAACCCGAGGGAGGCCGGCTTCTACGACATCAAAGGCGACGTTGAAGCGATCCTCAGGGCATTCGATGTTTCCGGAACGACAACGCGCGAGAATCTGCCGAAGTACTATCACCCGGGCCGGTCGGCGCGTCTCGGCGGCTTCGCGGTTGCAGGCGAGATCCACCCGGACTACACGCCTGCCATGAAGCCTCATCAGCGCATCTGTCTCGCCGAAATTGACGTTGATGAAATTCTGAAATCGCGGCTGAGGCATGAAGCGAAGCCCGTCCTCAAATATCCGTCGATCCGGCGCGATCTCTCATTGTTGCTGGAGCGCGGCGTCGAGTATGCTGCGATCCGGAACACGATCGCGGATGCGGGAATTGCGGAACTGGTCCGGTTCGAACCGTTCGACCGGCTGGACAAGGGCCCGTTCCCGGATTCGAAGTACAGTCTTTCCGTTTCTCTGATCTATCAGTCGCCGGAGCGAACCCTTACGGACAACGAGGTCGAGTCGCTTGACCGAAGAATTCTTGAACTGCTCGAACAGCGCCTCGGCGCTCAACTAAGGAAATAGAATGTCAAACGCGTTCGAAAAATTTGAAGAGCTGGAAACGCGCATTATGCGCGCGGTGGAGTTGGTGAAGACGACGCGGCAGGAGAAGGAGAACCTGGAGAAGGAACTCTCCGGCTCGCGCTCGCAGATCGCGAAGATGGAACGCGAGCTGGAAGAGTTGAGACGGGAACGCGATTTGGTCAAGAATAGGATCGAGAATCTACTCCACAATCTTTCCGAGTTGACCGAGGAGCCGGGTGTCCAAACCGAAGTCACGTCCAATCGACGTTGAGATCTACGATCAGAAATACACAATCGTCCTCCAGAAGCCTCTTCCGGAGGACGAAGTGCGCGCCCTTGCCCAGGAAGTCGATGCCCGCATGCGCGACATCGCAGCCGTGGCCAGCACCGCCGACTCTCTGAAAGTCGCCGTCCTCACCGCGCTGCACCTCGCGCAGGAATACCGCGAGCTCAAGCGAAACTGCGATCGCAAGGATGCACTCCTCAACTCCAAAGCCACGGAATGGAGTCGCGCGCTGGAACAAGTCTTGAAGAAATAAGAGCAATCGATGCGGCGGCTCCTTCTCGCAACATTCATCATCCTCTGTCTTGCCGCAACCGGCGTGGCGCAGACCGGGGATCGCATCGTGATCGTCCACACCGGCGATATCCATGGACAGATTCTCCCCAAAGACGGCGCCGGCGGAATGGCGGAACTGGCCACCATCCTCAAACGATCCGCCCCGGACCTGGTTCTCGACGCCGGCGACATGTTCACGGGCACCATGTTGAGCGACGAGCCGCAAGGCAAACCCACGATCGAAATCATGAACCGCCTGCACTATGCCGTAGCCGCTCTGGGCAATCACGAATTCGATTACGGGGTCGACGCCTTCAGGGCCCGGGCCAAAGAAGCGCAGTTCCCGATTCTGTCGGCGAATGTCCAGGGTATGGACGAAATCAAGCCTTACGCCATCCTGAGCGTGAGAGGCGTTCGCATTGGAGTGATCGGTCTCACGACAGAGGAACTCACAACCACCGCCCATCCGAAGAATTTGAAGAACATCAAACTGACCACGTTGGTCAACGCCATGGAGACCACGCTTCCCGTCGTGCGCCGGCAAAGCGACTTCATTATCGTGATGGCGCATCTGACCCAGGACGAACAGATCCGGATCGCGAAGTCCTTTCCCGAAGTGAAGCTGATCATTGCCGGCCATCCCCATCAGGTTCGCACCACCGTTGTCGGAGGCACGACGATCGTCGAGGCCGGCAGCAGTTCGCGATTTGTCGGGCGTCTGGTCATTCGTCTCGACGGCAAGGTTCCCGAATCGATTACCGAGGAAGCCATTCCCGTTCGCGACGTCGCGCCCGATCCCGAGATCCAGGCGGTCATTGAACCCTATCGCAACGCCGTCGGAACGCGAAGTGCGGAGAAGATTGGAGAGGCGACGGCCGATCTGTCGAGGAGCGAGTCCGAAGAGTCCGCGCTCAATAACCTCATTGCGGACGCCCTTCGCGCCGCCACCGGAACACAGATCGCCATTCACAATGTGGGCGGGATCCGGGCAGGAATTTCCAGAGGCCCGATTACCTTCGGAAGCATCTTCGACGTCCTGCCTTTTTCGAACTCGGTCGTGACGCTGAAGCTGACGGGCGCACAACTGAAACGAGTCCTCTCGAGGAGAGTGCTTGCCGTCAGCGGCATCCGGGTCGGATGGGACATCACCAGGCCTTCAGGCGCCCGGCTGGTCTGGGTCACGTTTTCGGACGGAACGCCGATTGAGGACGACCAGACCTACTCCATCGCGACAAACGATTTCGTGCAGGCGGGGGGAGACGGCCTGCTCGAGTTTACGCAGGCTGCGGATGTCGCCGACTCGGAACGATTGCTGCGGGAAACCGTGGCCGGCTATGTCCGGCAAAACCCCGTGATCTCTGCAAAAACCGACGGCCGGGTCGTCATCAACAAGTAGGAGCCATGAAAACAATCGCCATCGCCCTCCTCGTCATCGTCTGCATCGCCGCCGCGATTTCCGCCCGACCGCCACAAATGCGCACCGCCGGCCACAATGTCACTCAGGCCGATATGGACCGGTGGAAGAAAGAACTTTCGAATTGGGGGCGCTGGGGAAAAGACGATGAGAAAGGAACGCTGAACCTCATCACGCCGGCCAAACGCAAGCAGGCGGCGGCCCTCGTCAAGGAAGGTTTAGCGGTGTCGCTCGCGCGCGACGCGGCCACCGAGAAGGATGTCGATAACCCGCAACCTTACGAGAACGTCATGATCTCCGACGGATCCAACAGGCCGGCGGCCACCGACCGAATCGCTGTGTCGACGCATGGGCTCGCGCACACCCATCTCGATGCGCTGGCTCACCATTTCATCGGCGGAAAAATGTACAACGGGTTTTCGCAGAAGGAGTGGGTCTCGATGCAGGAGGGCGCAAGGAAGGCGTCGATCCACCAGGTGAAAGAAGGCATCTTCACGCGCGGCATATTGATGGACATTCCCAGACTGAAGGGCGTTCCCTACCTCGAACCCGGCACACCCATCTACGTCGAGGATCTCGAGGCGTGGGAAAAACAGGCCGGCATCAAGGTCTCCGCCGGCGACGCCGTTTTTATCCGGACCGGCCGCTGGGTGCGCCGCGCAAAACTGGGGCCTTCGACCACCGGCGAAGCGGGACTCGATGCGTCCGTCATTCCATGGTTGCGCCGGCGCGACGTCGCCGTGATCGGAAGCGAGGCGGCATTGAGCGTCACGCCGATTTCTCCGAACATCACCGATCCGGATGACTACCTGCCCCTGCACAACTTCGTTCTGGTGATCCTTGGCATGAACGTCTTCGACGACTGCGACCTTGGCGCGCTCAGCGAGGCCGCGGCTGCCCGGAAGCGATGGGAGTTTCTGTTGACGGCCGCGCCACTTCCCCTGCGGCACGGCACGGGATCGCCCATCAACCCCACCGGCTTGTTTTGAGCCGCCCCGTGGTTAGTAGATCGGAGTGACCTTGTCTCCCAGAATCTCCAGCGCGGATGCACGGCCGCCGGCAAAGGTGGAGGAGAGCATTCCGGTGTCGATCAGAACCACCTGGCCGTCAAAGCGCGGCACGATCGTGCCCTCCTGCGGCGTGTGTCCGACGACGAAACGTTTCACGCCGAACGCCGAGGCGAGCTGCCGGATTGTGGCGTTGCCTTCCGCGTCGCTCCATTGCGCAAACCCGCGGAACCAGAGGGGGCCATCCGTGTTGATGGTCAGCCAGCTGCCATATCGAAGGAATGGTTCCAGCGCTTTCTTGTGATTCGCGTCCAGGCCCGCAGCGTTTGCGGCATCCGCCAGTTCTTTCAGCGTGGAAAGCGCCGTCGCGAGCTTCTGGTCAATCATGTACTTCCGCGAGGCGTCGAACAGCTTCACTTCGGCGGCGACCGCCTCATTGATCTGATCGACTTTCCAGGACGCAAAATCCACCTTCAGACCGCCGTGCAGAAAGATGGTTTCGTTCACCTTGACGATCGCGGGAAGCGACCGCAGCCACTTTCCGTATTTGCCGCCGGGACCGAACGCCTCGCGATGCTCAACGAATCCCAACGGGACCGATGCACCGGAAGCCTTGCGGCGAGACTCGGACTTGTCGTCGACGTAGCTGGCGTAATCGCTTTCGGTCACGTAACGAAGGTCGCCGAACATGTTCATCGCTTCATGATTGCCCAGCAGGACAAGGACGCGCCCACCCTGCCGTGACGCCTCTTTTTGAAGCCGCATGAGGAGATCCATGACCGCCCGGCTCTTCGGACCGCGATCGAGGAAGTCGCCGGTCTGCACCAGCGTCGCATCGCGGCCGGACCAGTGGCGATTCGTATCGAGCAGAGCCGCGCGTTGCAGGATGGCGGCGAAAGCGTCGAAGTCACCATGGATGTCGCCAACCGCAACGACTCGAGGCGCCGCCGGCGGCGAGAACGCCAGGGCGAGGCACAAAAGCAGTGTGGCAACGGGTTTGACCATTTCGCAATGTTACATCGTCGAGCGCGAGCAGCCGTTGATGAATGCTCGTTTCACCGACACCGGTCGGTCGATCGTGGAAAAGAACTCGCCGAGAAAGCCCTTCATCTCGTTCTTCGCCGGCGATTCGAGATCCGGGATCGTATCGAACGCGGCAAACATCTCCGTTTTCTTGGACCGGAAAGTTTCCAGAACGGTGGCGATCTGTTCTTCGGCGAGGCAGGGACCTCGATACAGGCGGTCCAGAACCGACTTGAGACCCAGTTTGGGCGCGGGATGGGAATACGGCGCGTGGACCAGACCGGAGAGGTCGAAATCGTAGGTCACCGGATAAAGGGACTTGTCGGGCGTCTGAACCAGAACGACGTTGTGCAGCGCGAATATCGAGAAGTCCGTGTTGCCGATCATGTATTGAAACACCATCATGTTCGCAAGCGTCTCGCGGTGCAGCTCCGAAAACAGGGTCCGCTCCAGCGCGACCACACGTCCGTCCATGCGCCGCGCCACGTCGCCGTCGTCTTCAAGAAGCAGACCGTAACGGGTGGCGATCTGCTTCTTCGACGCCGAATCCACATACGTCACTCTTGCGAGCCGGGCGCGAAAGGATCTGGGCGTAAGGATGTTCGAGAGCTTGTAAGCGAGGTATTCGCGGAGAACAAACTGTTCGTGTTCCTTCGAGTTCTGGCAATGCGTGACCAGCTTCAACGCACCGGCCGGACCCTCAAAAACCGTTCCATTGACACCATCCTTCTCGAATTCAATCCGCAATGGAACAAACGAGCACGTCATCGGCATCCGGCGAAGGTGCCCCCGGGCGCTGAGGCTCACGGCGATGGACTTCCCGGCGCCCGCCGAATCGATCTTCAACAGGGCCGGATACCGCTTCGCGCTGTTGGGATCGCGATCTTTGTTGATGACTCCGAATGAACCCTCGATCGTGAACGACAAAGGCGTCTCGCTCTGAAATAACTCCCGGCGGAGGGCATCCATGCGGCGCGCGGTCATCGTCTCGGGCGCGGGCCATGGTTCGATGAGCTTGGCGAGTTTTTGAATCGGAGTTTTTTTCGGCGCGGGTGCCTGTGCACCGAGGGGCGACAGCGGGATCAAAAAAAGAAGGGCGGCGAGGGTCATTCGTTTCGTCATGGACGGTGATTCTCGGTCTCGAGGAATCAGGACGCAAGATATAAAAGCCTTTCGCATTCATGTGATAATCGCGCACATCGGAGGAAACACGAATGTCCAGGCGCACGGCCATTATTCTGGCCTCGATACTGCTTTTCATTCCCGTATCCGCACGCGCTCAGCGGACCGCTGCAACGATCACCGGAACGGTGGTGGACGCCAGCGGTGCGGTCATTCCCAGCGTGACCCTCACGCTCGAAAACCTGCGGACCGGAGTCGTCGCCACAAACGTGTCCAATGAAACGGGCAACTATTTTTTCACTTCAGTTCAGCCGGGATTGTACAAGTTGACGGCGGAACTGCCGGGGTTCAACAAATACGTTCTGAATGAGATCACCGTCGATGTCGCCGCGCGAATGGGAATCAACATACCGATGGAAGTCGCCGGCGCCGTGGGCGCCGTTGAAGTCACAGCGCGGCCGGAATCGCCGCTGTTCATCAACTCTCCTTCGGTCGGCGGAGTCATCAACGGTCAGCGGCTTCTGGAACTCCCGCTGCCCAGCCGGGACGCGCTGGGCCTGGTTCTGACGCAGCCCGGCCTGCTCGGCGACAACTTCGGCGGAGCGCGCATCGGCGCGCTGAATGTCACGCGGGACGGCATCAATGTGATGGATCAGCGGATCAATTCCGGCGTGAACTCGGTGGTCTTCACAAGCGTCGATACGGTCGAAGAAGTTCGAGTCGTGACTTCGCCCGTGGACGCGGAACTGGGACGCGGATCCGGCCAGGTCCAGATGTCGACGCGATCGGGGACGAACACGATTCACGGCAGCGTCTACGAAACCCACCGCAACACCGTCCTGAACGCGAACGACTTCTTCAACAACATGTTCGGGATCGAACGCGACGCCCTCATCCGAAACAGCTACGGCGGCCGCCTGGGGGGACCGATAAAGAAGGATAAAACGTTTTTCCTCGTCGTGTATGAAGGCGATCGGTTGAGAACTGCGGAGACGGTGGTGGCCACGGTCTTCACCCAGCCGGCGCGGGACGGCGTCTTCCGCTTCTTCCCGGGCGTGCAGAACCAGAATGCCGATGGCGCCGCCCCGACCGTCGACGTCCTCGGCAACCCGGTAAAGCCTTCGGCGACCGCGCAACTCCAATCCGTGTCTCTGTATGGCCGCGATCCCCTGCGAAACGGGCCCGATCCCACAGGCGTCGTTCGAAAACTTCTCGATGTGATGCCGCTGCCGAATGACTTCCGGGCCGGCGACGGCTTAAACACCGCAGGCTACCGATGGCGCAGGAAAGCCGCGGCGAATTACGGACAGATCAATGCCAAAGTCGACCACTACATCAACAAACTTCACAAGGCCTCGTTTACCCTTACGCGCGAGAAACTGCGATTCAGGAACGGTTTCCTGCCGCAAACCTTTCCGAACTCGCCGGGCGGAGAGGTGACTTCGCCGGCCATGGTCTACCAGGCCGAACTGAGTTCCACGTTTTCGCCGCGCCTCGTGAACGATTTCTATGTTGGAGGCCAGCGCGCGCGCGTCCGTTTCACGGCCCCATGGGAACTCCCCGGCGGCAAGAGTCTGATGCCGGCGGCAAACGGATACGGATACCTTCCGGTGTTCTCGATGGTCAGCGACCCGATCCCGACCGACAACGATCCGCAGGGTCGCATTACCCCACTGTATGCGTATGGCGACAAGCTGCAGTGGTTCAAAGGCAAGCACGCTCTCAAAATCGGCGGCGAAATCCGTTTCGTCAGCACGAACGGCTTCAACGCATTCGATGTCGTTCCACGCGTGTTTTTCGGGTTCGGCGACGGTCCGGATCTGGTGGGCGTAAACGCTCAGGGAATTCCCGGGCTGGGTCAGAACGAAGGCAACGCGCAATACATGCTGGGCGATCTTGCCGGAGCGGTCGACAGCATCACCCAGGCTTTCAATGCGTCCGGCGGAACGAAACCGGCTTTTCTTGCAGGCGAAAGCAAGCAGCGTACGTGGCGGCAACGGGAGTTCAGCCTCTACGCGCAGGACGACTTCAAGCTGAAACCGCGGCTGACGCTGAACCTTGGCCTCCGCTACGAATTCTACGGAGTGCCGTGGGACGCGAACGGCAGAACGGCCGGACTCGTTGGAGGGTCCAACGGCCTGTTCGGCATTTCCGGAAACTCCTGGTCGGATCTGTACAATCCCGGCACTTCCAACGGACAACTCACCCAGGTTCAGTTGATCGGAAAGCGATCGCCGAATCCGAATACCAACCTGTACAACAACGACTGGAATAACCTCGGCCCCGTCGTGGGCTTGAGCTGGTCGATGCCCTATTTTGGAAAAGACAAAACGGTTCTTCGCGCCGGCTACAGCGTTTCCTACGAGCGCGAAGCACTCCGTCTTGTCGATATCGTCGCGGGTGACCAGCCCGGTCTCCGGTCCGAAACGACTTTCACGGCCTTCAGCGCGCTGAACCTGACGCAGATCCGTCTGCCCCTGACGCCTCCGGGACAACCGCTCGCAGTCGTTCCCCTCGAGGATCGGAGCCAGGCCGTGCGGTCGTTCGACAACAATCTGCGCACACCCTATATCCAGAACTGGAATCTGACGATCCAGCGCGAACTTCCAGGGGGATTCACCCTCGATGTTCGTTACGTCGGCGGCAAAGCAACCAAGCTCTGGCGCGCAATCAACATCAACGAAGTAAACATTTTCGAGAATGGGATCCTGGAGGCCTTTCGAATCACGCAGCAGGGCGGAAACGCTCCGTTGTTCGATCGCCTTTTCTCGGGGTTCAATCTGGGCCTTGGCACAATCAACGGCCGGACAGTCACCGGCTCCGCGTCTCTTCGGCAATTCGCAACAACCCGCGCCTACCTCGCCAACAACAGCGTGGGCGCCTTCGCCGACTTCGTGAATCGCGCCAGCGTCCAGGGCGAGCGCGGGGCCATTCCGCGATTCGCGCTCCTGCCGGAAAACTGGATCACCGTCAATCCGCAGTTTGCCGCGGCGCAATACATCGGCAACCTCTCGAATTCGACGTACAACTCGATGCAGTTGAATGCTCAGAAACGACTATCGTCCGGCTGGGATTTTCAAACGAACTACACCTGGAGCCGTTCTCTCGGCGACGAGGAGGGGGACTCCCAGGACCTGCTGAACAGTTTCCGGAACGGCAGGAATCGGCGCATCGACAAACGCCTGCTGGGATTCCATCGGACCCACATATTCCGGAACAGCGGAACGTGGGAACTGCCGATCGGACCCGGAAAAACGATTCTTCCCAACATGCCCAGGTTTCTCGGAAAGGTCGCGGGCGGCTGGCAGTTCGGCGGAATCGTCAATGTCTTCTCCGGGCCTCCGATCAGTTTCGATTCCGGCGTCACCTCGTTCAACCAGTTCGTCGACAACACCGCAACGCTTGTCGGCCCATTGGCCAGGGATGCCGGCGGAGTGAAGAAAACGGCGAACGGCGTGGTTTACTTCGACGGCTTCACGCAGGTCAACGACCCGGACATCGCAACACTGACGTCCGCACAGTTACTCAATACGCGAAGCGCCATGAAAGCGATCGCCGACTCTTCGGGCAGAGTGGTTGCCGTCAATCCCACTCCGGGGACTCTGGGATCCTTGTCGCAAACCTATCTCGAAGGACCTGGCGCCTTTCGCTTCGACGTGAACCTGATCAAGAAGTTCAAGTTTCACGAGAGCCGCGAGGTCCAGATGAGAGTGGATATCCAGAATCTTCTGAACAAGGCTCAGTTCGCCGATCCGGTCACCGACATCAACTCGACGAGTTTCGGCCGCCTCAGGGCTTCGGGAGGAAACCGGGTGATCGCCATCCAGGCGAGGATCAGCTTTTAGTCATCGAGCGGTGAGCGCCCTCGCCGCACGTAAAGCCTGCGGTTGCCAAAGGGCTGCTGATCCAGGGCGCTGACCGCGGCGTCTGCGGGGACGGAATTCAGTTGCACGCGCGCGAAAGAAGGCGAAGTGCCGGTGACGACATCTCGAATCAGGCGAAGGTCATTGACCTTGAATCCGTGTCCTTCGATCCAGGTGCGAAGGTCGGCGTCGTTACTGTTGTGAGGAATATTGGCAAACAATAGATTTTCCATGTTCCGGCTCCAAGTAAGTTTTCGTGTTTTCCAAAACTCTTGGACGGCTTTGTCGGGTGACGGCTGCGTCAAGGCAGGGAGTACAACGCTGTACTTGAGCGCAGAGTCTAACCTAAAGACTGAAGGGATTGCCATAACATTTCGGGCCATAGTATCGTCTGCGCCACAGGTACCCCATGAATGAATTCCATGAGCTGATGGGCCGCAAACCCTGAGTCTGTATG
The DNA here is from genome assembly GCA_023265365.1 of Acidobacteriota bacterium. Taxonomy (GTDB): domain Bacteria; phylum Acidobacteriota; class Terriglobia; order 20CM-2-55-15; family 20CM-2-55-15; genus JAHFTY01. The sequence continues at coordinate 32,327 of JAHFTY010000012.1, forward strand.
TCGTATCGCAGTACTTTCATCGATTCGCCGCTCAGCGACTCCGTTTTTCTTCTCGGCATTCCGCTGATCGCACTTGGCGGAGCCATGACGCTGCTTCATTTCAACATCGTCACGCTCGCCGCCTTTGTCGGCTTCACCGCGATCTACACTGGCGCTCATCATCTGCCGGGATTGCTGCGCGCCTACGGAACAAGGGAAATCCTCGAGGCGAATCGCACACGTCTGATTTTGGCTCCGGTGCTGATCTTCTCGTTGATTCTGTTCCTCGAGTTCAAAGGCCTTCGCGCCTATATCGTCGTGCTGTGGTTCTTCAACTGGTGGCACACGGCGCGCCAGAACTACGGTCTTCTTCGCATCTACGAACGAAAGGCCATGCCGGCGGTTTCCGGATCGGTGAAGCTCGATATGATCTCCATCGTCGTCTGGCATTTCACGGCGAGCGAGCTTCTTTCGGACGATATGCGGTTCGAACTCGCTCAGCACCTTTTCAATTTGAATATCCATAACGCCGCGCTGGTCTCGTCGGGGTTATGGGTTTTGCGGGGCGTGGGAATCGGGGCATCCACTGTTCTGCTGGTCCTGTACGTACGGAACTCGGTGGCGCAGTTTCGAGCGAACAAGACGGTGGCGATCAATAAGCAGATCTTCCTGCTGGTGACGTACGGGTTCTATTTCCTAATGTTTTCGATGGTCATGGAAGACATGGCGACCAGCGTGGAGTCGTTTTACCACAATACCCAATACGTCTTCTTTGCCTGGATCATGCAGCGCCGGCTTGGTGAAAAGAGCGCGCAGTTCAACGGGCTGGGCGCTCTCTTTTCGATGAAAAACAGAGGTGGGGCAGTGCTTGCCTACGTGGGAGTCGTCGCGGGCTGGGGAATTCTCGTCGGCGGGTCCATCAAACCGCGCATCGAAGTGCAGCAGGTGGTGCCGATGTTCAACGCCTTCTATGCGACCGCCGCCTTTCTGCACTACTACACGGACAGCTTCATCTGGAAGGCGCGCAGCAGGGAGTTGAGTTCCGTCCTGAGCCTGAAAGGCGGCGCCGGAGTCGAGTTGTCCCCACGATCGTTCGCGTTTTCATTTGCGGAAATCGCGGCGTGGATTCTGATTCCGATCGGGATCGTCACGATGGCGACCAATCCACAAAATCGTTCGCATGAAGGCGTCCGGCAGAACGCGAACCTTGCGAGGTTTTCCGAGGAGGCCCTGCGCTACCGTGAGCGCTGGCCGCAAGCCGCGATCGCGGCGGTCAACGTGGGAGACTTTCTGGCTTCCGGTGATGAGCCGTCGAAGTCCATCGAGTGGTACGAGCGAGGCGTGGCGCTTCGCCCCGATTATGCGGATGCCTGGCAGGCCCTGGGTCATGTGTATTCGACGGAGCACGATCCGGAAAAAGCCGCGGCCGCGTACGAAGAGGCGGTCGCGCTGGATCCGACCTTCAAAGGAAGTTTCAATAATCTCGGGATCGCCTATTCGCTGCTGGGTGACTTCAACAAGGCGCGCGCGGCTTATGAGCACGCGATTTCTCTCGACCCTGCGTACCTGGACGCTTGCTTGAATCTTGCGAGTCTGTTTGCCGAACGGGGCGACCTGGACACTGCTCGAACCGGGTACCAGCGCGTCCTGTCCCTGGACCCGGCATCGGCCGAAGCCCTGGCAGCGTTGGGGAAGATCGCTGCGCAACTGGGCCAGTTTGATGTGGCCGACAAATACTTTTCTGAACTTATTCGGCGATTTCCCGATGAACCTCAAGGGTACCTGCTGCTCGGAAAGATCGGCCTTTCACGTCAGGACTTCGCATCGGCGGAAAGAAATCTCAGTGCGGCGGTGGCGAGGAACCCAAGGCTGCCGGAGGCTCGCCTGATGCTCGCGAATTTCTATATGACGCAATCGGAACCGGAACGCGCATTGAAAGAGGTCGAAGCTCTTATCGATATCGATCCGGGACGCGCTGCGGGCTACATCGTCAAATCGCAGGTCCTCATGAATTTCCACCGGCTGCGTGAAGCGGCAACCGCGCTGGAAGAAGCAGCCCGCCTTGAACCCGCGAATGCGGAAGCCCATGGAAACCTCGGCTCGGTGTACGCGAAGCTCAACCGCGGAGAAGATGCGAAGCAGCATCTGCAGAAGGCCGTCGTGCTGGACCCGAACTACTCGGACGCTTATTACGAGTTGGCTCTGCTGTGGGAAAAGAAAGGGGATCGATCCGTCGCGATGATGTATCTCAATCAGGCTGTCGCGCACGGCAATCACGCCGCGGCCCGTAAGCGCCTTCAGGAGCTGATGGCGGAAACCACGGGCGGAAAAACAGGAAATGACTAGTCCGGCCGGGATTTCGGTTGGGCGGTTGACCTTGAGACAGCCGGTCCCCTACAATCAGGAAACCCTGCGAAGAGTCGTGTTGGTTCGAACTAAAATTTGAACCAATGCTTATTTGAAAGGGAGCCTGATTAACGCGTGGTGTGTGGGCCTTAAACCTTCAACGGTACTTAGGTCCCCTAAAGCGCGGATAGGGCGCCCACCTGTGTATGCAGGTTCAAATAGGTCAGAGCCACACGCCTGAGTGGGGTTTTTCCTTTTTGTGAAAAGAGGACCGATGAAACGGCAACTCCGAATCTGCGGCGTGACGGCCGCGATGCTCCTGACCATCCCTTTCGCTGTCGCGCAGAGGGCTGCGGCTCCCCATCCGATCACGCGCGCGCTCGAGGACGAAGTGAAACGGGCGATGGAGGTGCTCCAGGCGAAGGGCAACCCCGCGCCTTACTTCATCAACTATGAAGTCCACGACATCCAAAGGGTCCAGGT
>JAHFTY010000012.1:35144-44350 GCA_023265365.1 Acidobacteriota bacterium
CGCCATCCGGAATTCGGACGCCGAACATTCCCGGTACCTCGACATCGACGTCCGCGTCGGCGACTACCAGTACGACAACACCCATCAGATCCGAGGCCAGCGCGGAGGCTCCAGCGGCGGCAACTTCAACTATCCGGTGTCGATGCCGCTGGATGATGACATTGACGCTCTGAAGAGCGTGGTCTGGCTCGAAACCGACCGCCGCTACAAAAACGCCGTCGAGCGCCTCATTCAGGTCCGCGCGAATCGCGCCATCAAAGTCGACGAGGAGGACACCTCCGCCGATTTTTCTCGAGAGAAGGCGCAGACGGCCGCGATGGGCCGGGTGTCGAGCAACCTGAATCAGCAGGATTGGGAGAAAAGGGTCAAGGCCTACTCAGGGGTTTTCAGCAAGTATCCCGAGATTTACGATGGAAGTGTTTCGGTATCGTCGAATGCAAACAACCAATTCGTGGTCAACAGCGAAGGCACCTCGATCCAGCAGGGAACCGCGCAAGTCCGGATCAGCATTTTTGCGCGGACGAAGGCTGACGACGGGATGGAGCTCAATCGCTTCGAATCATTCGATGCCCACTCCTCCGCCAATCTGCCTTCCGATACGGTGATCCGCCAGACGATCGACAAGATGATCGCCGACCTCAAAGCGCTGCGAGCCGCTCCCATGATCGAGCCGTTTACCGGTCCCGCGATCCTTTCGGGACGCGCGAGCGGCGTGTTTTTCCATGAGATCTTCGGTCACCGCATCGAGGGTCAGCGCCAAAAGAACGACAACGAGGGCCAGACCTTCACAAAGAAGATCAACCAGTCCGTTTTGCCGGATTTCATTTCGGTTTACGACGATCCCACGCTGAAGCAACTCCATGGAGTGGATCTGAATGGAACCTATGCGTTCGACGACGATGGCGTTCCCGCCCAGCGCGTGACGGTAGTCGATAAGGGAATCCTGAAGAACTTCCTGCTGTCCCGATCCCCGATCGCAGGATTCGAGCAATCCAACGGGCACGGACGCAAAGCCCCCGGATACGCCAGCGTCGGACGTCAAGGCAATCTCATCGTGGAGTCGTCGAAGACCGTCACGGAAACCCGGCTTCGCGAAATGCTGATCGAGGAAGCGAAGAAACAGGGCAAACAGTTCGGACTTCTCTTCAAAGACATTTCCGGGGGATTCACGACGACCTCGCGAAACAGCCCTCAGGCCTTCCAGGTGACGCCCATCATGGTCTATCGCATCTACGTGGACGGCCGTCCCGACGAGTTGGTGCGCGGCGTCGATCTGATCGGAACGCCGCTGACGTCGTTCAGCAAGATCGTTGCGGCGAGCGATAAACAAGAGGTTTTCAACGGGTTCTGCGGCGCCGAGTCCGGCTATGTCCCCGTCGCGGCAATTGCGCCAAGCATCCTGACCACGCAAATCGAGGTTCAGAAAAAAGCGAAATCCTCCGAACGCCCTCCGATTCTTCCGCCGCCGGCACCCGGTCCAGGCCCCGGGAGGAATCGATAAATGAGGCTCGCGACGCTGATTGTTCTCGTTCTCAGCATGGTCTGCGGCCCTTCCTCCGCTCAAACGGGAGCGCCGGGGGCGGATCCCGTCCTGCGCGCGATGGAGGATGAACTTCAACGATCCACCCGGGAACTGCAGTTCAAGGATCTCGAGAAACCTTACTTCATTCAATACACCGTCCTGGACGAAGACGAGTTCAGCGCCGAAGCCACTTTCGGCGCCATCACCGCTTCGGATCGCAACAGGGATCGCGCTCTGCAGGTCCAGGTTCGCGTCGGCGACTACGATTTCGACAACTCCGAATTCATCGTTGCCGGCGGTTTTGGGGGCGCGCCTTCGACAGGAGTATTGACGACGACCGTGATCGAAAACGATTACGATGCGGTTCGTCACGCGCTGTGGCTTGTCACCGACACGGCGTACAAGCAAGCGGTGGAGCAGATCGCCCGCAAGCGCGCCTTCGTTCAGAACAAGGTGCAGGACGACAAGATCCCGGACTTCTCACGGGAAGCTCCCGTCAACGCGATCGCGGGCCGGCGCACACTGGAGTTTGACCAGGCGAAGTGGGAAAAACAACTTCGCGAATGGTCCGCGATCTTCAAATCTTTTCCCCAAATCGAGCAGTCCTCCGTTTCCCTGAACACGCGTTTGACCCATCGATACCTGGTCAACAGCGAGGGCACGCACACCATGCAGCCCGGCCTGATCGTTTCCCTGCAGGCCGCCGCACTGGTCCAGTCGCCGGACGGAATGGTTCTCAGCCATTCGGTCCCGTTCAACGCAACCGGCTTCGACCAGCTTCCTTCCGCAGAGACGGTGTCGGCGGCAATCCGCCAGTTGGCCACCGACCTGACGGCCGTTCGCAACGCGCCCGTTCTCAGCGAAGACTATTCCGGCCCCGTTCTGCTGGTCGGCCAGGCTTCCGCCGAAATGTTTGCCCGAGTGCTGGCGCCCCATCTGTCCGGTCAACGGCAGCCGCTTTCGGACCGCGATCAAGGCACGGCGAGAAGCGAGTTGAGCGATCGCATGAATCGGACGGTGCTTCCGAGATTCCTCACCGTTATTGACGATCCGACGGAAAGACGCGTGGGAGAGAGAGAACTGATCGGCTTCTACCAGGTGGACGATCAGGGAGTTCCCGCACGCAAGGTGACTCTGGTGCAGGACGGCGTACTGAAGGATTTTCTGATGTCGCGGCGTCCATCTAAGGAACGCCCACAATCGAATGGTCACGGCCGTTCCGGATTGCCCGGCCGGGAGGCGGCACAGATTGGGAATCTGTTCGTCAGGGCGAACGATGGAAAGAGCTTCGACGAATTGAAGAAGTCCCTGATCGAGATGTGCAAGATCGAAAGTCTCTCCCATGGAATCCTGATCAAGGCCATCGATCCTGACGGCCGCGGACCTTTAGGCACACCGATCCTGGTCTACAAGGTTTACGTTTCCGACGGCCGTGAGGAACTCGTCCGCGGCGCTTCGGTCAACGCGCTCCCGGTCCGATCGCTGCGCCAAATGGAGGCCGCCGGCAATGACAGCTACGTGGCAAACCGCTTGACCGGCGCCGCCAACGCCGCCACGCCGGTGAGTGTTGTGGCGCCCTCCGTTCTCCTGGAAGAAATGGATCTGAAGCGGCCGACGATGGCGCAACAGAAACCGGCCTTGTTGACCCATCCGTACTTCAAGCCATGACCGATTCGTTTCGCGGCGCGCCGGCTGATGCCGGCGCCGGCAGTTACGGCGCCACCCGTACGGACAAATGAACATTCTGTTTATCGGCGATACGTTTGGAAGCGCCGGTCGCGCCGCCGTGAAGCACCACCTGAAAAACCTGCAGGAGCAGTTCGATGTCGACCTTTCGATCCTGAACTGCGAAAACGCCGCCGCCGGCTTCGGCATCACTCCCAAGATCGCGGACGAATTATTTGACTGGGGAATCGACGTGCTGACGTCCGGCAATCACATCTGGGACAAGCGCGAGATCGTTCCATACCTGAACAAGAATCCCCGGATTCTGAGGCCCGCCAACTATCCCCCGGGCAATCCGGGCAAGGGACTGACGATCCTCAAAACAAACAGGGGCGAAGACGCGGCAGTGCTGAATCTCCAGGGACGCGTGTTCATGGCACCCACCGACGATCCTTTTCGCACGGCCGACGCGGAACTGGCGAAAATTCCGCCCCACATCAAAGTCATCTTCGTCGACATGCACGCCGAAGCGACGTCGGAAAAAGTGGCCATGGGTTGGTATCTGGATGGAAGGGTTTCCGCGGTCATCGGAACGCACACTCACATTCCGACCGCTGACGAAAGGATTCTTCCCAAGGGGACCGCATACCAGACGGATGCCGGAATGACGGGCCCTTTCGACTCGATTGTGGGGGTCGTGAAGGAAGAAGTTCTTCGCCGGTTCCTCACCCAGGTCCACACTCGCTTCGAGCCTGCCTCTCAGGATGCCCGGTTGAACGGCGTCCTCATCGACATCGACTCCGCCACAGGAAAGGCGCGCAAGATCGAGCGAATTCATAGAAAATAACAGGCTATGTTTGAAACGCTGTCGGACAAGTTACAAAAGGTCTTCAAGAATCTCCGCGGCGAAAGCCGGCTTTCCGAGCTTCACATTGAAGAAGCGCTGAAAGAGATCCGCATCGCTCTGCTCGAGGCGGACGTCAACTTCAAGGTCGTCAAGCAGTTCACGGACACTGTGAAGGCCAAGGCGCTCGGCCAGGAAGTGTTCGAAAGCCTGAGCCCGGGCCAGCAGGTGGTGAAGATTGTCCGCGACGAACTTGTCGAGATGCTCGGCGGCTCCAACGTCAAAATTAATTTCACCTCGCAGCCGCCAACCGTTCTGATGCTTGTGGGCCTCCAGGGCTCGGGTAAGACGACCTCGTCCGGAAAACTGTCGAAATGGATGCAGAAGAACGGGCACCGGCCGATGCTCGTCTCCGTGGACGTCTACCGCCCCGCCGCCCGCGAGCAGTTGAGAGTCATCGCCAAAGAGATCGGCGTGAAAATCTACGAGGGGGGGCCGGACGACAAACCGCTCCGGCTATGCCAGGACGCACTCCGGGAGGCGAGAAACACGGGGCACGACGTCCTGATCATCGATACCGCCGGCCGTCTGCATATCGATGAATCGCTGATGCAGGAGCTGCGCGAAATCAAAGACACCGTCAAGCCTCACGAAATCCTGTTCGTTGCCGATGCCATGCTCGGCCAGGACGCAGTCAAAAGCGCGCAACAGTTCCATGGTCAACTCGGATTTAACGGTTTCATCCTTACCAAAATGGACGGCGACGCGCGCGGCGGCGCGGCGTTATCGATCAAGCACGTGACCGGACAGCCGGTGAAATTCGTCGGGACGGGCGAAAAATACGATGCTCTCGAGCTCTTCCATCCGGACAGACTGGTTTCTCGCATCATCGGTATGGGCGACATTCTTTCGCTGATCGAAAAGGCGGAGGAGGCCATCGATCAGAAGGCGGCGATGGACTCGCTGGAGAAAATCAGAACCGACGGCTTCACGCTCGAAGATTTCCGGGACCAGCTTCGGCAGGTCCGGAAACTGGGTTCTCTGGAATCGATTTTGAGTCTTCTACCAAGCATTGGGCCGTTCAAGGATCTTCAGAAGGCCAAGGTGGACGAAAAGGAGATTACCCGAATCGAGGCGATCATTAACTCCATGACACCAAAAGAGCGGCGGAACGACAAGATCATCAACGGCAGCCGCCGGAAGCGGATTGCCAGGGGAAGCGGCACGTCCGTCCAGGAGGTCAATCAGCTCCTCAAGCAGTATGCCCAAACGCGTCAAATGATGAAAAACATGAAGAACACGATGTTTGGGGGCCGGAAACTGCCGAAAGGGATGAAGCTGCCGCAAATGCCGTTTTGACGCTTGTGTGAACATCCCATTCTCCCGTAGAATTTAAAGGTTTTTCTATCAGTGAGGAGGCGAACCTTTTGGTTGCAATGCGTTTGACCCGGATCGGGTCGAAGAAACGTCCCTATTATCGAATCGTGGTGATCGACAAGCGCCGGGCCCGGAACGGCCGTTTTCTGGAAGTTCTGGGTCAGTACAATCCGATCGCTACGCCTGTCCAGTTGGAGATCAATGCCGAGCGTGCGCAGTATTGGCTTTCTCAGGGGGCTGCTCCCTCGGAAACGGTCCGTAGTCTGCTGAAAAAGAAGGAGCTCGTAAAGTAGTAGGCTATTAAAGCTCTATTCGCCCCTCTCCTGCGGCTTCATACTATTTGTAGCTCTATTTCTTGCTCAACGCACCAGTGAGTTTGGAGGTGGCTATGAAGGAGCTCATCGAGCAGATTGCGAAAGCTCTCGTGGACAGTCCCGAACAGGTCGTCGTCAATGCGATCGAAGGAGAACAAACGACGGTTCTCGAACTAAGAGTGGCTCAATCCGACCTTGGCAAGGTCATCGGAAAGCAAGGCCGGACCGCCAGGTCGATCCGAACCATTCTCAGTGCTGCCGGGATGAAGCTGAAGAAAAGATTTACGCTCGAGATTCTGGAGTAGCGCTTCATCAGTCACGAAGCCGCCTATTTATCCGTAGCCCGAATCACGAGGACGCAAGGTCTGGACGGCGCCGTGCGAATCGAACTCAAGCTCGACGACGACCGGCACTTTCAGCCGGGACGCGGAATGCTGATCACGGGCAAATCCGGCGATCGAGACGTGCAGGTTGAATTCTTCCGGAGACAGCATGGCCGTTGCGTACTGAAGATGCGGGGAATCGATTCGATTGATGAGGCCCAGCGTTACGTTGGCGCCGAAATCCGAATTCCCTCGAACGAGTTGCTGCCGCCCGAAGAGGGCTCGTTTTATACGTTTCACTTAAAAGGTTGCAGCGTTTACGACAAGGACGAATACATCGGTACGGTGAGCGACGTACTCGACATGGGCAGCGCCCAGATCCTGAAAGTGGATCACAACGACGACGAAACGCTGATCCCTTTTGCGCAGTCGTACATGAAGAAAATCGATATTGCCGGGCGGCGCATCGACGTGGATCTGCCGGAAGGCTTGCGGGATCTGAATAAATGATTTCGAATTGCGAATTTGGAATTGCGAATCCGGAGGAACGGGTTCCTTCAATTCGAAATGCTCTTTGATGTCGTCACGATTTTCCCGGAATTCTTCAGGGGTCCTTTCGAATACGGAATCATCCGGAGGGGCCGGGAAAGCGGACTCATCGAAACACGGGTCCATGATCTGAGAGAGTTCACTTCGGACCGGCATCGAACGGTGGACGACAGGCCGTTCGGCGGCGGCGAAGGGATGGTATTGAAGCCCGAACCCATCTTCAAAGCGGTCGAGTCGCTTCGGAGCTCGGGTGAAACGGAAGTCGTCGTACTCAGCGCGGCGGGCCGGCGTTTCAATCAGGCCGAAGCGTTGAGGCTTTCGAAGGCGCCGCAGGTCGTCTTGATCTGCGGACGCTACGAAGGCATCGACGAACGGGTGATCGAACATCTGGCAACTGCGGAGTTGTCGATCGGCGATTACATTGTGTCGGGCGGCGAGATCGCAGCAGTGGTCGTCATTGACGCGGTGGCACGGTACGTACCGGGAGTGGTTGGCAAGGAAGGCTCGGTCCTCCGGGACTCTTTTTCCGACCCGGAAGCGCTCACCTCCATGGTCGAGCACCCGCACTACACGAGGCCCGCCGAGTTTCGCGGCTGGACAGTGCCGGAGACTTTGATTTCGGGACATCATGAGGCGGTCCGTCAGTGGCGTCATGAAGCCGCGTTGGAGAAAACGGCCAGAAACAGACCGGATTTATTGAAGAACAAAGAGGACATATGAACGCATTGCAGACAGTCGAAAGCAGGCAGCTTCGCACGGACTTGCCGAATTTCAAGCCGGGCGACACCATCAAAGTTCACGTGAAGATCAGGGAAGGCGACAAGGAACGAATCCAGATCTTCGAAGGCGTCTGCATCGCGCAGAAGCACGGCAGCATTCGCTCCACCTTCACCGTGCGCAAGATGTCCTTCGGGCACGGCGTCGAACGCATTTTCCCGCTGCACTCCCGCGTCATTGACAAGATCGAAGTCGTTCGATCCGGACGCGTCCGCCGGGCGAAGCTTTATTACATCCGCGAGCTGCGAGGAAAGGCTGCCCGTATCAAAGAAATCAAATCGGTCAACGCCTGAGAAAACAGCGAATTCCGGATTGCGGGTTGCGAATTGAGCGAGAGCGTTCCTCAAGTTCGTCATTCGCAGTTCGCCATCCGCAATTCCCATGAACCGTATTCTCGCTGTCGCGTTCATCCTTTTCTGCTTCGAGATCGGACTGTTCCTGATGTTTGCGCCCTGGTCGGCATTCTGGGAACACAACTTCCTGCTCTCGTTTTCTCCAGGTCTGAAAGCCTTCGCCCTGAACAACTTCGTTCGCGGAGCGGTGTCCGGTCTCGGCCTGATCGATTGCCTGCTCGGTCTTTCCGAACTCCACCGCTTCTGGAAATCCCTCGGCTTCACCAATCGTGCGTCTGAATAAATGATTCGCTGTTATGTCACCGACCGCCGCGGCGGTCACGTCGTTCGCTTCGCCGAACGGGCGGTGACGAATGCCGTCGACTATATTCAGGTGCGCGAGAAGGACCTCCCGGCCCGCGAATTGTTCGATCTCGTTTGCCGGATTCGAGAAGTGGCAAAAGGCTCCAGGACTCGCGTGCTGGTGAACGACCGGCTCGACATCGCATTGGCGGCAGGCGTGGATGGCGTCCAACTTCCCGGAAACGGTCTTCCTGCAGGCCGCGTCCGGCCGTTTGTTTCGCAGCTTGGCGTCTCAGTGCACTCGCTGGAAGAAGCGATCGCCGCCGAACAGGCGCGCGTCGACTTTGTGATCTTCGGACCGGTTTTTGAAACCCCCGGCAAGAGCAGTGCCGGTCTCGACGCCCTCCGATCCGTGACCTCCGCCGTCCGGGTTCCGGTTCTGGCGATCGGCGGAATCGACGAGCAGACATCGCCGGCCGTCATGAAGGCCGGCGCCGCCGGGTTCGCCGCGATTCGGCTTTTTCAGTTTTCAGAGTGAGTCGAGAAGGCGTTCCAGTGCGGCGCGCGGCTGGGGATCGTCCGTCACCGCGCGGCCGACGACAAGGTAATCCGCCCCGGCTGCGATCGCCTCGGCGGGCGTGGCGACGCGGTGCTGGTCGTTCAGGGCCTGATCGGGCATGCGAATGCCGGGCGTGACCAGCCGGAAATCCGGCCGCACGGCGCGCCGGAGGAGCGGCAGCTCGCGTGGCGAGCAGACAACGCCATCCATGCCGCATTCTTCCGCCAGCAGCGCCAGACGCCGAACATGTTGTTCGAGCGGATATTCGATTCCCATTTCAAACAGAGACGGTGTATCCAGGCTTGTGAGAACTGTCACTGCAACGACGATCGGGCGGTTCCGGGGGAACCTGGACGTGAGTTCGCTGGAAACCGATTGCATCATCGCGCGGCCGCCCGAGGCGTGAACGGTCATCATCGAGACTCCCAGCTTTGCCGCTTCGACAGCGGCGTGCGTGACAGTGTTGGGAATGTCGTGGAATTTCAAATCCAGAAACACGCTGCCGCCCGCTTCGATAATCTCCCGGACGATCGAAGGACCCGCTGCCATGTAGAGCTGGCTGCCGACCTTGAACATTCCGCAAAGACCATGAAGTTCACGCACCATCGACAGCGCCTTTTCGCGAGTGCTGACGTCCAGAA
>JAHFTY010000271.1 GCA_023265365.1 Acidobacteriota bacterium
CGGAAGCCCTCTAGTATGCGAGTCGCCTCGCATGACTGCGAACCGCAAGCTTCATCGGTGGCATAGGCCGTGACGGGTTCCGTCCTGCTCTCGCAATATCGAAGGTAAAGGCAGAAGCGCCGCGTGATCGGAACGAGCTCGCTGACCACCTCACTGGTATCTCCGGTGGTTTTCTCCGCGCCAGTCTGTTTTCGCGACTTGGAGTCGGCGCACGGATCTTCGCAGTCGCGGCCGTTCGTGCGGCGCAATTCGCGAATCATGGCCAGGATGTCCAGTGTCTGCTCGCACGGAACCAGAATGTCGTTTCCGCAACAGTCCAGAGCGTATCCCGGCTGCACCTTTACAGAGCCTGTATCGCACACGCATGTCACTTCCAGGCCGCACACGACGCCTTCGCCGAAAAAGTACCGGTTATGCAGCCGGTTCTTTGCCACCGTGTAATCCGACAGGAGCTGCAAGTCATCTTCAGTGAGAAGCTGGCCTGCAAAAAAGATAGGGCGGACGAGGCCCTGGTTTGTGCAAGAGTCGCAGGTGCTCTTTCCGCAGGAGCACCCATGCGACGGCGCAGCGATCGAAACCATACCGGCGCTGCCGCCACCGCAACCGCAACCGCCCGAACTCTTGGTGTTCGAATAAGTGCTCATCGGGCCTCCTTCTCCACTTTCTTGTCATACCGCGGGGTGACGAAGAACCAGCTTTCAAAGTTCGTTCCGGGATTTCCGTGTCCGGAAGTCCAGCGTCCGTAATTCGGAATCGGACTTTCGCAATGCCTGAGGTCCTGGGGTTTGTGGAAGTGTTCATGGTCCGGAAGGATAATGGGGACCCGCCCTCCCACATGGGTTCCGTCAATCGGCTGGCAACATTCGTCGAGAATGAACGCAGAGCGGACGACAACATTCAGGCGGTCGCCTGCCTCCAGATCTTCACTTGTGTTTTGCCGATAGAAAAACCGGTTCGTGGTGGGCGTGGAGGGCAGGTTCACGAATTCGCCGTCGAGGAAGGTTACGTCCCCTGACTGTCCCTTGCCGCCCTGATGAACGAAGAAATCAACGACACCTCTCTTCAGCGTCGACGTCAGCACCGGCCGGGAAAACCGCACCTCGATGCCACGGCTCCAGTCCTCGGTGCCGATGATTGCATTTGCGTCCTGCTGTGAATAGACAGCTCCGTGAGTCCAACTGATGCCTGTGATCGTGACGTAGTCATAAACACCGACTCGCCGGCGAACCCAATTCTTGATGGTCGTGGGTGAGACGCCATCATAAGGATCGAAGTTGTCGATCCTGGCCAGCAGCAAACAGTGCTCTTCACACCGTCCGCAACAACCGTTGCATCGTTTGTCCCGTGGAGGAGGATCGATCTTCACCACCACGCGCACCGTGTCTCGAAGTTTGCCGTATGTGCAAAGCTCTACCGCGCCGCACGCGTCGGGAAGAACCGGCCGCACGGGATCCATCGGTTGCTCGCAATAACAGATGCTGATGTAAATGGAATGGCGTTGCCGGCTCCTGCGATTCTCGTCCACGCGCCGCCGGTTTTTCGGACTCAACGAACGCATGAGGTCGATTGTGATCGGCCGCCGAACGACGAGTTCATTGCCTTCACAGTCGAGAGCAATCCCGCAGTCGATGCGGATCAGAACGCTCCGTTCTTCGCGGTTTGCCGTGGAGGTGAAGTTCTCGAGCTTTCTGACAAATTCCTCCTCGGTTTGCTTGAGGCTCTCGATCTCTCTCTCGCGCTCTGCCTCGCGGCCTTTCTCGATCGGCAGGCTCCGTGCAGCGCTAATCCGGTTTTGAATTGCCTTCAGTTGCTCTTCGAGCTTCTGTCTCTCAGCGTCCCGCGGCGATTCGCAGTCTTCGTCCGGAGGAACCGGAGTGACTTCAAGCCCGCATACCGTACCGTAGCCGTGAAGGCACCGGTTGTGCAGTTTCAGCTTTTCCCGGAAATAGCTCTGCTCCGTTGCGAAGTCATTCGCGCCGAGCATCTGTCCATAGAAGTACTTTAGCCTGACGAACTCGGGCACGTACGCGCATTCATGGTGTTCGTGATCGTAGCGAGGCTCGTCGGGTTCGTGCTCGTCTTCATGGTCTGGCGGTTTAGTCGGGTCGATCTTCATTTGCATAAGAAGTCACTCCATTAAGGTTTGAATGCCAACGGCAGCGGTTTCACCCGGCACAATTCCGGAACGTGGGGCGCGATGGCCGGGCCAGAGAACGCTCATCCGTCTCAGCCGGATGTTGCCGGCCGTACCAAGTACAGGAGGCGCCACGGGCGCAAAAACGGTGTCGACACCGACGGACGACCATGTGCCGACAATGAATCCCGTTCCGCCGACTCGAACCACAGCCGTTGCATGCGCCGGCTTCTGGCTTTCGATCAGGCGTTGCAAACGCTCCTCAAATCCCTTCGACCGCACCGGCGCCGGAGGTATCTGCACGCGGAATCGGTACGCGTGGGTTGCGAACGCGTCATTCTGCGGATCGCCATAACTGCGGAGCGGCGCCGACCCAAGTGCGGAGCGCCCAACCAGAAACCGGCTGCGCGTCTTTCCGAAAAGTCTCAGCGCGCGCAATCTTCCGTGGCTCACTGCGGCCCATGCGCGCTCGCCCGGCAGTTCCTGAATGCTGGGTGTGAGATCGAAGATGAGTTGAATAGCGCGCAGCAAACCTTCGACGGTTCCACGTTTGCGATAAAGCACCGGCAGGTTTTTCAGGATCGCGCGGCGCCGCTCAGGCTCCCAGGTCGAATCCAAGACGACGCCAAGAAATGATCCCAGCCACGGCAACGCCTCCGCCGGCGCGCTATCCACATCCATCAGCGCGGGAAAGCGTTCGATGACGCGATCCAGATCTTCGATGGAGGCGTCGAAGAGCGATAGAAACCGCTCTGTGAAGTCTTCCGCCTGCGGGTTGTCGCGGTATACGGCGGGCAGCAGTTCGAGACTCGTCGATCTGGGAAAATCAATTCGGATTCTGCGCAGCACGGGAGTGGATACACCGTCGCCGGTGAAGCGAACTCGAAGAAACAGATACCGGCCAGGCGGCCGCGTTAAGAGGAAGTCTTGAGATCCGGCCGGTGCGTCCTGCCAATCGGATGGATGCGGCATTTCTTCCGGCAGCGTGCTGGATGCAATCGAAACCTCGAGAGCCGTTCGTACGGGTACGCCGGCGTCGATTCGAACTCGATGCCAGAGGCACGAGACGATCCCGCTATCGATGGGTCCTGTGTAGAGTTGTCCCGCGTCCGCAAGCGGCGGAACCGGACCGGAGCCCACTTCCTCCGGAGGAATCGGCCGGCCGTACCACGAAAAACAATTTACGACGGGTACCGTGCCTGACCCGCATTCTTCGAGACAGAATCCGTCTTCCGTCGCGCTTTTGACGGCTGTCTGGCTAAATGCGGCCGCCAGTTCCTTCAACGTCGCCGCCCTGAATTCACCGGTCGCCAACGGCGCGCGCCACAGTTTCATGAGGCCGTCCGAATGCGATGTTGCCAACCATATCGTGCAGTCTTGACTGACTGCGATTCGATCGACCTGTCCGTCAGGCAAATCCCGGAAGACGTGCCGCAGAGTCCCTTCCGGCCCATAACGATAAATGGCCCAGCGACTCCCCGCCTTGTGTGCCGAAACCAGAAGTTCACGGACAGGCGTGAACGCAAGGGCGCCGGGATTGTGGATCCGGATCTGGGCCGCCCTTTGATATCCGCCACGCGCCCACACTGTAACGGCGCCGGCGCCCGCATCTGAAATAGCGATCCGCGTGCCGTGCACCGCAATCGCGACCGCATCCATCAGCGCATCGTGAATTTCATGACGCCAGACATTCAGCCAATCCATGACGCATGGGCCGCGCTTCAACAGCCGCGATGGAAGCGGTCCGGGAGTGAGCAAGTACCACTCTCGAGCGTGGCAGCCGCGGGCAAGCCTTCTTGGCGGAATATAGGGAGTGACGCCGGCAGCGGAAACTGAATCCGGGTGCAGTTCTACAAGCCGCACGCCGGACGGCTGATCGAGTCCCGTTAGATTCTTCGTCGAATCAGCCGCGCCCGAAGGGTCCCAACCAACGTAAGAATCCAATAGTCGAAACGTGGCTTGCGCCGGACCGCAACTCATGAAGCCTCCTCAGACTCGGCAATGAAGACCTGATGCGTTCCGGGCCATACCAGAGCATGGGGCCTGATCGCAGAGTCCTGGCATTGCGGAATGCGCAAGCCGTCGAGAACGAAGTTGAGACGCGGCACAGCCCTGACTTCGGGAATGACTTGGAAAAGCCGGCGAACGAACGCTATGAACTGCAGGCTTCCTCCGAAGGGCCACCCGCGTCCGTCTTCACCGCCTGTAAGCGGGTGAAGATAGCAGTCAAGCTCCTTGAGAACGCGGCGCACCACGCCGGATTTATCCGCCGCCGGATCGATCACAATTCCTAATTCGATTTTGACATTGTGATAGTGCGGGGCTGCAGCGACCACTTCCACCCCGGCGGGCGCCAGGTGTTCAGTCAAATAGACGGAGACCGCGCGAACCGTCTGCTCGTCGGGGATTGGCGGACCCGCCTTGGACGCTGCAGGGACCACCAAAATCCCGACGACACCGGGAATCGGAGATCCTGGATACGACGGATGCAATCCCGCCATCGCATGCGCGCGCTTCACATTTGCGCCCTGAGCCCGAAGCGCCATCAGTTCGTAATCCGCAAGCGCCACGGCGCGCCCGCGTGCTCGAATTTCCAGCGGCCCTCGCAACAACGCGTCCGCAAGCGTTTCCGTGTCCGTGGCGCCTGAGGCGCCAAATGGATTGGATGCGCTCTCGAGGAAAGGCATGGGCGTCAAGAGTGTCTTTACGGTGTCTGCCGGAGCGGCGCCTGAGGACCCGCCGCCAACTCGATAACTGATCGCGATGACGTTACGAAATCCGGGCGGTACGATCGCGCCGTGAATGCCGTCGCCAAACGTAACCTCACCGATCGCATGATCCACGGAGTACACGCGAGCGTCGGGACCGTAGGAAGACAGATCGTCCACCTCAGTCCATCGCATGAGATTCGGCGATTCGTTCGTATCCGCCGTCTGACGGATGTCCGGTTCCTCCATGCCCTCATCGACGCCGAGAATGAGTGAACCCGGCAACATGGGAAAGTGGCTGAGCTGCATGCGGCGTCCGCGCGAGTTCGGAACAAACT
The DNA here is from genome assembly GCA_023265365.1 of Acidobacteriota bacterium. GTDB lineage: Bacteria > Acidobacteriota > Terriglobia > 20CM-2-55-15 > 20CM-2-55-15 > JAHFTY01. The sequence goes on from JAHFTY010000271.1 coordinate 5,181, forward strand.
CGAGCGCTTCATTGCGAAACGTTCGCGCGGCAGCGGCCCTCACGATGTTGGGCCGGATCAACGAGAGGGCGGGAGTCTTGAGATATGCGCCGAAGGCGATTCTCACGCGAAGCCACCTCAGAGGGTCGCCCTGGATTCCTGGAGGCACTCCGGATTTCCAGCCGCCGGGAAGCTGAAGCTCCACAATGCCGCTTCTCGTCAAGCCGGCGGTTTCATCGAGAACGACCTGGCATCGAACGTATGTATCTCCATCCAGAGCGTGCCACTCGAGAAGGGCCGAAGGTCCATCCGGCATCGAAGTAAGACCACCACTCGCAAATGGCGCCGGCGCCAAGCCTTCCGCGAGCCAGAAGCCGAGCGCGATCGTCGGCCCTGGGGGGACATCTCCCCAAAGCCCGATGTGGAGCGCATTTCCCGCGCGGGCAACCTGACCGAATACGGAGAAGGA
>JAHFTY010000272.1 GCA_023265365.1 Acidobacteriota bacterium
CGCACATAAGTCCTTGAAAATGTGTGGAACATTCTGGCGCGTTGTTTGCAAACGTACGCAGCATGAAACATATCGCTGCAAGCCGTCTTTTGCAGCTTTGCGCCGAGGCGATCGTCGAGGACGAAGTTGAAGCCTCCCATCTGAAGCTCTGCCAGGAGTGCCGGATGTTGTTGCGCGCGTTTGCCGAAGACCGGGCCAAGTACAACGAGCACAAACCTCATTTCCAGTCTGACGATAAGGACTTCACGAAGTCTGCCTGAGCCATTAGAATTCCCCGGTGGCCCCTGCCTTTCCGAAGCAACGTTGAATGGAGGAATGACTCAATGCAATTGAAATCCATGACTGCCCTGCTTGCCGTACTTCTCTTTGCGGTGATGCCTCTCGCGGCCCAGCAGAATCGCGGCAAAGCCGAGGCGGCCGTCAAAGGTAAAAAGATCAGCATCGACTACGGACGTCCCAGCCTGATGGGGCGCGACATGATCGGGATGGCGAAGCCGGGAATGGTGTGGCGGCTCGGAATGGACGACGCCACCGAGATCGAGACCACCGCAACACTCGTCGTCGCGGGCAAGGAACTCAAGCCCGGCAAATACACGCTCTGGGCAAAGAAGACCGGGCCCTCGGACTGGACGCTGAACTTTCATCCGATGACCGGAGTCTGGGGCGATCCGCCGCTGGAAAACGGCTACGTGGCCACCCTGCCGCTCAAACTCGACAAGGCTCCCAGTTCCGCCGAACGGCTCACCATTGCCGTCGCGGACAAGGCCGGCGACGCCGTGTTCACCATTCATTGGGGAACCACGCAACTGTCCGGAACCATCGGCGTCAAATAGACCCGGCGGCCGTCGGCCGCCGCGGTTCCTGCCCTCGCATTGCGTTTGGCACACGCCGCTCCATTCGCTACAGTGCAGCAGGTGTTGTCGGGAGTGGCGAAGGATTTCACATACGCGGGAAGGGATCTGGAAGCGATGGCGTTCGCCGTGAACTATCACGGCTGGATCCTCGATACCTTTCGGCCTTTTCTCGGCAGGCGCCTGGTTGAGGTTGGCGCCGGAACAGGCTCCTTCAGCGCGATGCTCCTGGGCTGCGGTCCCGATAAATTGTGTCTGGTGGAATAACGTGAAATTGCAGAGGAAGCATCACTCAACCCTGAGAACACTCACCAAACCGGAGCCTCTGCTTCGGAAACCAGGTCTTTCTCTCGCTTTAGACGCCGAGGATGTTGTAGCCGCCGTCGACGAAGATCACTTCGCCCGTGATTCCGCGCGACAAGGGGCTGACCAGGAACATCGCCGCGTCGCCCACCTCGTCGATGTCGACGGCTTTGCGCAGCGGGGCGCGCTCGGTATGGAGTTTGATCATGCTGGAAATGCCTCCAACCGCGGATGAGGCGAGGGTCTTGATGGGGCCAGCGGATACCGCATTCACGCGAATCCCATGAGGGCCCAGGTCGTTGGCCAGATATCGAACCGAGGATTCGAGCGCCGCTTTCGCCACGCCCATCACGTTATAGTTCTGCACCACGCGTTCGCTTCCCAGATAGGTCAGCGTCACGATCGACGCCTGCCGGTCCTTCATCAGCGGCAGCGCGGCGTTGGCCGTGGCCACAAGCGAATAGGCGCTCACGTCCAGAGCCGTCTTGAAGTCGTCGCGCTTCGTCGCCGCATACATCCCGTCCAGCGCTTCTCGAGGCGCGAACGCCAGTGCGTGAACCAGAAAATCCAGGTGGCCCACCTCCGACCCAATCCGCGACATGAGCGCCTGGATCTGCTCGTCACTGGAAACGTCGCACTGCATCAGAAGCGGGTTGTTCAATGCGGGCGCGAGGTCACGCACGTTCTCCCCGAGCCGTTCACTCTGATAAGTCAGAATCAGGCGGCCGCCCGCCTTGTTGATGGAGTTGGCGATTCCCCAGGCGATGCTTCGCTTGTTCGCGACGCCCATGACAAGTCCGGTCTTTCCTTCAAGCAACATAGGGGCAAAGTTTACTCTACTTCGGTCACTCTAATTTGGAGGTTTACGCCCCACCTCCCGCATCCGGATGATTCTCAGGAATTCCTGGGCCGCAAACGAATGGGCGTGCGCGCGGCGTCGAACGAGGAAAAGGGAGCGCTCGTGTGTAAAGCCTTCCACCGGGATCCGGGCGATCTCGCCCCTCCCGGTCTCTTCACGAACGCACATCAGCGGCACGAATGCGATTCCCAGCCCCATCGCCACGAGCCTTTTGATGGTCTCGAGCGATGAGATTTCCATCGAGATCTTCAACGGCGTTTCGTACTGCCGGAAAGCTTCGATCACCCGCGTGCGCGACGGCGAAGGCACGCCGTGCGCAATAAACGATTCTTCGCCCAGTTGACGGATATGAACGCGCCGTTTCTCGCACAGCGGATGTTTCGCGCTCGCAATCAGAACGAGAGGGTCGCTGGTCAGCGGAGTCTCTTCGATGTCCTTGTCCTCGGGATGGAATGAGATCAAGGCCAGGTCCACGAGGTCTTCCCTGAGGTCGTTCAGCAGAGTGGCCGAATGGTTTCGAAGCACTTCGACCCTGATCTTCGGATGCTGTTGATGAAACGTGCGGATCAATTTCGGCAATAAGTAGTTTCCGGTGCTTTCATTCGCCCCGATCCGCAGCCGTCCGCTTTGAAGGTCCTGCAGCGACTGCACTTCCGCCAGCGCCTCGTTTCGAACCCGCACCAGCTTCTTCGCGCAGTTGTAGAGAATTTCACCCTGCGGCGTCAGAACGTATGCGCCCCGTGTCGAACGATCGAAGAGCGGCGAGCCGATGATATACTCTCGGCCCCGATGACCACGACAACGTCCGATCGCGATAAACTGCGCGACATCATCCGCGCAAAGTCTCTCCGAACCGGCGATTTCACGCTTTCCTCAGGCAAGAAAAGCACCTACTACCTGGATTGCCGGATGACCACCATGGACCCGAACGGCGCGCTGCTGATCGCGCGCCTGATTCTGGAAAAGATTCGAGAAGAACACATTCAGGCTGAGGCGATCGGCGGCCTCACGCTCGGCGCCGATCCGATTGTGGCCGCCGTCGCCGTGGTGAGCGGACTGGAAGGAATGCCGATTCATGCATTCATCGTCCGCAAGGAAGCCAAGGGACACGGCATGGGCCGTTTCATCGAGGGCTTCGACGCGCCTGCCGGGACGCGCGTCCTGGTCGTCGACGACGTCTGCACCACCGGAGAATCCATTCTTCGCGCGGCGGAACGCGCCGAAGAAGCCGGATACACCGTCGTCGCCACCTTCTGTGTGGTGGATCGCGAAGAAGGCGGGTCGGAGATCATTCGACGAAAGTACCCGCTCCACTCGTTGTTCACCGCGCGCGAACTCCTCCAATAATGCGTATGCGCCTTGGAACGGTGGCTCTGATCGGTATCGCCTGCGCGACCGTTGCCGGCGCCCTCTCACTTCGGATGCCCGGGCAATTTTCACGCGCGGGCCTCGGCGAACTCGATGCCTCCGCGCCGATCCCGTATTTCATTCAGGATGGAAAGGGAGTGCCGGGTATCGCGTCCGGCGACAGGGAACTGGCGGTCTGGGCTCTGGACGCATGGTCGCGCGAAAGCGGCGGGAAACTGAAATTCGTCGAGGCGAAGACCGCGGAGCAGGCGCTGGTGCGGCTTCGCTGGGTTTCCGCCCGTGAAGGCCTCTTCGGCGAGACGCAGCATGTTTCGGTCGCCGGCAAAGAAGGCGCGATCGTCTTCGTCATGCCCGAAGTCGAAATGCTCGGCGAACCCCTGGCCACACGCGCGCGAACGGACGCGCTTCTGCGCGATACGGTTGTTTATCTGACGTGCGTTCATGAACTGGGACACGCCGTCGGGTTGCCGCACACCCGGGATTTCCGGGACATCATGTATTCGTTCGGCTACGGCGGCGACATCGTCGCGTACTTCATGCGCTATCGGGACAAGTTGAACACACGCGCCGATATCGCGAAGGTTTCCGGACTGTCGGGGGCGGACTCGACCGCTTTGAGAAAGTTGTACCCCTGATTGGACAGACGAAGCCACTGTCATTGAGAAGAATTGCTCGCGTGTCGCCGTATGGCTTGCTCGTCACTTGGCACAAGATCCAATCTTGGCGTCCTGCGTCGGCCAGCACAATGGCAGGACGAAGTTTCGATTGGGACAAATCCGAGAACGGAAAATGGAACTACTTTCCCGGTTGCAGGTGTGACCATGCCGCATCTTCCTCGGGGCCATTCCAATCTTCGGCAAGCGACTGTTCACTCAGAAGTGCGGCCTCGTTCAATGGCCCCATCGGCTCATCCAGGATCAGGACCAAAGCGCGACGCGCAGATTCGATCTCAACTGATTCGAGGAGATGGACGTTTCCTTTGTCGTCAATTACGGCTTCAACAGTTTTGATCATACCAGCTCAATCTGGAGGGCATCTTATCAGGGATTAGCGTCATCTTGTTATCGGCATCGGGAGCAGCCCTCCAGCGGTGACCAGCATGTGGACGCGAGGATGAAACACCATGGCCACGTCCAGGTGTGGAGAACGGCGAGAGCGCCGAGACGTGCGCCCAGATAGAGGGGATCGGCCGCGGGCTTCTGAAGAGCATCGGCGGCAGCCTTCATCAGCAGGGCGTAGATACGAGGGAACGCCGCATTCAAACGCCAGGCGGGGTAGGCCAGTCAAGAAGATGATTCCGTTGAACGACCCCCGGTGGTCAAATCCAGGTTTCCCCCACAGATCACCGTGACAATGGGCGTGGCGCCCGCGACTTTTCCTTCGGCCACTGCCGCAAAGCTTGCGGCTGCGGATCCCTCGGCGACGAGTTTTTCCCGGTAAAGCAGGTGATCCATCGCCTTCCGGATCTGTTCCTCCGATACCAGGACCACTTCATCGACATATTTCCGGATGATCGGAAAGGTGATCGTCGCGAGGTCGATGTTGCCTTGAATCCCGTCCGCGATCGAAGGGCGATCCGGGACCGTCACCATGCGGCCCGCCTTCAGGGATTCGTACATGGCGGCCGAGACCTCGGCCTGAACGCCGACGATCCGTATCGACGGTTTCAATTGTTTCGCCGCCGCGGCAATTCCTGCGATCAACCCGCCCCCGCCGATCGAAACAACGATCGTGCGGACGTCCGGCACCTGCTCCAGTATTTCGAACGCCAGCGTCCCCTGTCCCAGCACAACGCCGGCGTCGTTGTAAGGCGAAACGAAGGACCAGGCCTCTGTGTTCTTCGCCATTTCGAGGGCGACCGCTTCCGCTTCGTCGTAGTTGGCGCCGGCCACCTGGAGATCGATCCCGTAACTTCGAATCGCCTCGGTCTTCGCCTGCGGGGCGGAGGCCGGAACAACCACCGTGCACTCCCGGTTGAATGTCGAAGCGGCTCGAGCGATGGCCAGCCCGTGGTTTCCGGCCGAGACTGCGAGAATGCGGCGCCGGTCGTCCTCGTCGATCAATTGAAGGACGCGAGAGAAGGCGCCTCGAATTTTGAAGGAGTGGGTCACCTGAAGATTTTCCAACTTCAGCCACAGTCCGGGAACGTCGCACGGAACGGCCGGGGTGGTCCGGATGTGGGGCTGGATGCGGGCGCGCGCGCGCCGGAAATCCGATAAGTTCATCGGCGCAGTA
>JAHFTY010000273.1 GCA_023265365.1 Acidobacteriota bacterium
CGGAAACAGCTTCTCATCCACGGAATACTGACGCTCGGGGCGATCGGTTTCATCCCGATCTCTTTTTTTGTTCATGCGGGCGCCGATGTCGCGCAGCATCCTCTGCGATGGCTCCTCATTCATCTGGCGGCGGCGGTGGGCGTCCCTTTCTTCGTTCTGTCCGCAACCGCGCCGCTCGTTCAGAACTGGCTCGCGCGAACGGACGTCGAGTCGCGGCAGGACCCGTACTTTCTCTACGCGGCGAGCAATGCCGGCAGCCTGCTGTCGCTGGTTCTGTATCCGCTGGTGATGGAACCGATGTTCGGGCTTCAGGTCCAGAGCCGGGCGTGGTCGGCGGGATATGGGGTCCTGCTCGCCCTTCTCGTCCTGACGGGGGCGGCCGTTCTGAGAAATAACCGGGGCGTCACGCAAAGCCCGGCCATCGCGCCGCCGGACTGGAAGAACCGCCGGTTCTGGGCCGCCGCGGCGTTCGTCCCCTCGGCGCTCCTGCTTGCGGTCACGACTCACATCTCGGTGAACATCGCGCCCGTTCCCTTCCTCTGGATCATCCCGCTCGCCGTCTACCTGTTGACCTTCATCATGGCGTTCGGCCGGGGTTCGACCCGATTGCCCGGGGCGGTCTCGTTATCGCGCTTCTCGCCACTGGTCTTCGTCGCGCTTCTGCTGATCGTTCCGGACATGGCGCCGCAGACGCCAACGCTGAACTGGCTGCTGATGGGCGGGCACGTCGCCGCTTTCTTTTTTGGCGCACTGCTGTGTCACCGGCGGCTGGCGGAACGGCGCCCTCCGGCGGAACACCTGACCGAGTTCTACTTCTGGATTGCGCTCGGCGGGGCGCTGGGTGGCACGTTCACGGCGTTGATCGCGCCGGTCATTTTCAAAAGTGTTTTCGAGTATCCGCTGCTGGTGGCCGTTCTGGCGTTCTTTCGCGAATCGGAGGAACAGAATGCGAACCGCTGGGACTGGATTCTTCCGGCCTTTCTGGGCGCGCTTTTTCTGGGGGTCTGGCAGCTGCATACCAGCTCCGTCGTGCCGGACGCCGGATTCTTCATCGCCCTGCTTGCGTTTCGAAGGCGACGGCTGCGATTTGCGCTCGCTTTTGCGATTCTCATCATCGGATACGCGCTGACGCTGCCGGCTTACGTCGAGCGGGGCAGGCGGGTTTATATCGCGAGAAATTTCTTTGGCGTGAAGAAAGTCCTGGTTGATGACGAGCAGCACCTTCTGAAACTGATCCACGGGGAGATCCTGCACGGCATCGAGAGCACCGAGCCCGAACGCGCCGGCATTCCCCTGTCGTACTATCACCCGACCGGCCCGGTCGGCGACGTGATGGCGGCGCTCGGCGAGCGGCCCGGCCAGACGGTGGGTGTCGTGGGATTGGGAAGCGGAAGCCTGGCGGCGTATGCGAGCGCGAGCCGTCAGCTCGTCTTCTACGAAATCGATACACAGGTCGAAACAATCGCCCGCCAATATTTTTCTTTTCTCGATCGCTGTCGCGAACACTGCAGCGTTGCGATCGGCGACGGCCGGCTCGCCATTGAACGGACCCCGGATCGGACCTTCGACCTGATCCTCCTCGACGCATTCAGCTCCGACTCCATTCCTGCTCATCTGGTCTCACGCGAAGCCCTGCGGATCTACCAGTCCCGGCTTAAACCGAACGGCATGATTCTGTTTCACGTGTCGAACCGGTATCTGAATGTGGGCCGCCTCGTCTCCGCCGTGACCGGCGACGCGGGCCTGGTTGTTTATTTGCGCAGCGATCGCGAGGACAACGGACTGCCCGGCAAAAGCGGCTCCGACTACGCCGTGGCCGCGCGCCACGTTTCCGATCTTGGCGTTCTTCCTTTGAAGGGAACCTGGTTCCCGCTGGAGAGCGCTTCTGCTGTCCGTCCCTGGACCGACGATTATTCCAATGTGCTCGATCTGCTTCGCTGGAAGGAGTGAGGGAACTGTGTATTTTCCATCAGTCTTTCGATTGCAAGGACAGGAAGCCTCGATTATGTTTGTCAGCCATGAGCAAATGGATCATCCGTCCTCTCCTGGCGTCCGTTTTGATTGTGGCGATTATCCTGTCGCTCACGGCGCAAAACCGGACCGCAGATAACGGAATCGAAAAACTCGATTACGCGATGATCGGAAAGATTCGCGACGAGGGCTTGAACCGTTCTCAGGTCATGGATCATGTCTCCTGGCTTTCCGACGTTTACGGGCCACGGCTGACCGGTTCTCCGGCGATCAAGCAGGCCGGCCAGTGGGTTCAGAAAAAGTTCCAGGAATGGGGCCTCTCCGGCATTCACGAGGAGGAATTCTCCTTCGGCAAAGGCTGGTCGCTGGTTCACTTCAGCGCGAACATGACTGAGCCCCAGGTCCAGCCGATCGCCGGATCGCCCCAATCGTGGACACCGGGCACGTCCGGGCGCGTCACGGCGGAAGTCGTTTATGCGCCGATCGGGTCCGCCGCGGACTTCGACAAATATCGCGGAAAGCTGAAAGGCAAGATCGTTCTCACGCAACCGGCCCGCGAAGTGAAGATGCTGGAAGGACCGGTCATCCTCAAGATGACCGAGAAAGACATCGCCGAAGCCCGGACGATTCCCATTCCGGCCGCTCCCCGCGGCGGCCGCGGCGCCAGAGGCAGCGGCCCCACGCTTCAGGAACAGATCCGCGAGTTCTTTCTCGCCGAGGGCGTTCTTGCCACGCTCGACCGCGGCAGCGACAGCTACACGGCGGCCGGCGGCAGCGACCTCTCATGGCAGCAACAACGCCCCGACGGCGGCACCATTTTCCCGAGTGGCGGCGGACCTCGCGATGCCAATGCCGGCAAGATCACGCCGGGCGTGACGATCGCCGTGGAGCATTACAACCGGATGATGCGCATTCTCGAAAAGAACATTCCGGTAAAAATGGAAATCGATCTTCAGACGAAGTTCTATGACGAGACCGGCAAGAACGGCTTCAATCTGATCGGCGAAATCCCCGGAACCGACCTCGCCGGCGAAGTCGTCATGATCGGCGCGCACTTCGATTCCCACCCGTTCGCGACAGGAGCCACGGACAATGCCGCCGGCTGCGCCGCCATGATGGAAGCGATGCGCATTCTGAAAACCGTTGGGGCAAGGCCGCGCCGCACGATTCGCATTGCGCTGTGGGGCGCGGAAGAACAGGGATTGCTCGGATCGCAGGCGTACGTGAAAGAACATTTCGGCGACCCTTCCACGATGCAACTGAAACCCGGTCACGAAAAGCTTTCCGCCTATTACAACCTCGACAACGGAACGGGACGGATCCGCGGAATCTGGATGCAGAGCAATCTCGGCGTCAAGAAGATCTTCGAACAGTGGATCGAACCGCTGAATGAACTCGGCGTCCAGATTCTCGGTCCGCGTTCGGTCGCCAGCACGGATCACGCGTCGTTCGATGCGGTCGGACTCCCGGCTTTCCAGTTCATACAAGAGCGGCTGGAATACAACTCCAGAACTCATCACTCCAACATGGACGTCGTGGATCGCGTCCAGCGCGAGGACATGGTTCAGATCGCAACGGTCGCCGCCATCTTCGCCTACAACACGGCCATGCGCGACGAAAAGCTGCCGCGCAAAGCGTTGCCTGCGCCGACAGAACGGGGGAACCGCGGCGGCAACTGATTCACCTCGACGTCCCAATCAGGCGAGATCGAGGAAAAGCGTTTTTCCCCTCCTCGACGAGGAGGGGTGGCGCGAAGCGCCGGGGTGGTATCGGCAATTGAATTCCGACTCTTATTGCAAAGCCCCGTTGACGAAATGATCTCGACGGAAACATACTTTTGTGGCTTGGAGACCAAATCGGAGCAAACCCATGCAACTCACTGCCGGTGACCGCGTGCGGATTCGAGGTCTGGTTCAATCGGATTGTTTCGGTCTGACCGGAACCGTCCTGGAAATTCAACCCAGCGCTCTTTTCGGACCGAGAGCCCAACGCTGCAAGGTGGACTTCAGCGGCCGTATTCGCCGTCTCCTCGACGTCCATCTGGTTCGTATCGAGGAACCCAGGCGCGTCCGCTCCTCTGCCGCGTAATCGGCTAAACGACGCCGGAATACCCCTTCAAAACCATCCGTATGTCATTGCACCTTCGGTAACAGCCCGCTAAGATGCCCATTCAGCGTGCAATAACTGGAATTATGGACACTATCGTCGGCCAGACCATTTCGCATTACCGGATACTCGAGAAGATCGGGACCGGCGGTATGGGCGTGGTCTATAAGGCCGAAGACACCCGGCTGGGACGACACATCGCGCTGAAGTTTCTGCCCGTCGAACTCGCCCGGAACGCCGACAGCCTGCACCGGTTTCAGCACGAGGCCCGAACCGCATCGGCCCTGAACCACCCGAATATCTGCGCGATCTACGATATTGATTCGCACGGTGGAAAACCATTCATCGTGATGGAGTTGCTCGAGGGCCAGACGTTGAAAGAGCTGATCAACGGGCGGCCTTTGCCGATCCAGAAGATTCTCGATCTTTCCGTTCAGATACTCGATGCGCTCGAAGTGGCTCACGCCAAAAGCATCGTTCATCGCGACATCAAGCCGGCGAACATCTTCGTCACGCCGCGGGGCCAGGTCAAGCTGCTCGATTTCGGGGTGGCCAAACTCACGCCTCATCAGCAGTCCAATCTCGAAGGCGCGACCATGGAACAGTTGACGGTGCCCGGCACCGTCGTCGGAACCCTGGCCTATATGGCTCCGGAACAGCTCCGCGCCGAAAGCGTGGACGCGCGTGCCGACCTGTTTTCGTTCGGCGCCGTGCTCTACGAGATGGCGACGGGTTTGATTGCGTTCAGTGGACAGACGCTGGGAACCACCGTCGACGCCGTGCTGAATCGCTCCCCGAAGGCCCCGGTGGAAATCAATTCCGAAGTGTCGCCGAAGCTGGAGGAAATCATCGACCGCGCCATCGAGAAGGATGTAACCCTGCGCTACCAGTCCGCCTCGGACCTGCGCTCGGAATTGATGCGATTGAGGCGGGGCATCGAAACGGGAAAATATTCGGCGGTTCATACGATCGGTGCATTACCGGCGGCCCGTCCGAAGGCGCAACGTTGGCCCCTGTGGGTTGCGGCGACCATGGGAGTCATCGCCCTGGTGGCATTGTCTTCGGCGATTCTCAATCGTCCCGTTGACGAAAAGGGGTTCTCCCTGCAAAACGCCACGTTTCTTCAGCTGACCGGCGTGTCCGGCATGGAACTGTTTCCAAACCTTTCGGCGGATGCCAAAACCGTCGTTTATGCCGGCCAGGGAGCGGAGCACTGGGACATCTACACGCAGCGTGTCGGAGGAAGGAACGCGATCAACCTCACGCAGGACGCCCGAACGGACAATATCCAACCGGCGCTCTCGCCAAATGGGGAAAGCATTGCTTTCCGGTCCGAGCGCGAGGGCGGTGGAATCTTCGTGATGGGGGCAACCGGGGAGTCGGCCCGGAGACTGACCGATTTCGGGTTCAATCCCACATGGAGCCCGGACGGCAAACAGATCGCGTTCACGACTGAAAGCATTCTGGACAGTCCCAACGATCGCAACCCCGGCGACAGCGCC
>JAHFTY010000118.1 GCA_023265365.1 Acidobacteriota bacterium
CGGCCTTATATTAATCGAGATTGAATCCACAATAGAAATATGTTGCCGCTTTTGGGCCTGACTCTTTTCCTTAGCGCCTTCCTGCTATTCTGCTGTGAACCGATGGTCGGCAAAATGGTGTTGCCTATTCTCGGTGGAGCCGCGTCCGTCTGGACGACCTGCGTGCTGTTCTTCCAGAGCATGCTGCTGCTCGGATATGTCTACACGCACATCCTCGGCAAATTGAAACGGGTGCGAGACCAGATCCTTGTCCACGGATCGTTGATGGTTCTGGCCCTGGCGTTTCTGCCTCTTCGTTTCAGCGTGGGTTCCAGCCAGCCCTCGGAAGCGCCGGTCACTTGGATTCTGCAACATCTCTTTATGTCGGTGGGCGTCCCTTTCGCCGTTATTTCCGCAACGGCGCCGCTTCTGCAGCATTGGCTGACCCGGACACCGTCGGCGTCGGGCCGGGATCCTTATTTTTTGTATGCCACGAGCAACGCCGGCAGTTTGCTGGCGCTGCTCGTTTATCCGGTGTTGCTCGAGCCCCGGTTTGGAGTGAGCGGACAAAGCCGGCTCTGGCAGGACGCGTACGGGTTGCTTCTCGCCATGGTCGGCTTCTCCGCCCTACTGATCTGGAGAGAGTCCCGATTTGCGAAGAGCGACGCCTCCATGGCCGGAGAAACCGATATTCCGCCGGCCTGGAAGACGCGTTTTCACTGGATGGCGGCGGCATTCCTTCCCTCGGCCCTGATGCTTGCCGTGACGAATCACATTTCGTTGAATATTGGTTCGGTTCCGTTTCTGTGGGTCGTTCCTCTCGCCGTCTACCTGCTGACCTTCATCATGGCGTTCGCACGGAGGATCCGGCTCTCGACGGCGGTTGTTTCCTCGATCGCGACGCCTGTCCTTCTCGTCCTGTTTCCGATTGTCGCTGTCGGCGTGCCCGTCCACGCCCAGACGATCTGGGTCCTGATGAGCTGCCACGTCGCGATTCTTTTCTTCGGCGGGCTTCTCTGCCATTCGTCACTGGCCGACAGGCGTCCGTCGTCGACGTACCTGACGGAGTTCTATTTCGCGGTCGCGCTGGGCGGCGTGCTCGGCGGAATATTCACCGCGATCCTCGCCCCGGCCCTGTTCAGCACCGTATTCGAGTATCCGTTGCTGGTCGCGATGATCGCGTTCTTTCGAACCTCCCGTGAACCCGGCCAGCGCCTCAGCTGGAAGGACCCGGCCGCCGTGGTTATCTTCGCACTCCTGATGGGCCTCGGATTCAAGGCTATCGAGTGGGCGAACATCGACGTTACGAACTTCACCCTGGGCTGGACCCGCGACGTTTGGACGAACGACAATATCGCCGTCGCCGTCATCGAAGTGGTGTTCATTTTGGCGGCACTGCTCCTGCGAAAACGCGTCCTCCGATTCGCGATGGCGTTCGCCCTGCTGCTGCTGACCTACGCCGTCATTCTTCCGATCAAGTTCGAAAGCGCAACGCGCGTGTTTGTGGCACGCGATTTTTTTGGCGTGAAAAAGGTCCTGTTCGATCCGAACGAGAACGTGAGAAAGCTGCTGCATGGCGACACGATGCACGGGATCGAGAGTCTCGACCCCACCCTGGCCGGGCAGCCGTTGTCGTACTACCACAAGACCGGTCCGATCGGTGACGTCATGGAACTGATCAGCCGCAGGCCCAATCAACACGTCGGCGTCGTCGGACTCGGGACGGGAACGATCGCCGCATACGGCGGCCCCGACCGGAAAATCACGTTCTTCGACGTGGATCCGCAGGTAGAACAGATCGCCCGCGGCTTCTTTACGTTCACCCGGCGATGCGGTGACGCCTGCAACATCGTGATCGGCGACGGCCGGCTCGCCATCCAGGCCCAACCCGATCACGAGTTCGACGTGATTGTCCTCGACGCGTTTAACTCTGACTCCATTCCCGCCCACCTCGTCTCCCGCGAAGCCGTCCGCATGTACATGACGAAACTGAAACCCAACGGCATTCTGCTGTTTCACGTTTCAAACCGGTACCTGGACGTGGAAAAGCTCGCCACCGCCGTCGTCGAAGACGAAGGCCTGCCCGCCTTCGTCCGCCACGACGATGACGAAACGCCCGCCGGCAAAGCCAGCTCCGACTACGTTGCGACAGCACGCACGCCCGGGGCGTTGGATCACATTCCCAATCGCGAGAACTGGGAGCAGGTGGCCCGTCCCACGGATATCAAGTCCTGGACCGATGATTACTCCAACATGATGAGTGTGATTCGGTGGAAATAGACGGCTTGGGATCTTCGAAGATTCCTCTAATTGAGATTCCTGAGATTTGAGATTCCTGCAGATTCTGAGAATCTGAAATTCATCCGCACAAAAACTCCAGGTGAATTCGATTAAACGTCTCCGCATCTTCGTATTGGGGCCAGTGCCCGCAGTTCTCCATGACGATCAGCCGCGCATCCGGAATTTCCCGCGCGAAGGTTTCGCCGACCTCGACCTTTCCGGTGGGATCGTGATCGGTCCAGACGACAAGTGTGGGCGCCTTGATCTGCCGAAGGTCCTCGATGGGAATCATGTTCCGCCTGCGGATCTCCATCACCTGGAGACACATGATGTGCTCCATCATTTTCTCCGCTCCGGGCCGGCTGTAGATGCGGTATCGCATTTCAACCAGATCGTCGGTCACCACGCTCTTGTCGTGCATCAGCCATTCCAGTCTCTGCCGGACCGCCCGGCGATCCGGGTTGCGAACGGCGTTCATGCTCAATGTGCGGAGGCGTTCCATGACCACCGGATCGGCGGTCAACCCGCCCGCGGTATTGAGCACCAGTTTGCCGATTCGTTCCGGATGCCGGATCGCGGCGCGCACCGCGACCCATCCGCCCAGTGATTCCCCTGAAAGATGAATCCGGCTCAGGCCCTGCGTATCGCAGAAGGCCATGAGGTGATCGACATAGTGATCGATCTCGTAGTCATGGTCGGGCTTGTCCGTGAATCCATGGCCCAGCATATCGATTGCGAAAACCCGGAAGTGCGTGGCGTGGGGAAGGATGTTGCGCTGATATGCTTCGAGGTGGCCTCCGCTTCCGTGCAGAAAGACGAGTGGCGGAGCCTCCCGCTGGCCGGCGGAAAGACATCGGGTCCGGACGCCGTTAACGCCGACGTATTGAAGAGAGAACTCGCCTTGAGCCAGATCCGTCCACAGCATGAAGCTCCTCCTGACGTGGTAGCATCCTAGCCGAAAATCATGACAATCCGCACAGGACGCCAATACATCGATGGGTTGAAACGGAGGCCGCGCGACGTTTGGGCAAATGGCAAGCGTGTCGACGACGTCACCACGTATCCCGCCTTCCGGCGCCCGGTGGAGCGCATCGCGAACCTGTTCGATATGCAGCACGATCCGGCGTTCCAGGAAACGCTCAGCTACGTCGTTCCCGAATCGGGCGAGCGCGCCGGCACCTCCTTCCTGATTCCACGCTGTTACAACGACCTCGTGCGCCGGCGGAACGGTTTTCGCGCCTGGGCCGAGTCGACGTTTGGACTGATGGGCCGCTCTCCGGACTTCCTGAACTGTACGCTGGCCGCCTTCGCCGACGCGGCCGATGTTTTCGCGCGTGGAGGCCGCCGGTATGCGGACAACGTGCTTCGGTACTACGAGTACGCGCGATCGAACGACCTGATGCTGACCCACGCGTTGATTCCCCCGCAGAACGACCGGTCGAAGGGGACCGGCGCGCAGGCCGATCCCTTCCTTCACATGGGTGTTGTTCGCGAAACATCCGGCGGTCCCATCCTTCGAGGCGCGCGCATGCTTGCCACGCTGGGACCGGTCGCGGACGAGGTTCTCGTTTATAACCTTCCCGGACTGCATCCGGAAGAATCGGCCAACGCGATGGTCTTCGCGCTGCCTGTCGACACTCCCGGCCTCCGCCAGATCTGCCGTCCTCCATACGATCGCGGCGACCTTGATCCTGCCGATCATCCGCTGGCCAGCCAGTTCGAGGAATGCGACAGCCTGCTCATCTTCAACGATGTCCTGGTGCCCTGGGAGCGCGTCTTCCTATACAAGGACGTGGCGCTCAGCAACGCCCTGTATCCCGATACCAATCTTCGGCAGTACACCGGTCACCAGACCTCCGTACGGGCGCTCGTGAAACTCGAGTTCGCCACGGGCATCGCGATGGAGATGGCTCGAGCGGTGAAAACGGATGTTCATCTCCATGTTCAGGAGATGCTTGGCGAATGCGTGAACTACGTCGAGATCGTGAAGAGCTGCATCGCACGAGCCGAGCATGAATACGAAACGACGCCGCGCGGCACCGTCAGACCCTCGTTTCAGCCGCTGATGACGCTCCGCACCTATGTTCCTCGCGTCTATCCCCGCGTCATCGAGATCCTGCAAACCATTGGCGCCGGCGGTTTGATGATGATGCCGGCGGCCGCGGACTTCGAAGGTCCGGTTGCGGCCGACGTCGAGAAATACTTTCAGGGAGCCGGCGTCACCGCGATGGAACGTACGCGGTTGTACAAGCTGGCGTGGGAGCTGGCCGGCGATGCGTTCGGGTCGCGGCAGCTCCAGTACGAGCGCTATTTCAACGGCGATCCCGTTCGAACGACTGCGAGCAACTTTCTGTTCTACGATAAGTCGGCCTGTTTGGAACTCGTCAGCCGGGCCTTGCAATTGTTCGGTTCTTAGACGCTATGGCGACAATTGTTTTTGGCGGCGCCCTTTCACACTCGCCGCTCATGAACTTTCCAATCGCGAAAGATCACGGGCAGGTGGCGAAATTTCAGGCCGCGGTGGACGGTCTGAAACAGCGCCTGTTGGAATCCGCGCCCGACATCGTGATGGTTTTCGGTCCGGACCACTTTCGCGCCCTTTTCTACGACCTGATGCCGGCGTTTGTGATCAGCGTCGGGGTCGTCAAAGGCTGCGGGGACTGGAATACTCCGCGCGGCCCCTTCGCGACAAACAGAGAATTTGCCGGACACGTGCTCCAAGGTCTGCTTGATGAGGGATTCGCGCCCGCCTTTTCACACGACATCCAGGTGGATCATGGGATCACCCAACCCCTTCAACTGCTGAACATCGCGCATCTGCCGGTTCTTCCGGTCCTCATCAATGCCGCGGGCCCGCCGTTGCCGCCCCCTGGCCGATGTTACGAGTTCGGAGCGGCTGTCGGTCGAGCGATCGCGGCATTTCCGAAGGATCTTCGAATTGCTGTCCTCGCGTCCGGCGGACTGTCTCACGATCCGCCGGCCCCGTCCGAAGAGAACGCCATTCACGGCCGGATCAACGGTTTTGCCGAAAGCCGCGATCGCGAGACGTCTCTGATGAAGAAAGTCGATGCGTTGCAGGCGCGCATCAATCCGGAATGGGATCGAATGGTTCTCCGTCACTTCGAGGAGGGCGCCGTTCAATCGCTGGCGGCAGGCCTGACCGGCGAGACGATATTCAACGAGGCCGGCAACGGAGGGCAGGAGATTCGAACGTGGATCGCGGCAGCAGGCGCGCTGGGCGACCCGAAAATGAGACTGCTGAGTTATGAACCGATTCAGGCATTGATGACAGGAATGGGAGTGATCTCGACATGAAGGCAGGATTCATCGGCATCGGCCGCATGGGCGAGCCAATGGTGTTGCGTCTCCTGGGCGCCGGTTTTCCCGTCGTGGTGTGGAACCGCACGGAAACGAAACTCACCCGGGTTCTGGCAGCGGGCGCGGAAAAAGCCGGAAGCGTGGCCGACGTCGCGGCGCGCGCCGGCGTTGTCCTGACGATGTTGACGGACGACAATGCCGTGGAATCGGTTTATTCGGAACTTCTCGCCGGCGATGTTCGCGGAAGACGTTTCGCGGACATGAGCACGATCCTCCCGGAAACCGCCAAACGGTTGGCCGCTTCCGCGATCGCCAAAGAAGCGGCCTTCGTCGATGCCCCCGTCGCCGGCACGGTCCTGCCGGCGCGCGAAGGCCGGTTGCTGGTGTTTGCCGGAGGACGCGAAGCGGACGTCCAGGAGCTAAAGCCTGTATTCGATGCGTTCGCCCGGCGAGTGGAGTATCTCGGCCCGTCCGGCAGCGGCGCCGCCATGAAACTGGTGCACAACACGCTGTTGACCACGTATTGGGGAGTCCTCGCGGAAGCGATGGCGATGGGATCCTGTTACGGCCTGCACTTTAAACGCATGCTCGACGTGATTGGAGAGAGTCCGGCCGCGTTCGCCGCCCTTTCGGTGAAGATTCCGTTGCTGCTCGGTCATCCCGCAGAAACCGGATTCGACATTGCGAACGTGCGGAAGGACATGGGCACCATCACGGAGTTTGCAAAGTCTCTGGGCGTGCCGGTCACGATTGCCGAAGCGGCCCTGAAAACATACGAGGAAGCATCGGCGGCCGGATTTGAAGACCAGGACGTCGGCACGATCGTGAAGTTTCAGCGCGACCGGCAGACGCCCTCGCGAGGCTAGCCGTTCCTTACTGACGGCCGGGAAGAGAACCGAGGAACTCCACGAGTTTGTCCCGCCAGACGCCGGCCTGAACCTGGGTCCGATGACCTTGCGAACCGTTCCCCGCAGGGATGAGAGCAAGGCGCCCGTTTCGGACTCGCGGCATCAGGCGTTCCATCACCCCGGTCTCGGCCGGATTCAGTTCGTCGTCGTCGAAGACAATCGCCAGCAGCGGAGCCTGGATCGCTTCGAGGTTGGGTGTCGGGTTGTAGTCCCAGGATGCTTCGAATCGATAAAGGATGTTGTTCGCGTCGTCGCTCGTCCGCGTTTTTTCGTTGAACTGCTGCAGGTACGCGTCGGCTTTTTCAATGCCGGTCAGCGATTCGCCCAGCCGGAGCGGACTTTGGATCAGCATGTCGAACATGGGCATGATCGACAGGAATCCGCGCGGCTGCTGGGTGTAGTCGCCGCCCTTCCACTCCGGGTCGTTGCGGATGGCGGAGGAGAGAATGCGGCGCCACAGCAAATTGCGTCCTTCGACGGGAACGGGTTGTGCGGCGACAGGCACCAGGCCGTCCATCATCCCGGGATACCGGACGCCCCACATCCACGTATGCATCCCACCCATGGAAACGCCCATCACAAGGCGGAGATGTTGGATGCCCAGTCCTTCCGTAACAAGCCGGTGCTCGAGTTCCACCATGTCGCCGTAACCATACTTCGGGAATTTTGCGTGGAGTCCATCGCTCGGCCTGGTGGATTTTCCGTTGCCGAGAAGGTCCGGAAGAATCAGGAAATGTTTTGTCGCGTCCAGCGGCTGCCCCGGGCCAAAGAGGGCGCCGCTGAACGAAGCGGCCATGAGCTGAGTGGCGTCGCCGCTGGAGCCGTGCAGGAGTAACACGGCAGGGTTCCCCGGATTCCCGATCGTTCGGTAATGGACTCGCACTTCCGGCAGCGTCGCGCCGCTTTGGAATTTGAAATCCCGGACAACGAAATCCTTTTCGACGGCGGCCGGGGTCTGCGCGGGGGCTTGAAGGGCAAACGCAAAAACGAAAAGTAATGATCGCATCGCGACATTGTAAAGGAACTGCCAGGAAAAGGTGTCAGTGGTGCCTGACACCGAATGAAAAAGGGCGGCCGGGATGGCCGCCCCTGGATGGATCGGTAAAAACTAGAAACGGTAACGAACGCCCAGCCGGAAGATGCGCGGCGCGAGGATCGGCGATGCGGCCGATGCGTCGATTCCGCCGCTAACGGTGGGGACATGATACGTCGAGGAACCGCATCCGCACGACGGCAGCGCGGCGCCCGGCGCGAGAGCGCTTTGGGTCGTGGGCCAGCTCTGGAGGGCAGAGGTGTTCATCGTGTTGAACAGGTCCCACTGCGCTTCGATGGACTGCTTGTCGCCAACCTTGAAGGCTTTGGAAATGCGGTTGTCGAACAGCTTCACCCACGGATAACGTCCGGCAATACCCTGCACCTGAACATTCACGTTGGAATTGCGCCCATCGCGAATCGTGACCGTGCGGCCATACGGATCGCCGCTCTGCGCGTTATAGGTGCCGCCCCACTTCAGACCAAAAGGCAGGTCGTAGGTGGCGCTCATCTTCAGCGAGTAGCTCCAGTACGGGGTGACGAATGTGTAGGACGTGGTGCTCGTTCCATTGTTTGAACCGTACAGGATTTGATTCGGATTCAGGGGGTTCGGATTGCTGGCCTTCTGATAGTCGGCTGTGTAGCCGGCCAGCATCGACCATCCGTTCGCGAATCGTTTGTTCAGCGTCGTTTCATACGCGGTGTACAGACGATTCCGTTCATTCTTTTCGTAATTGATCCGCTTTGTGATCGTCTGTCCCGCGGTCGCGAAAGTCGACGGAACCGAATAAACGTAGACCGTCTTGTCATCGGACGTGTTGAACTTGTTGTCCGGTCCAGGATCGGTCCCGGAGCGGATGTCCGTGTAGGCGCTGAAAGGTTGCGCGAGGTCGAGCGTCTTATTCCCGCCATAATCGAGTTTGTGAACCGCGTTGAAGCGGATCTGGAAACCATGCTTCAAACCCAGTTCCATTCCCGCAGTGTATTCATGCGTGATCGGTCCGCCCTTCAGGTTCGGATCGAGAGTCTGACTGCCTCCGCCACCGGTGCAGGCGTTCCAGACAAGTCCCGGAGAGCCCGTGTCGTCTCTGGTGCCGAACAGCCCGTCCGGTCCCCGGCCGATCGTGACGGGGATCGTTCCGTTCCAGTTGTTGTAGGTACAGGTTCGAATCGCGTTTGTGTTGACGTTGCTTCCGGTCGGACCATTACTGGTTCCATTGCCCGACCCGGCGCCGACGTACTTGCCGTAGCTGACTTTCAGGGCGAGTTTGCCGTCACCCTTCACGTCGTAAACCATCGAGAACCGCGGCGAATAGTTGGTGTACTCCGGGAAGTTGCGTTGTTCCGGGATGAAATTCTTGGTCGACCATGGGCCTGTGCCATAGTTGCCCTGCTCCGGGAGCCATGACGAGTAGTGGTCCATGCGCGCGCCGACGTTGATCGTCAACTTGCGGCTCAGCGTGATCTTGTCATTGATGAACCACGACTGGTAGTTCACGCCGCTCGTGGTGAAGTTCGGGTAGTCGACCGTTTGGATCGAATTCGGACGAAGGAAAGCCTGCGTACTCAGGGTTGCCGGATCGGGAGGCGTGGCCACGTCACCGGGCAGGCTGGTGTACCGGTAGATCATCTGGTTCGAGTCGGGATATCCAAACTGATCCGTGTAGTTCTTGTCCCAGTAGCCGTTGATACCGGCCTTGATCTCGTTGTTCTTTCCGCCGATGTTTCCGAAATAACTCCAGGTGCTGTTCCATCCCCAGCGGATGGGCCGGCGGTACACCTGTACGAAAGGTCCCCGGTTGGTTCCAGTCGTCGTGTCCGTTTTGCGAATGCCCTTCGACCACGCATAATCCGGCCACCAGTAACCCGAGCGATTCACCGAAGCGTCGAGTGTCTGTTTCGGACTGATGATGTAGATGTACTTCAACGACGGGCCGATCGCCGTCCACGCGAGCTGGTTCTGCGAGGCTTCCTTGCTGACGAACAGACTTCCGCCGCGGTAGGGCTGCCATTTGCGGTTCAACTGCTCGACCAATTCGAACTTCATTTTGTTATTCAACTGATAGTTCAGCTTGATGGTCGGATTGTGCAGGGACGTGAAAAACTCGACCTGCTGTCCGTTCGACTCCGAGATGAAACCGGGAAGGAACAGGCCGGAGTACTGATAGCTGAAGGCTCCATAGAACCACAGCTTGTCCTTCATGATCGGACCTCCGACATCGCCGTTCACTTCGTACAGTTTGGTGAACTTGTTCTTGCCGGGCACATAACCCAACGCCTTCAGCTTGTCGCTGACGTTGTCGCTCTGGAACGAACCTTTCTGCAGGTTCGCGTACGACGAGCCGTGAAAATCGTTTCCGCCGGACTTGATCACGAAGCTGACGGCCGCTCCGGCGCTCTGCGCTTCGGCGCCCTTGGCGGCGGCCGAGACATTCACTTCCTGATAGGTCAGATAGTCACCAAAAAACTGATCCCAGACCACGCCTTCGAACGACAACAACTCGCCGCCGCTCCGGCCGTAGACGCGGCCGCTGATCGTGGTGGAACCACCCAGGGTGTTTCCGCCGACGTCATAGTTTGGCGTGTAGATTCCAGGGATGAGCTGCGCCAGCCCGCGGATATCGCGGCCGTACGGAATCTTGTCCATGTTTGTCGCACTCCAGTTCACGCCGACCGTTGCGGCCTGAAGGTCGATCTGCGGAGCGTCGCTCGTCACGGTGACTTCTTCAGCGACAGTCGATACTTCCAGGGGGCCATTGATCGTCATCGTTCCGCCCGCGACGACGTTGACGCCGTCGACGTTCAGAGTCTTGAATCCCGGCAGCGCGAACGTCACGCGGTAGGTGCCCGGAGGCAACAGCGTGAACCGATACGTGCCCGTTTCATCGGTGGGTGAGGTGCGGACGCCACCAATCATCGCCGGACTGCTGATGCTGACTTCGACGCCAGGGATCAAAGCGCCGCTGGTATCTGTTGCGCGCCCGGTAATCGCTCCAGTCTGAATCTGTGCGAGTCCAGGTACGGCAAGAGCGAGCACCAGCGCGAGAACCGTCAACACATGTGCCCGCCTTCTCCTTAAAACCATTGAGACCTCCTTAAACGAAACAGCCGTTGGCTATTATTGAAAACGCCCGATACCCTGGGGGGATGGCTGGGCCGAATCCGGTCAATCGAGGCGGAATTGTTATCACCTTGATAGCCTTGGCGCGGATTATCTTCGCGGGGGGGCCCGCCACGCAAGCCAAAAGGAGGCGAGCCCCTTCCGAGACTGCTACCACGCCGTTGCATGGCGCGCCGGGGCGCGCAACGATGCAACTCGAACGTTCCGGGCATGGCTGAAAATCAAGTTTTCCCCACTCACCGAGGCACAGCTGTCCCAATAAGGCGCGTTTTCCCCTCCTCGACGAGGAGGGGTGGCGCGAAGCGCCGGGGTGCTGCTGTTCAAGAGATTGGTTTTGTTGAAAGGAAGGACCGCGCGAAGCGCCGGATGTGAGTCCGGCGCTTCGAACGGGTGTGAGGCTAGTAGACGAACTTCAGACCGAACTGGATTTGACGCGAATCCTGAGCCGAGAAAATGCGGCCGAAGTTCGCGTTATTCACCTGAACGTTCGGGGCGTCGAAGTTGGTATGGTTCAGAACGTTGAAGAGTTCCGCGCGGAACTGCACGGTCTTCCGTTCGCTGACACGCGTGGTCTTGATGAGCGACGTGTCGAGGTTCCACATGCCGGGCCCGGTCAACGAACCCTTGCCGGCGTTGCCGAAGCGTCCGGCGCCCGGGTTGGCGAAGGCGGCGGCGTTGAACCAGCCTCCGGGTCCGGGATTGGCCACGGACGGGTCGCCAACCAGATTCGGACGATCGCGGTTCTGGCCGGTGCCGCTGTTGTCGTTCGTGTAGGTCGGCGTGAACGGCTGTCCGGAACGCGCGATGAAGATGGTCGAAACTTCCCAGCCGGACAGAATCAGCTTCGCCGGACCTTCCGCGCCGGAGAGGAACTTGTGTCCCGATCCGAGCGGCAGCTCGAATACCGAGCTTGCGGTGTAGCGATGCTTGTTATGGAAGTCGGAAAGTCCCCGCTCGGCCCGCAGGTCGTAGGAGTTCTGCGGATTGCCCGCGTCGTCGATCATCTTTCCGTAGGTGTAGCTCGACAGCAGTGACAAGCCATGCGTGAACCGCTTTTCAACTTTCAGCGTTCCGCCATGGTAGATCGACTGGCCGACCGCGTCCTGCCACGTGATGGTTTCCCACTGCGGAAAAGGACGCCGCGACGCGAGCGAACCCGGCCCGGGCACCGCCTGGTTCATGTTGCGCGACTGGTAAAGACGGATGCCCTTCTTGCCCTCGTAAATCGACTCGATCACGATGTCGCCGGGCAGCTCCCGCTGCAGACCAAAGCTCCAGTTCGTGTAGTAGTAATTGGGGTAGTTTTTCGGCGACCCGAAGATCGACAGCGCCGTGCTGGCCCGGGATGCCGGGAACGGATCGGCAATCGTCAATGACAGCGGGTTTCCGGTCTCCGGCGTGAACGCCTGGTTGTAGAAGTTCGGCGGATTGATGGAGTAGTAACTGCAGTTGCAGAGACTGTCCACTCCGTAGAACACGCCGAAGCCGCCGCGAAGCACCGTTTTCGTGTCGTCGAACGGCCGGTACGCGACGCCGAGCCGGGGAGCGAAGTTGTTCTTGTCGAACTTGTACAACGGCGACTTGAGCTTGTCCGCCCTGTAGAGTTGGGCGGTGGCCGGATCGAAGTTCATCAGCTTGTTGTACTTTTCCTGCAACGGCCAGTTGAGCTCGTAACGGACACCAAGGTTGAGCGTCAGTCTGGAGTTCACCTTCCAGTCATCCTGAATGAACGCGTCCATCGACGTGATCCAGGTGTGGAAGTCGATTCCGCAACGATCGCAATCTCCCGGAATGTTGCGCTCCGTGCGCGCGGGCAGTCCGAGAATGAAGTCCGCGAACCCATAACCCGTGCTGGCGCCCGTGAAGTTCAGGCGTCCGCGGGGATTCGTGATGAAGATGGTGTTCTGGCCCTTCTTGTAATAGTCCGCGCCGATCTTCAAGGAGTGCGTGCCGCGCTGGATCGACATGTTGTCGACGATCGTGTACGCCTGGTTGAAGTTGTGCTGCGGGATGTTCGTGTTGTCACCGATGCGTTCGATGCCCGTGACGTCGATGTATGGAACGCCTCGAGTCATCGGAAAACGATCCGCGATGGTGCCGCTGATGCCGAGTTCCTTGTTCGCGTAACGATCCTTGTAGGTCAGCGGATCGCGGATGCGGCTCAGGCGGTTAAAGCCGACACGGAATTCGTTGATGATCGTCGGCGTCAGCGTGTAGACATCGGACAGGGCAAACAACTGCGAATAGATGTGCCCGTCGACCGCAAAGTCCGGGATCGTCGGATTGCCCGCGATCGGGTATTCGATCAGGTCGTTCGAGTAGTGCGTGTAGCTCCCGAAGATCGAATGTTTCGTGTTGAACGTGTGATCCAAACGGCCGTTCAACAGGTTGTAGTTATCCGGAGAAGGCTGCAGCGCCGTGTAATTCCCCACCGCTTTCGACGGATCCGTCGCTGCCGGATAGAACTGACGGTACTGAAGCGCCTGCGGGCTGATCCGATTTGCCGGAATGCGGTTTCCGGGGAACGGCTGCCGGGTCAGGGGATCGGTAATCGTGCGCCCGGATCTCGAAAAGTCGCCGTTCCAGTAGTCCGGCAACGGCAGCGTTCCGGTCTTCGTCAGAACCTTGAACTGCCGCTGACCCTGATAGCCCGCGAAAAAGAAGGTCTTGTTCTTCTGGATCGGTCCGCCCACCGTCGCACCGTATTGGTGACGGCGGAACTCGGGCTTCTTGTCGAGCGGCCACGGATCGAAGAAGTTTCTCGCATCGAGATTGTCGTTGCGATGGAAATAGTAAAGGTTGCCGTGGAAGTCGTTCGTTCCCGACTTCGTCACCGCATCGACCTGCGCGCCGGCAAACCGGCCGTATTGCGCGCCATAGGTATTGGTCTGGATCTTGAATTCCTGAATCGCGTCGACGTTCACGCGCGCCGAAATCTCGTGCGTGCCGCCGCCGTTGTTATTCACGCCGTCGAGCATGATCTGGTTGGTGCTCTCCGTCTGACCGGCAATCGAAAATCCGCCGCGTCCGCCAAGACTGGAACCCTGCCGTGGCGCAAAGGCGCCAGGAATGAGGTAGGCCAGTTGCGCGATGTCGCGCCCGTTCAGCGGCAGTTCGATGATCTTCCGGTTATCCATGGTGGACGCCAGGGAAGCATCTTCGGTCTGCACCAGCGGCGCTGCCGCATCCACATGAACGACTTCGGAAACGTCCCCGACCTGCAGCGTCAGTTCGACGCGCGCTTTCTGGTCGACGTGCAATTCGATGCCGGTTCGAACTTCTTTCCGGAAACCGCTGAGTTCGCCTTCCACCCGGTATTTTCCAACGGGGAGAAGTTCGGCATTGAACGAACCGGTTTCATCCGTGATCAGCGAGCGGTTCAGTCCCGTATCTTCATTGATGACGTTGACGCTCACCCCGGGAATCACCGCTCCCGACGAGTCCTTTACCGTTCCCAGAATCGTTCCCCGCGACACCTGCGCAAAAGCGACCAGAGGAATCGCAAGCACAAACAAAAGTAACAAAGGTAACGTCTTTCTCATTCTCACCCTCCAAGCAAGAAGATGGTTTGACAAGATTTGTGGGTGCTGAAGGCAGGGGGCTCTTTAGCAACTTTTTTAGGTGGTTGCAATCGCCACAAATCAATCCACCGAAACGCCCCAATTCTACTCCTTTCACGGGAACCCTTGTCAATATTGGTTAGAATACGGCGCCATGAGAGCCCTTTTTTTGATCTTCCTCTTATCCGTTCCGGCGTTCGCCAACGGGTTCGGTCCCAAAGAACTCAACGAAGCCACCATCAATCAAATCCACGACGCCATGAAGCGCGGCAAGCTGACCGCGGTTCACCTGGTGAAACTCTATCTGGCGCGGATCAACGCGTATGACAAACACGGGCCCTTCCTGAACT
>JAHFTY010000119.1 GCA_023265365.1 Acidobacteriota bacterium
GCAAACCGGATGGGACGCGTTCTGAACTTGTACGCCACGAAAAGGAGACCGGTATGCACAAGCGCCGGCACCGAGACGTCGCTGTCGATGTTCGTGTTTCGGAACAGCAGCCAGATCAGCGTGATCGCAACGGCCACCACCGCGGGGTAATTCCAGTCCGCATCGTTCGGTTGGTAGTCTTTCACCGAAGAGGACCGCAGGAACGCGAGCGCGGCCACCAGCAGCGGATATTCCAGCACGGTCCGAAACAGAAGCGGAGCGAGCGTCGCCGTAAACAACCCTCCAAACACGCCGCCGAGCGAAATCCAGAGGTAAAACTCCGTCAGGTACCGCGAGTCGGGCCGGCCCTCCGCAAGTTTCGTATGACACAGCAATGCTCCGGCATAGAGCAGAAGCAGGTGCAGAGCGATCAGAATCCAGTTCAGGCCCGGCGGCGCGATCACATCGGCGCAAACCATCGGAAACAAGCCGAGCAGGACGACAGGAATCAGTCGGGAGACCCGCGCGGAGCTCATATGAAGGCTCGGCGCGAAAGCGACAATGAAAGTCAGCAGGTAGATGGCCAGCGGAAGAATCCAGAGAAACGGGGCAGATGCCAGGTTCGACGTGATGTGGTTCGTGACCGCCAACATCAGGCCCGACGCGACAAGCGCAAGGAAAACCCATGACAGCCGCGTCCGCCATGCCGGATCGAGGATGTCCGCATTCGGAGCTGCCTCCGCGCTGCCGCCGCGCATCCCGCGGCCTGCCGTCCGCCAGACGATTCCGGCGCTGATGGCGATCATTGCGGTCAACAGGGCGTATCCGGCCGTCCACACGGCGCTCTGCGCAGTGACGCCGATCCTGGGCTCGACCCAGAACGGATAAACCAGCAGCGCCAGCAGGCTTCCGAGATTGCTCGCCGCATAGAGGAAGTACGGATCCCTGGC
Source organism: Acidobacteriota bacterium (assembly GCA_023265365.1). Taxonomy (GTDB): domain Bacteria; phylum Acidobacteriota; class Terriglobia; order 20CM-2-55-15; family 20CM-2-55-15; genus JAHFTY01. The sequence continues at coordinate 930 of JAHFTY010000119.1, forward strand.
CGCCTTGTCTTCCGTACGAGCCAGCCAGCTCTGCAACAATGGAGCGGTCGTCGAAATCACGAAGAACGGAACGCCCACCGTCGTCAGCAACTTTCCCAGCAGGGACGCCGCCGGATGCTCGAACGCCGCGCCGCCCACGCCACCGGCAAAACTCAACGGAAGGAACAACAGCGGCAGCAGCAACACGGCCAGGTGCACTCCGATTTGCGCCCGCACATTCGGAATCCGTCCAAGCAAATGCGCATAGACGTACCCGGCCAGCAACATCGCCTGAAAAAAAAGCACGCACGTCGTCCAGACCGCCGCGGCGCCGCCAAGGTAGGGAAGGACCATCTTGCCTACCATGGGTTGACACCAGAACAGCAGAAACGCACTCACAAACAGTGTGGCGCCGAGCGCTCGCACGAGGAATCGGTTCATGACAAGGGCGTACAGCTTACACCATCTGGAGAGACGGCCCGAATGGCAGAAATTGGAAGGATCCTGCGCCACAGGCAGACTCTGGCCAACGGAAGAGTTGGCGGACCAGATAGCTACACACCACTTGACGTCCCAGTACAGACTAATCCATGCTTTGCGCCAAGGTGAACTGGCATGTCTAGTGGAGGGAAGCATCGCATCGCGCTCTTGCAGGGGACGCTGGATCTCATCGTGCTCCGAACGCTTGCTACCATGGGGCCGCAGCACGCCTACGGCATCGCGGCGAGATTGGAGCAGGTTGCCGATCATCCATTCGTGTTGAATCAGGGAACGCTGTATCCCGCTCTCGTTCGCCTGGAGCAGAAGGGCTGGATCAAGGGTTCGTGGCAGAAGACGGAAAGCAATCGCGACGCGAAGTATTACACGATCACCAAATCCGGACAGCGAGCGTTGAGCCGTGAGACGGAGCGGTGGCAGCGTCTGGTGGGCTTCCTTGAGAAACTCTCGACCAGGGAGACGTCATGAGTTCCCTCCGCCGTTTCTTTCTGCGAATTGCCGCGTTCTTCCGGCCCGGTCCCGCGGAGCGCGATATGGATCGAGAAGTGTCCTCTCACCTCGCTCTGATGGAGGATGAATTCCGGCGTCGAGGGATGACACCCGAAGAAGCCCGGGTCATGGCGAGGCGAGAATTCGGAGGCGTCGAACAGGCGAAGGAATTCCATCGCGAGGAACGCTCACTGCCGTTTCTCGACCGACTGCGACAGGACACGCGTTATACGTTCCGAACGCTCCGCAAGAACCCGGGATTTGCGCTCGTCGCCGTACTGACGCTCGCGCTCGGCATCGGTGGGACAACGCTCTTGTTTAGTGTTGTGAACGGCGTCCTGCTTCATCCGCTGCCCTACCCGGATCAGGACCGGATCGTCGATCTGATGCATCAGGCTCCAGGCGTGGGGATCCGCAGTCTGGCCTCTGGGCCGGCGATCTATTTCGGCTATCGCGACAACAACACCGTCTTCGAGGCGGTCGGGCATTGGCACGATAGAGGCGGTGAAGTAACCGTCACCGGCAGAGGCGATCCGGAAACCGCGCGAAGTGTCGAGGTGACGCACGAGGTTTTACCCGTTCTCGGCGCCAGTCCTGTGCTCGGCCGCAGCTTTCAATCAGTGGACGATCTTCCGGAGACCGCACCAACCGTCGTGGTTTCTTACGGTTTTTGGCAACGCCGTTTCGATGGCGCGATCGATGTGTTGACACAAACCCTGAGCGTGAACGGCGTGCCACGCCAGATCATCGGTGTATTGCCCGAATCGTTTCGATTCTTTGAGTACCCCGTCGACATTTTCATGCCACACAAGCTGCGCCGCTCCGAAGAGGGGTTTCCGTCTTTTAGCGGTCGCAGCATCGCACGCTTGAAGAAGGGCGTCACTCTCGAAGAAGCCAATCGCGACGGTGCACGAATAATCCGCATGCTGGCCGAGCAGTTCCGAGTGAAAAGGTTCGGCGGAGTGGAGTTAGAGAAGGCCGGGCTTGGACCGAACTTCCGTCTCCTTAAAGAACGCGTCGTTGGAGATCTCCGAAGTACGTTATGGATCCTGATGACGACGGTCGCGATGCTTTTGCTTCTCGCGTGCGCGAATGTTTCCAATCTCGTACTCGCCCGCAGTCAAACACGACGGCACGAGTTTGCGATCCGTGCTGCGATTGGCGCCGGCCGCGGTTCGATCGCACGCCTGCTGTTGACCGAAAGTGTGCTGATCGGCCTTGCAGGTGGAGTCGTTGGTCTGGCGCTAGCCTATTGGACGCTTCAAGTGCTGCTCTCGGCCGCCGGCGCGGACCTGCCGGACATCATGAATGTGACAATCGACGGCAGAGTCACGCTGTTCGCGTTAGCGCTCTCCGTGCTTTCGGCATTGATCCTTTCAATGCTTCCGATGCTTCATCTTCCCACGGCAAACCTCGCAGCTGGCGTACAACGGGGAGGCCGTTCCATTACCGACGGCCGGGAATCGAACCGCGGACGTCACGCGCTGATGGTTGCGCAACTTGCCCTTGCCTTTACTTTGTTGACTGGTTCGGGCCTGATGCTTCGCACGTTTGATGCTCTCCGGCAAGTCGATCCAGGGTTTAGGGAGCCGGAACGCGTTCAAACATTTCAGCTCACGATCCCGCCTGCGTTGGTTGCCGATTCCGAACAAGTGGTGCGGATTCAAGACGCAATTCTGGACCGAATCGCTGCCGTACCAGGCGTTATCTCGGTCGCGCTTGTGGCGAACGACGATGGCCTTCCCATGGATAACAACGGCAGAACCGGCGGTTACTACGTTGACGGCCGCCCTTCAACTGAGGGCTTTCTTCCATGGATGGAAGTCCAGGTCATCTCGCCGAAATTCTTCGAGACGCTACAGACGCCGTTGGTTACCGGCCGCAGCTTTGAGTGGGCGGATATTTATGGCCGCCGGTCTGTCGTGTTGGTTTCTGAGAGCGTCGCGCGGAAAGAGTGGGGATCCACGGAGGCCGCGCTCGGAAAGCGGATCGCTTTGCGCCCGACGGGTCCATGGTTGGAGATCGTCGGGGTCATGGGGGATGTCCATCACAACGGATTGACCGAGCCCGCACCGCCCGTGATGGCGTTCCCATTACTTGGCTATCCCTCTTCCGGAACAGCCTTTTTCGTCGTTCGCAGTTCCCGCGCAGGAACAGCCGTATTCTTGAGAGATCTTCAGAACGCGGTTTGGTCGCTGAATCGGGAACTTTCGCTTGGAAAGATCCAAACGCTCGGAGAGATGTACCAGCGATCCATGGCGCGCACATTCATGACGTTGCTCATCCTCGCGATCAGCGGCTCCACAGCGTTGCTTCTCGGACTCATCGGAATCTACGGCGTCGTCAGCTATGTCGTCACGCAACGACATCGTGAGATCGGCATCCGCCTGGCGCTGGGAGGACGATATGGCGAGGTGCTCTGGATGTTTGTCAGACATGCACTGCTGCTGGCGGGAATCGGCGTGGCGATCGGTCTCGTCGCGGCAATCGCGTTGACGCGCCTGATGCGATCGCAACTATTCGGAATCACTCCACTCGATCCGCTGACCTACGCGACAGTCGGTGTCGTCCTGGTTGCAACCACCGCACTCGCCAGCTATCTGCCGGCTCGGCGGGCCGCGACGACGAATCCTGTGGAAGTACTCCAAGTTGGCTGAGGGTTGACGCAATCCGCACCGAAATATCGACAGAGATTATTGATCTCCGCTTCAGCTTCACGTTGACTGACGACCACTGCGAGAGTCTCAGGCATCTTCGGCAGGGTCCGCGCCTGCGCATCGCACATCTGGATCGGAGGGGCCAACGCGGCCACCCGTTTGGCGAGTACGGCGGTTGTGGTCCTCAAGCTCCCTTGGATCACTTGCGAATGTGATTTCGATCATATCGGCGTCGTGAGAATTGTCATAGTTTGCCACCACTCGGGTAATCGATCTCCGATCAAACATTTTGTCGATCAGGAACCTCTGGAGGTGGTGAACATGAGCACCATGAGCACTCTGAGAGTGGCAATCGCTGCTTGCGCAGTACTATGGTTATCCGTCTCGTTATCCTCTGCGCAAAAACAGAAACTCAACCCTCCGCCGGTTGATCGATTTGAGGAAGTTCATCGGGGAATGAATGCGACGAAGACGGACACCGCGGCCGAAGCCGGCCGGCTCACAGCGGAAGCTGCTCAGGCGCTGGCGCGGAGTGGAACCCGGACGCCAACGGCGCCGATCAAGAACCTGGTTGACCAGCACATTTTTGGGCGGATGGATCGCGACGGAGTACCTCATGCGCCGCTGTCGGCGGATGAGGAATTTCTTCGCCGGGCGACGTTGGACGCGACCGGCCTGCTCCCGGCCCCCGAGGCTGTGCGCCGGTTCGTTGCCGATAACGATCCGCAAAAGCGCGACAAGTTGATCGATTCGTTGATCGGCACGGAAGAATTTGCGGACCATTGGGCCTGGTTTTGGGGCGATCTGTTTCGTCTGCAGGATGCCGTGTTCCAGTATTGGAATAAAGAGTGGCTTCGCGTGGACCGGCCTTACAACGAAGTGTTCCATGATCTCGTGACCGGCGTTGCGAAAAGCCACATGACGGTCCCCTCCCTGGGCCTTCTCGACCGGGCGGTTTTGAACAACGCCAAGAGCCGGATTCCGACGGATCGTGACAACTATTTCCTGGAAAACCGGCTGGACATGATCGATGAGTTCAGCATCGACGTCGCCCGCATCTTCCTGGGCCTCAACACGGACTGCGTCTCATGTCACGATGGAGCCGGGCATCTGGAGTCCGTCAATCTCTATTTGACCGGCAAGACGAGGGATGAATTTCACCGGCAGGCTGCATTCTTCGGCCGCATTCGAGCGATTGCGACGTGGGACGACCGGGCAAAGAACGTTTCGCCCGCCAATTCAATCGTTGACGACCTCGCGGCCGGCTACAACACGGGTGGCGACGCGCCATTCTTCACGCTCAGCGAAAACCGTTTTCCCCGCAGCGGCAAGACCTATGAGCCGGCCTTCCTGCTCACCGGCGAAAGGCCGCAGCCTGGGGCGAACCCGCGTGCAGAGTTGGGGCGCATTCTGCCCAGCCATATCCAGTTCAGCCGTGCGGCGGTGAACCTTATTTGGGGAAAGTTGATGACGGTGGGTTTTGTGGATCCGTATGACAGCTTCGATCTGGCTCGTCTGGATCCGAAGAATCCTCCTCCAAAGCCCTGGACGATTCAGCCCACGAATGCGGAGCTACTCGATGCGCTCGCCCTCGACTTCAAGGCGAACAACTTCAGCATTCACCACCTGATGAAAACCATCATGAAATCCAGCGCCTACCAGTTGTCTCCTCACTTCGACGGAGAGTGGAAGGAGTCCTACACGCCCTACTACGCGCGCCGGTTTGTGAGGATCTTGACAGGACCCGAGATTGCCGACGCCGTCGCGCAGGCGACCGGCCGCCCATACAAGTTCAACTTCGGCGGGACTGAAGTGGCTCGTGTCCAGGAACTGGCGACCCCGGGCGGCGCGAGCGCCCGGGCCCGAGGCGAAAACGCCGGAGAGGGTCCGGACATCGGGGCGCTGATGCAGGCGTTTTTCCAGAGCAATCGCAGCACTCCCGCCCAAACGGTGAACAAGGCCACGACGATGCAGGCCATGCTGATGATGAGTTCTCCAACGATCAACAATCGCGTCCTGGCCGATAAGGGAACCCGGCTCCTGGAGTTAACGGCATCCAATCGAACAAATGCGGAAATCGTCGATGAACTGTTCCTCTCCAGCCTCACGCGCTGGCCAACGCCCGCCGAAAAAGAGGTCGCCCTTCGAGTCATGGAAAGGGACCGGAAGGCCGGCGCCGAAGACCTGCAGTGGGCTCTGCTGAACGGCATCGAATTCGTGTTGAACCATTAGTGAAACAGCGGAAGGAGACATCAATGGATCGGCGACTTCACGATTTGTTTCCCACGCGCCGCGATGTGTTGAAGTGGGGAGGAGTGGCTCTTTCGAGCGTCTGGTTCGAGCGTGTCACCTGGCCCTTGAGCGTTCGGGCTTCCGGCGCCGCGAACCCGCGGGGAACGGCCCGGAATTGCATCCTGATCGAGATGGGCGGCGCAATGAGCCAGATGGACTGCTGGGATTTCAAGGAGACCAGGTACACGCCGAAGGATCTGGATGTCCGGAAAGCCGCCGCGGATATCTATCTTTCCAAGACTTTTTTCCCGCAACTATCCGAGCAGGTGGACCGCCTCGCCTTTGTACGGTCGATGCGTTCGCCGGAACTCGTCCATTTCAATGGCCAGTACCACACGCAAACAGGCCGGGCGCAGAACGTCGCCGTCGCGAAGGAAATCCCGGCTTTTGGCACGGTGGTCGCTGCGGAACTGGACTCCTCCCGCCGTGAGTCCGACACGTTTCCTCCTTATGTCAGCACTTTCCTGACGAGGGCTCGGGCCGGATCGATCGGGTCCGGCTTTTTCCCAGCCCGATTTGCGGCGTTTGACCTGGACCCGTTGTCGGTTTTCCAGTCGTTTGCCGGAAACCGGGAAGGCGTCGATCAACTGTTGGAGCGCCGCTGGAATCTGTTGGGCTCGCTGGCCGAAGTCTCCCGGGCCGAACGTGCATCGCTGGGCGTCAAGGCCTCCGACTACAAGGCGTTCTACAAGGAAGCCTACCGGATTCTCAACGATCCGCGATGGGCCGCGGTTTTCAAGGCGGCCGAGGATGAAAGACAGCGGTATGGCGAGGACGAGTTCGGGCTGGGCTGCATCCTCGCGCGAAACCTCCTGAGCGCGGATGCGGGCACTCGTTTCGTTTACATCTACGACGGCGACCGCTGGGATCACCACAGCTATATCTTCGACCGCAACCGGCCTGGAGGGAGAAACCATTACGCCACCTGCAATCGCCTCGATAAGGGACTGAGCAGCCTGCTGAAAGATCTGTCATCGCTGCCCGGCCATGAGCCCGCAAAGACAATGCTGGATGAAACGCTGATTGTCGCCACCAGCGAGTTTGGGCGGACTCCCGATCTGAATCCGGTCCAGGGCCGCGATCATTACCGCTTCACGTATTCGGCCCTCTTCGCCGGCGGCGGCGTCAAAGGCGGCCGCGCCATTGGCCGGACGAATGACGATGGATCGCAGTGCATCGACACCGGCTGGAAACACAAAGAACAGCCGCAGATGGATAACATCGTGGCCACGATCTATTCGGCGCTGGGCGTCGACTGGACAAAGACGGCGGAAAACACACCCTCCGGCCGTTCATACCACTACATTGAAACGGCGCCAATCGGCGGCGCGGAATTCATCACGAACGACGTCATCGACGAACTGTTTCAATAGCCGGCATAGCCGATGGAATAACGCGCGAACCTACAACTGTCGAGCCTGACTGCAAATGCATCACTCTGCGATTCCGGCTCTTTCGTTGGGAGTTTAAGGATCATGATCAAAAGCCGCACTTTGCCGATGACTTTATGCGGGCTCATGCTCGTTTCCTTCACTCTGACCAGCCACGGGCGATTGCGTCAGCAGCCGGCAGGCCCGAATCCAAAGGGTGACGTCCCCGGGATGGTCTTGATTCCAGCGGGAGAGTTTTGGATGGGCCGGACCCAGCTCTGGCTCGTCGACGAACTCGGCTGGAACGAGCGGGATCGGCTGGATGACCGGCCTGTCCATTTGGTGGACCTCGATGCCTTCTACTTCGATCGGTACGAAACCGGCAACGAGGATTACCAACGTTTCGTCGAAGCTACAGGCCATCGCAAGCCCTTTCATTGGGCAGGCGGAAAAATCCCGGCCGGAAAGGAACGGCATCCCGTGTACAACATCAGTTGGGACGACGCCGATGCGTATTGCAAATGGGCGGGCAAGCGCCTTCCCACCGAAGCCGAATGGGAGCGCGCCGCGCGCGGAGACCTCGACCGGAAGCTTTATCCGTGGGGTGATCAGTTGACCGTGCCGGCGCGGGAGAGCGCTCCTTCCGGCGCCGCGTCTCCCCAGAACGTGAAGGCCGCCCACACCGGTTTCCCGAAGGGGCCGGTCGCGGTAGGCGCTTATCCTCCAAACAACTTCGGCCTCTATGACATGACCGGGAACGTATGGGAATGGGTCAACGACCGGTATGGGCGCGACTACTACAGCGTGAGCCCCGATCGAAATCCGCCAGGCTCCGCCAACGGCGTCTATCGAGTTTTTCGCGGCGGCGGCTGGTCCGACAGCGACGAAAGAAATCTCATGGTTCATTACCGGAATTACACCGATGCCTCCACCCGGTCGCCGACCATCGGTGTGCGTTGTGCAAAATCCACTTCAACTGACGCGCGGTAGACGGGAAGCGTCAGGAACCGCCGGACATTCTCGACCCATTGGGTGACGGTCTCAATAATCCGCAATTGCCGTGGCCGATCAGACGTGAAGAAGCCAACCCGCCGGGCGCTGCCGGACGGCACGCTCGAGCCCGTAGACGTACCAGCCCACCTGCCGCCGGTACTTTCCGGCGCGTTGGGGATCCTCGGCGTCCGTTTTGAAGTCGACGACGATCCAACCGGTTTCATCTTCGAACGCGAGATCGATGACGGCGTCCAGGACTTTGCCGTCAGCGGTGTGCGTCAGGATTGGAAGTTCGCGGAAAACCGTTTTCGATTTGCGGGCGAGATCGAGAAGGGGGTGCTTCAGGCACTCCTCGACCGCCTGAACGGCTGCCGCGATTTCGTCAGTCGTGGCGTCAACCAGGCGGGCATGAGTATTGGCGATCGGTTCGATGATGTCCTTCGTGGCGATGAAGTCCACGTCGCGCAGAATCAGGTGGACCAGCGAACCGAAACGGGAACCGCGAGGCCGCCGGCCCGGCCGCGACACGCGGGAAATGCGCACCGCGTCCGCGTACCCGTCCGGCGGTTCGTGGGCATCGGTTGCGATGAACACGTCGAGGCCCGGCTTCGCGCCATTGGCGACGGCGTTGTCGCGGCCGGACTTCCAGTCGTTGTAAGAAACGATGCTCTGGCTGCCGAAGGCGGCGTCGTCGATGAGGATTTCTTCGCGGCGGAGTCCGAAGCCCGGATCGACATTGAGGCGCAGCAGCGCCGGATCCCACCACACCACGGTGTGTTCGCCCCGTTCAGGCCGGTGGGCCCCCGGTTTCACGGACGTCTCGGCATCGCCGTCGAACTCGACCGGGCGCTGCAGCACCGTTGTTTCCCCGAACGCCGGGCATAACGGCGCCTGTTGAGGGTTTCGTGACGAGGCTTGCGGCGGGTACAACGACTTGTTCAGCGGTTTCAGCCACCCGTCCCGCTGCTCGTCGCCGACCGTGCACACCACCAGCAGATCCTTTGCGCGTGTCGCCGCCACATAAGCGACCCGCACGCCCTCCGCTTCGTCGCGCGCGTGTTCCTCGTCTTCGTGGTCCAGCAGATCCCATGGCGCGCAATTGAGAATGCGGGTGGCGCAGAGGCGGAGCGATCCGTTCACATGCTTGTCCGGGTGGCGTTGGGCAATGTTGGCGGTCATGTCCGCGAGAATGACGATGGGGAATTCGAGACCCTTAGCCGCATGAACGGTCATGATGCGGACACCCTCCGCTCCGTCCTCGAGAACGGGAGCTTCCGCGCTGTCTTCGCTTTCCGCCTGCGCGTTCAGATGCTCGACGAACCCCCGGAACGAATAGCCACCTGAACGTTCGTACGAGCGCGCCAGATCGCAGATGCGGTAGACGTTCGCCAGAACCTGGTTGCCCGAGGGCCGCAACGCGAAACCCGCGTGGGCCCTGGCCGCTTCGAGCAGTTCGTTCACAGTTTCGACCGCCGGCTGCCGGTTCCGCCGTTTGTGAAGATCGCGGATGAACTCGACGGCGGCGGCTATCGGCTGGAATTCGGGCAGGGCATCGTCGCGGTCCTTGCTGAAATACCGGAGAAGCAGCGCGTCGGATATCGAGAACAGCGAACCGCGAAGCGTCGCATACAAATGCAGCTTATCGTCCAGCCACTCGACGGCGTTCAGCGCGGCTCTCACCGCCTCCACCTCTTCCCGCTGATGGAACGACCGGGCGCCCCAAAGCACGTGCGGAATGTTTCGCACTTCCAGCGCGCGCACATAGCTGCGCGTGACGTCCTCTCCGAACGACATGAAGCGGCGGAACAGAATGGCAATGTGCCGCGACTGGACCGGCACGCGTCGATCGTTCGCCAGCGGATCGCGAACGGTCCAGCCGCTGTCGTGAATCAGCCAATGGACATATGCGGCGATCGTATCGGGCTGGCAACGATCGATGGCTTCATTACTGACGCGCCGGGCGCCGTAAGGAAAAGGTATCGGCAACGCGACGACACCGGGTTGCGGAGCCGCCGGCGCGAATTCTTCGAGGCCCACATACGCCGGCTGCCCCGTTGCGGCGTCGCCGGTCATTTCCGGCTCGAACGCGGCGTTGACGGCAAGCTGGATCGGTCTCACGCTGCGGAAGCTGCGGTTCAGGTATTCGATGCCGACGCCTTTATCGCGAAGCCGCCGGCACAGCTCCTGATACATGATGATGTCCGCGCGTCTGAACCGGTAGATCGACTGTTTGGGATCCCCGACCATGAACAGCTTTCCGGCGCGGGGCCGGATGGCGTTCCAGTCCGTGTCGCCGGGGTCGTCTGCGGAGAGGAGCATCAGGATCTCAGCCTGAATCGGATCCGTGTCCTGAAACTCGTCGACGAAGAGGTGGGTGAAACGCTCCTGCATGAATCGGCGAACCGCCGCATCGTCGCGAATGAGGTTGCGAGTCCGGATCAGCAGATCGACAAAATCGAGTTTGCCTGCCCGCGACTTCAGCGTTTCGTAAGTGTCCACAAGCCCGCGCATTTCCGTTTGGAGGAGTGCGGCGAGGTCCGCGCCGGCATGCCGTTCGAACTGATCGAGGTTCGAGAGCAGCCGGTCTTCCGCGGCGGCGACGTCGTCTCGCGAGAACTGCTCGGAGAACTTTTTGGCGCCTTTGGCGTGGTACCGATGGAGATCGCGCGCGAGCCGCACGATCAGTGTCTCCAGATCGTCGTAGTCCCTCCCCCGGATGGCTTCCGTGCGCTGAAGCCGGGCAATGAAGTCTGTGACGCACTGAAGGTGCCGGCGAAGCGTGTTACGCGTGTCCGTGCATGTTCGCGCCATCTGCGCCACTTCGCTGATTTCGGGGATGAGGTGGTCCACGGCCTGGAGCCGGTCGAAGATGCCGCGCTTCCAGGGCGACGGAAAATCGCGCCACTCGACCAGTGTGCGTCCCGCAAATCGAAGGCGATCGAGCGAACTGCCGTCCGAGGCGAGCCGGGTCAGAGCGCGCCGCAAGCCCGGGGGCATGGTCTGGAGCGCCGACTGGATCCATGTATCGAAGGCGCGGTTGTAGAGCCGGGCCGCCTGCTGCTCGTCGAGTTCTTCGAAGCCCGGGGGGATTCGCGCCTCGACGGGACGCTGCCGCAAGAGCTCTGCGCAAAACGCGTGAATCGTTTCGATGTGCGCTTCTTCGAGGCGCGACAGCGCGTCCTCCAGATGGCGACGCTCCACTGCAGTGCCGGCGGCCCCCCGCGCCCGGTCCAGTTCGAAACGCAGCCGGAGTCGGAGTTCGCCGGCCGCCTTGCGTGTGAATGTCACGGCGACGATGCGATCCACGCTGGTGCGTCCGCTCCCCAGCACGTTGACGATGCGGCGCACCAGCTCGGAAGTCTTTCCGGTGCCGGCGGCCGCTTCCACCATCAGCGACTCGTCCAGCGACGTTCGGATTCTTTCCCGGCCCGCCTGATCATCCATCCGCATCAACCCTTTCGTACCTGCTCGAGAGCCGCGAGACGGTCTTTCGGTTTGCGCTGAAAACGCGTCTCTTCATAGGGTCCGCATACCACTCGATAGTCGCACCAGTTGCAGGCGCCTTCCCGTGGCGCGGCCGGCAGAAATCCCAGACGCAGCGATTCGTCGATCGTCGAAATGATTTTCGAGAGCGCAGCCGGGGCATCACCGGTGATCGGAACGTCAACGATTCGATAGCCGCCGCGCTCGGTGCAATAGGACAGCCGCGCGGCGTCCACAGGCATGCCGAGCAAGGCCTGGGCCGCCAGCGCATACAGCACCGGCTGCAGCACCTCGCCGCGGCCCGTCAGTCCGGGTGGAATCGCCGGCGCCTTTCCGGTTTTGTGGTCCGTGACGCGAAGGTGTCCGTCCCGTTCCTCGATCATATCGATCGAACCGCGAAGCTTCAGCCCGTCCGGCAATTCCACGGGGTTCCCGTCGCTTGCCGGATCCGAGTCCCGGCCCGAAGGCAGGCCAAACGAAAGCTCGAACCAGCGCGGCGTCCAGGCGGTTGGCCCGCCGGCTGGCGCCATGCCTCTCAGCCAGCCGCGAATGTCCCACCGGATGTCTTCCACTTCGCTTTCCCAGATTCTCGGAATCGCGGGCGCAAGTTCTTCGCGGTACCGGCCTGCAACGTCGTCGATGACGGCGTCGGCGACTGTCAGGACGTGACTCACACTGTCCGGAGAGACCGGCAGAAGATCCCGGTCTCTGAGTTCGGACAGGATTCGGAACTGGATGGAGTGGAACAGGCTTCCACGCGTGAGCGCATCCATTCGTTCCAGGGCCACGATTTCGTCGCGCGGCTGCAACCGATGAACGGCGTGCAGAAGAAACCGGTAGGGACACGCCGCGAATTGCTGGAGCGCTGTTGCCGAAAACGGACGTGCGGCAGGCCGGTGATTCGAGAGAACGGCGAGCGTCTCGGCGGAAGGATCGACAAGACCGTCGCCTTCGGCCCATGGCCGGCGCCACCGTCCGGCGCGTGTACGGAGAGATCGGGCCAGGTTCGCATTTGCCGTGATCAGATAGCGGCCCCTTCCGCGGGCATGTTCGACCGGCGCGCGCAGGAGCTGGCCGACAAGCGCGAGGTCGTATTCGGCATCGTCGATGGCGTCGGCGGGATTCCGCGGCGATGGCCAGGCCGCCACTCCCTGCGACGATTCGGCCGCGGTTCGCTGCAGCTCCTGCAGGTCCGGCACGCGGCCCGTGATGGCGCGAATGACTTCGAGCGCATAGAAGGACGGCCCGCGCGCGCGGGCCTGTGCGAGGTTCATGCGGGGAAAGGAGACGAACAGCGTGCGTTCGGCCGAGGCCGCGGCCAGATGAAACAGCAGTCGTTCGTCGGCGATTCGAGTGTCCTGCGTCGCCAGGTCCGGACTGACGCGTTGGCGATGCTCATCGAGGAGCAGGGGATCTTCGAATGCGCGTTTTGGAAAGATGTCCTCGCCGAGTCCGGGCAGGTAGACGTTCGCGAAGGACATGCCCGCCGATTCCGGAATGGTGGCGACGAATACCTTCCCATAGCGGCGCTCTGCCGGTTCGATGCGGAGAAACGTCAGCCGGTTGGTGAGAACTTCGCGAACCTCGTCGAGCGTGACGGATTCGATCCCGGACATCGGGCGCAGCTCAGCCAGCGCGGTGAGCACGCCCTCCGGTTGTTTCAGGGAGCGCGAAGCGAGTTGCTCGAGAAGAGTCAGCCATTCTCCCCACGACGCGATGGACGGGAGCGCGTCGAGCCGTTCGATCAACGGAACGACGAAACGCGTGAGATCGCGCAACCGGGCGCG